>JAPWJW010000001.1:1800000-2100000 GCA_028283825.1 Azospirillaceae bacterium | reverse complement strand
CTTTTCCCGCATGAATTCGGTGTCGACGGTGACGTACTCGGCGGAGGCCAGTCGGTCACAGAAGGCGGCGAGGGCGGCGGTCGTGGTGATCAGGGTCATAAGAAAGTTCACATACTATAGCTTCGCGCGCGTGCATAGGGCCTGTGGGGGCTAGGACGTGACGGGCCGGCTCTGGAAAGCGTCCCGGCTTGACAAGCCGCCCCCCTCCGGCCCTAGTGTCGCAACCTCGCCGCGCCCCCAACCGGGGGCTGTCGGCTGCTGTTTTCGTCCCACCCGCACTCGTCAAGGCCCGGCCCCATGCACTCCTATCGTTCCCACACCTGCGGCGCCCTGCGCCTGGAAGACGCCGGCAAGACCGTCCGCCTCTCCGGCTGGATCCACCGCAAGCGTGACCATGGCCAATTGCTGTTTGTCGACCTGCGCGACAATTACGGCCTGACGCAGTGCGTGATCGATATCGACAATCCCGGCTTCAAGGTGCTGGAGGCTGCGCGCCTGGAATCGGTGATCACCGTCACCGGCCGCGTCGTGGCCCGCACCGGCGACACCATCAACGACAAGCTGCCCACCGGCCATGTCGAGGTGAAGGCGGATGAGGTCGTGGTGCAGAGCCTGGCCGACCAGCTGCCGCTGCAGGTGAACTCCGACCAGGACGCGGGTGAGGACATCCGCCTGCGCTATCGCTTCCTGGATCTGCGGCGCACCAAGATGCACCGCAACATCCACCTGCGCTCCAACGTCATCGCCTCGGCCCGCCGCCGCATGATCGACGCCGGCTTCACCGAGTTCCAGACCCCCATCCTGACCTCGTCCTCGCCGGAAGGCGCCCGCGACTTCCTGGTGCCGGCGCGCAACCATCCCGGCAAGTTCTACGCCCTGCCGCAGGCGCCGCAGCAGTTCAAGCAGCTGCTGATGGTGGCGGGCTTCGACCGCTACTTCCAGATCGCCCCCTGCTTCCGGGACGAGGACAGCCGCGCCGACCGCTCACCCGGCGAGTTCTACCAGCTCGATTTCGAGATGAGCTTCGTGACGCAGGACGACGTGTTCGCCGCGATCGAGCCCGTCATCCACGGCATCTTCACGGAATTCCGCGACTTCACCGGTGTGGCCAAGACCGTCAGCCCCTATCCGTTCCCGCGCATCCCCTTCGCGGAGAGCATGCTGAAGTACGGCAACGACAAGCCGGACCTGCGCAACCCGCTGGTGATCACCGACGTGTCGGACGTGTTCCGCCGCGACGACGTGGAGTTCAAGGCCTTCCGTGGTGTGCTGGACAAGGGCGGCGTCGTCCGCTGCGTCAAGGCGCCGGCCGTGGGCGACAAGCCCCGCAGCTTCTTCGACAAGCTGAACGACTGGGCTCGCGGCCTGGGCGCGCCGGGCCTGGGCTACATCCTGTTCGAGAATGGCGCCGGCAAGGGCCCCATCGCCAAGTTCGTGCCGGAAGCGGCGCAGGTGATGCTGCGTGAGCTGACCGGTGCGGTGGACGGCGATGCCGTGTTCTTCGTCTGCGACCTGGAAGGCCCGGCCGCCAAGCTGGCCGGCCAGGCCCGCACCCGCGTGGGTGAGGAACTGGGCCTGATCGAGCAGGGCGCCTTCCGCTTCTGCTGGATCGTCGACTTCCCGATGTACGAGAAGGACGAGGAGACGGGGAAGATCGACTTCTCCCACAACCCCTTCTCCATGCCGCAGGGCGGCCTGGAGGCCCTGACCGGCATGAACCCGCTGGACATCAAGGCCTTCCAGTACGACATCGTCTGCAACGGCATCGAACTGTCCTCGGGCGCCATCCGTAACCACAAGCCCGAGATCATGTACAAGGCGTTCGAGATCGCCGGCTATTCGGCCGAGGACCTCGAGACCCGCTTCGGCGGCATGCTGTCGGCCTTCAAGCTGGGCGCCCCGCCGCATGGTGGTTCCGCCCCCGGCATCGACCGCATCGTCATGCTGCTGGCCGATGAGCCCAACATCCGCGAGGTCATCGTCTTCCCGCTGAACCAGCGCGCCGAAGACCTGCTGATGCAGGCCCCCAACGCGGTGGACACCGCGCGCCTGAAGGAACTGTCGATCAAGCTCGACCTGCCCAAGCCCAAGATCACCACGGAGGCGAAGGAAGGCTGAGGCCGGGTTCCGGCATCGGTTTAGGATTGAAGCGGGCGGCGTCCTTCGGGGCGCCGCCCGTTTTGTTTTGGGAACTATCCATCCGGACGTACGCCTTGCCGCACGCCCACGGCGACAGATATCCCTGAGGTTGACGGTGGGAGGGGTATCGCCATGCAGCTGGATGCGGATGGTTGGGTCGTCGACCCCGAGGTGACCAAACACCCCTTTCCCAATCTCAAGCACGGGACCATCACCGCGATCGACGGGATCATCGTCCACCAAACGGACTCGCCCAACCGCGACGCCACCTTCAACAGCTACGCCGGCAAGGCGCCGAACGGCGCGCACTTCCTGATCGACAAGAATGGGGACGTCTATCAGACGGCCTCCATGCATTGGGAGCTGTGGCATGTCGGGCAGTTACAAGCGCGCTGCCTTCTGAGCCACAGTTGTCCACCGACCGAGCTGGCGGCGATCAAGAAGTGGGATGCCGCGGCGGTTCATAAGATTGAGAAAAAGAAAGCGTTTCCTGATCGCTTCCCCATGAACGACGATTCCATCGGCATAGAAATCGTCGGTTACCACGTGGAAACGGAGAAAGGCGTGACATATGAACCAGTCACGCCAGAGCAGAACACATCTTTGACCCGGCTGGTCGCCGGCCTGAAGATGGTTCTGAATTTCCCGACCATTGAGATTTACCGACACCCGGCGGTGGGCGTCAAAAACCCACATGAGGCGGAGACCGCGAAATGGGATTGATAAAAAGAATCGCGCCATTAGCCTTAGCCGCTTTTCTGGTCTCGGGCAGCGATGTCGAGGCGAAGGCCATCGATATCAAGTCGGTCACTGTTGAATCATCCGCCGTTTTCGAGGGGAATCGGGACATCAAGGAATATGTCGAGGCTTGCTCGGATACGAAGCTGACAAATTCCCAGGTGTTAAAGTGGTTCAAGGTGGCTCACGAAGAACCAGGGGAGGGATTTCACGAGCGGGCGACGATACTGAACTGCGTGTTTCACGGACATTTGAAGACGAAGGATGGTAGGTCATACGCATGGCGTCTAGATATCGGGGGCGCCGGCTACGTGTTCTTGTCCGATAAGGTGAATGACGTGATTCATTTCAGGGGGCCGCAGCTCTAATCCCACTTCGCCCCTGACTTACGCTGGCCGGGGATGCCTGGCGAGCCCTCTCATCCCTCCTTCTACCCCAGGGAACCACGACGCCCCCATCCGGTGAGTGCCTGCCAGGTTGGTGTTGCCCAAGATGACGATGGTCAGGTTATCGTCCAGGAAGCCCGGCAGCAGGATGTTGGCCCCCATGATGCGGGCGGGCTGGCTATATATTTTTGTCCGAAAAGGAAAATGGCTTCATTGTCTTGATGGGGCTGGAGTTGGCGGCGGCTATACTGCGTATCTGACTCTCTAGGTCTATTACTCGTTCGGTACAGACGGGATTTATTCCCAGTCTTCCCAACGCAGTCCCGACACTCGTCTAAATTCCCGCGTATTGTGCGTCACCAGCGTCAGGGTGCGTGCCAACGCTTGCCCGGCGATCAGTGCGTCATACGGCCCGATGGGCGTGCCCGCCGCCGCCAATTGGGCGCGGATGAGGCCGGCTTCTCGTGCGTCCTCGGGGTCGAAGTCCAGAACGGGGAAGCGCAGGGCATCCACCCGGGCCATGTTCTCCGCTTGGCGCTGGCTCTTGGCGGCACCAAAGTAAAGCTCATGCACCACGATGGACGGCAGGCCGAAGTCCTCCGGCCTATGCTGTTGCATGCGGCTGAGAAAGGCTGGGTTGCCTTTTATCACCGCGATGACGGCATTGGTGTCCAGCAGGAACTTCACTCGAAGAAATCCAGGGCGGGGCGTTCCTGGTCATCGGGCCGCTCCATGGCCGCCTTGGCGAAGTCTTCATCCACCGGGCCGATGACATCGGCCAGCCAGTCCCAATTGTCGGCGATGGGTTCCAGGATCACCGCGTTACCGTGGCGGCGGATGCGCACTTCCTGGCCCTCGAACCGGAAGTCCTTGGGCAGGCGTACGGCTTGTGAGCGGCCGGACCAGAAGAGCTTGGCGGTATCCATGGTTGTCTCCTTTGATATCTATCAAAAATATATACCATGAAGGGGTGGCGAGCAAGGTGGGTTAGTCCTTCGGCCCCAGGAACCACCGCGCGATCCGGAAGCCCATGCGGTCGGTGTCCGCCAGGTTGGTGTTGCCCAGGATGATGATGGTGAGATCGTCGTCCAGGAAACGCAGCAACAGGGTGTTGGCGCCCATGATGCGGCCGGGGCGCTGGGCATAGCGGTGGGGCCGGCCCCGGGCCTGGAGGTCGGAGAGCCAGAGGCCGAAGCCGTATTCCTCCTTGGCCGGTGTCAGCAACTGGGCCAGTTGGGCGGGTGACAGCAGGGTGCCGCCGTAGAGCGCGCGGGCGAAGGCCAGCAGATCGCCGGTGGTGGAATAAAGGCCGCCGGCGGCGTACCAGTTCTGGGGATAGACCGGCATGTCGTGGGCGAGATCCCGGTCACCGTCCTTGTAATAGGTGGCCGCCAGATTGGGGAGGATCACATCCTGGCGCGCCATGCCGGTGTGGGCCAGGCCCAACGGATCCAGGATGTCGTGGCGCAGGGCCTGGTCATAGGTGCCGCCGGTCACCGCCTCCACCACCTTGCCCAGGATGACGTAGTCGGCGTTGTTGTAGTCGAAGGTGCTGCCCGGCGGGTTGACCAGCGGGCCGCTGGCATAGCGGTCCATCAGTTCATCGCTGCTGTGCGGCAGTTGGTAGGCCGGTATGCCGGCGCGTGCCGCGTCCGTGTAGCTGGTCAGGCCCTTGTCGAAATTCTCGATGCCCGAGGTGTGGGTCAGCAACTGGCGCACGCTCACTGTGTCCGCCGCCGGGCCCTTGTAGGCCGGCAGATAGGTACGGATGACGGCATCCAGCGACAGCCGGCCCCGGGCGGCCAGGCGCAGCACCAGGGTGGACGTGAACAGTTTGGTGATGGAGGCGATGCGGTAGAGGCCGTCCAACCGGCAGGGCACCTGGAAGGACCGTTCCGCCAGGCCATAGGCCTGGTGCAGCACGACCGCACCCTGGTGTTCCACCAGCACCGTGCCGCTGAAGCCGCCGTCGGCCACCAGGGTGGCGACCTGCGCCTCCAGGCCGTCGGCGGGTAGGGGCGCGGCGGTGGCCGGGGCACCGGCCCATGCCAGGACGGCGCCGGCCAGCATCGTGTTGCCCAGGAATCCCCGCCTGTCCATGTTGCCCTCTTTAGCGCAGCACCGTGTTCGCATCCACCAGGCGCACGTCATGCATCTGGTTCAGATAAGCCTCGAAATAGCCCTTGTGGGAGGCGCCGACGATGGCCAGCAGGCGGGTGCCCGGGTGCTGGCCCAGCACGTCGCGGATGTTCGCCACCATGCGCAGGTTGCGCGTTTCCCAGTACCCGACGTACCCCCGGCCGAAGGCCTGCGGCGACGGTTCCATCAAGGCGGCGCCGAAGTCGGACTGGTAGGCCAGCAGCGGCGCCCCCGGCGCGTTGTCGGCGCGGTACATCTTCAGCAGGCCGTCCGGTTCCGCCAGGCCGGCCTGCAGCCGCTTGTCCTCATCCACCCGCGCCTTGGTGGCGGGGTTGTCCCAGGCGTGGGTGATCGCCGCCGTGTAGGCGTCCCGGTCCGCCGGGTCGCTGGTGTCGGCGGTGTGGTCGTCCACGCTCCACAGGCGCTCCAAGCCCAGGCGCGCCGCCAGGGCCGCGGCGATCAGGGCGGTCTCGTCGTGCCGGTCCTTGCGTTTGTCCAGATAGGCCACCAGCGCGGCGGTCAGGCCGTCACCCTCCGCCCGCTCCGTCGGCGCCAGGCGCAGCCATTGCACCAGGGCGGAGCCCGGCTCCCCCGCCGCCAGGAAGACGGCGGCCAGGTGGCGCCGCTGGGCGGCGGATGGCGTGGAGGGCCACGCCGCCAGCAGGCGTTCGGCCTCGGCATTGGCGGCCGGCACATCCAACCCCAGGGACTGGCCGGCGGCGGTGGGGTCGGGGCAATAATCCGGAGTGCTTGACGCGTAGCGGCTGGGATAGCGGCGCATGGCGTCGCATTGCAGGCCGGAGACGTTCTCGGTGGTGATTTCCGCCGGCCGCCATGCCGCCAGCCGCATCAACAGCGGGGCCAGCATGTCGGGCTGGAAAGGGGCGGGCAATTCGGAAAGGTGGGCCGTTCCCAGGACCAGCACCTCATTCGGTTTGCCGGCGGGCGGGCCCTTCAACTGCTCGGGATGAAAGACGGGGCGGTAGTCCTGCGCGGTGGCCGCCACCCCCGGTCCAGCACGCCCCAAGGCCATGGCCAGCGCCAAGGCCACCGATCGACACCGCATACGCTTCATGACACCCCCATTCCCCGATATGGCCTGTGACATAGCACCGGGGGGACCGGAGGGGAGGGGCCGCACGGCCATGCCGGCGCAGGGCCAATTCAAAAAGCGAAGGGCCGGGGCGGATCGCTCCACCCCGGCCCCCGGCACTTATCCCATGGCCGCGATCACGGCCATGGAGGGCTGTATTACCAACGGTAGCTGACGTTGGCCTTCACATCGCGGCCCGGGCCATACCAGCACCAGATGGTGCTGTAGCACGAGGAGATGTAGCGGCGGTCCAGCAGGTTGGTGACGTCCAGGTTCACGGTCAGGCCGGTCAGCGACGGCGCCAGGTGGCTGAAGTCGTAGCTGCCCATCAGGTCGAACAGGGTGGCGCCGGGGATGGCCATGGCGCCCGCACCGTCGGCGGCGCCATTGAAGCTGCGGCCCAGGTAACGCACGCCGCCACCGAAGCCCACGCCGGCCAGCGGGCCTTCCTGCAGGGTGTAGTTGGCGTAGGCGTTGGCCGTGGTCTGCGGCACGGCGTAGGGACGCGAGCCCTCAAGGCCCGAATTGTCCTTGGTGACCATGTTGTCGATGTAGGTGTAGCTGGCGTGCAGGTCCAGGCCCTGGATCGGGCTGGCGGAACCTTCCAGTTCCACACCGCGCGACCGCACCTCGCCCGCCGCGATGGAGGCGGTGGGGAAGCTGGGGTCGGTGGTGGCGACGTTGGTCTCGCGCAGCTCATAAATGCCGGCGGTCAGCATCGCGTTCCAGACCTTGGGCTGGTATTTCACGCCCACTTCGACCTGCTTGCCCTCGGTCGGGGACAGGACGTTGCCGTTCTTGTCGGTCGAGGTCTGCGGCAGGAAGGACGTGGCGTAGGAGACGTAGGGCGCCACGCCGTTGTCGAACAGGTACAGCAGGCCGGCGCGGCCGGTGAAGGAGGAGTCGCTCTTGGACGTGGTGCTGTTGCTGAGGTAGCTCAGCTGGTTGATGTCCAGCCAGTCGTTGCGGCCGCTCAGCACCAGGCGGAAGCCGCCCAGGGCGATCTGGTCCTGGGCGTAGACGCCGGTCTGCTGCATATGCAGGCGCACGTCGAAGCTGGTGGCCGGCAGGGTGATGGCCGAACCGTAGACCGGGTCGAAGACGTCCAGGTTGCCGACGCTGCCGCCGAAGCCGGCCGCCTCGAATTGGATGGTGTTCTGGTAATCGACACCGAAGATCAGGTTGTGGGTCAGCGGGCCGGTGTGGACGGTGCCGGTCAGGTTGGTGTCCAGCGTCAGGTTGCTGGTCTCTTCCTTGGCGACGGCGATGGACCGGATCAGCTGCGTCTCGGCGGCATCGGCGAAGCTGCCGGTGCTGTAGACGCTCTGATAGTCCGTCGTCAGGTGCATGTAGCGGGTGCTCTGGTGCACCGTCCAGTCGTTGTCGAACTTGTGCGTGAACAGCGACGTGACCATGTTTTCCGTGCGGTTGAACCGCTCGGCATCCGGCTCACCGTCATAGAAGTCGCGCGGGATGTTGCCGTTCGGGTTCGACAGCAGCGAGCCATCGACGGGCAGCGAGCCATAGCCGCCGCTCTTCGGGTCCTGCTGGTGCACGAACAGCACGGTCCAGCTGGTCTGGTTGTCAGGCTTCCAGGTCAGGCTGGGGCTGACGCCCCAGCGCTCGGACTCGGTGTGGCTGATCTGGGTGTCGGACCGGTCGTTGACGCCCACCAGGCGGTAGCTGAGGCTGCCGCTTTCGTTCAGCACGCCGCCCAGGTCCACCGTCTCGCGGAAGGTGTTGTAGCTGCCGGCGGTCAGGCTGACCTGGCCGAAGGTCTCACCCGTGGGCAGCTTGCTGGTGAGCGCCACGATGCCGCCCGGGTTGGCGTTGCCGTACAGCACGGACGCCGGGCCCTTCACCACTTCCACCCGTTCCAGGAAGGCCAGGTCGATCTGCGGCGTGGCATAGCCGTTGGTGGAGCTGATGACGTGCAGGCCGTCCAGGTACTGGTCGGCGTTGAAACCGCGCACGGTCATCAGGTCATACCGGCCGGCGGTGTTGCCGCGCGTGTCCGGGCCGACGCCGGCGATGTAGTTCAGCGCCTCGTTCAGGCTGTCGGCGACCCGCAGATCCAGATCGGCGCGGGTGATGACGCTGACCGACTGGGGGGTCTCAAGCAGGGGGGTGTCGCTTTTCAGCGCACTGGACGCGTCGGTCGCCAACCGCTGACCGGTGACCAGCACCTCTTCTTCGGAAGAGACGGGGGCGCCTTCATCGGCGCGGGCCATGCCGGCACTCAGGCTGACCACCGAGACGGCGGACGCGAGCGCGATGGAATACACAGAGAGGAACTGCCGCAGGTTAGACACTTGATGGCTCCAGCAACTAATAATTATTATCATTACCTGATGGAAATTTGGTACCGCCGCCGCACTTGTGAATGCAAGTGACTTTCAAAGCTATCGGCCATGCTAAAGTGCCCCTGTGGCAGAAAAGAAACAGGGGCGGGATGGTGGTTTCTTGGGCGTGTGACTGGCCGCGAACGGGCGCCAGTCCCTTCCCTGACAACGAATTAACCAAATGCTTCGCCGCAGCGGGACGGTTTTGGGCTATCTAGGAATCCAGGCATGAAAAGCCGGGCATAAAAAGGATGACGGTTCCCATGATGCGCTTCACCCGCACGCTCGCGGCCCTGGCCCTGACCACCGCCCTTTGCTCCACCTTGCCGCCGCTGGCGCCCGCCCTGGCGGCGGACACACCGGCGGTTGCGCCCGGTGGCAAGGTCTCCGTGCCGCCGCTGGCGTTCACGCAGCGCACGCTGGCCAACGGCCTGAAGGTCATCGCCCTGCCGGACACCGGCACGCCCACCGTGTCGGTGCAGGTGTGGTACGGCGTGGGGTCCAAGGATGATCCCAAGGGGCGCAGCGGCTTCGCGCATCTGTTCGAACACATGATGTTCAAAAGCACGCGCGACATGGCGGCGGAACAGTTCGACCGGCTGACGGAAGATGTCGGTGGCTACAACAACGCCTCCACCAACGACGACTACACCAATTACTTTGAGACGGTGCCCGCCAACCACCTGGAACGCATCCTGTGGGCGGAGGCGGAGCGCATGGGCTCCCTCGTCGTGGATGAGGACAACTTCAAGTCCGAACGCGACGTGGTGAAGGAGGAATTGCGCCAGCGCGTGCTGGCCCAGCCCTACGGCCGGCTGTTCTACCTGATGTTCCCGCAGGTCAGCTTCAAGGTGCACCCCTACGGCCGCCCCGGCATCGGCAGCATCGAGGATCTGGACGCGTCCACCTTGCAGGACGTGCAGGCCTTCCACGCGACATACTACCGGCCGGACAACGCCACCCTGGTGGTGGTGGGCAATTTCAAGCCGGCCGAGCTGGACGCCTGGGTGGACAAGTATTTCGGCGGCCTGGGCCATCCCGCGGCCGCCATTCCCCGCGTGACGGCGGTGGAACCGGCGCGCACAGCGCCGGAAACGCTGACGGTGGCGCAGCCGGGCCTGCCCCTGCCGGCCGTGCTGCTCTCATACCCCTTCCCCAAGGCGACGGACCGGGACGTGCCGGCGCTGATCGTGCTGGACGCCATCCTGGGCCATGGCGACAGCAGCCGCCTGAATCAATCGCTGGTCTATGAAAAGCAGGTGGCGAGCGAGGTCTTCACCTTCCAGGCGGTGAACCAGCAGCCGGGCGCCTACGCCATCGGCGCCATCCTGGCCGGCGGCGCCACGGCGGAGGCGGGGGAGAAGGCCCTGCTGGACGCACTGGCCCAGGTGTCCAAGGATGGCGTGACGGAGGCTGAGCTGGCCGCCGCCCGCAACCAGCTGGTGACGGACGAGTTGCAGGAGCGTGAGACGGCGGACGGCCGCGCCAGCCTGCTGGCCAAGGCCGCCGTGGTGTTCGGTGATCCCAAGCGTGCCGACACCCTGCTGGCCGATATCCAGGCGGTGACGGCCGACGACGTGAAGCGCGTAGCCGCCACCTGGCTGAAACCCGACACCCGCATCGCCGTGCGCTATGTCCCGGCGGAAGGGGCCGGGAAGGGGGGCGACACCATCACCACCTCCCCCTCCATCGCGGCGGCCCCGCTGGTGACCCCGGCCGACCTGAAGATCGTGCAGCCGGCCCCGGCCGACCAGCGCCAGGCGCCGCCCACGGCCGGCCCTGCCGTTGAGGCAGCCTTGCCCCAGCCGGTGGACAAGCGCCTGGCCAACGGCCTGCGCGTCATCGTCGTGCCCACGCACGGCGTGCCGCTGGTGGAGGCGTCCTTGCGCATCGGCGGCGGCGGGGCGGTGGATCCGGCCAGGCTGCCGGGCACCGCGGCCATGACCGCCGATGTCCTGACCAAGGGCACCCACAAGCTGTCGGCACCGGAGATCGCCCGTGATGTCGAGGCGCTGGGCGGCACGCTGACCGCCACCGCCGGCTGGGACGGGTCGGAACTGTCGCTGCTGGTGAAGGCCGACGTGCTGGAACCGGCCGCCGCCATCTTCGCCGATGTTGCCCGCAACCCGGCCTTCGCGGGTGAGGAACTGGACCGGGAACGCCACCAGACCCTGGACGGCCTGACGGTTTCCCTGAAGGAACCGGCGGGACTGGCCAAGCTGGTGGCGCCGCGCGTGCTGTACGGCGATGCCGCCTACGGCCACCCGCTGACCGGTACGCCCAAATCGCTGGCGGCACTGAAACCGGCCGACCTGGCGGCCTACCATCGCACCTGGTGGCGCCCCGACAACGCCACCCTGGTGCTGGCCGGTCCCCTGACGGCGGAGCAGGGCCTCAAACTGGCGGAGAAGCTGTTCGGCGATTGGGCCAAGCCCAAGGCCGCCCTGCCGGCGCTGCCGGCGTCCCCGGTGCAGCCGGCGGGTCGCGCCGTGGTGGTCGATCTGCCCCAGTCCGGCCAGGCGGCGGTGCTGGTGGTGCGGCCCGGGCTGGCGCGGTCGGACAAGGATTATTACCCGGCCTCCGTCGCCAACGCGGTGCTGGGCGTGGGGTACTCCTCGCGTCTGAACCAGGAGATCCGCATCAAGCGCGGCCTCAGCTATGGCGCCGGTTCGGCGCTGGATTTCCGCCGGGTGCCGGGGCCGTTCGTCGCCTCCACCCAGACCAAGAACCCCTCGGCCCCCGAGGTCGCCGGCCTGATCACGGATGAGATGGCCAAGCTGGGGACGCAGGCGCCCAGCGAGGCCGAACTGGCAGGCCGCAAGGCGGTGCTGATCGGCAATTTCGGTCGCGCGGTGGAGCGTACCCAGGGTGTCGCCGGCCTGGTGGGCGCGCTGGCCTTGCAGGGTGTGCCCCTGGATGAGATCGGCCGTTACATTTCTTCCGTCCAGGCGGTGACGCCCGAGCAGGTGCAGCAGGCCGCGTCCCGCACCCTGTCCCCGGACCAGGGCAGCCTGGTGGTGGTGGGCGACAGCGGCCAGTTCCTGGCCGCCCTGAAGGCCAAGTACCCCAAGGTGGAGGTCATCCCCGCCGCCCAGTTGAACCTGGACAGCGGCAATCTGAACCAGCCGGCGGCGAAGGCCAAGCCGGCGAAGGAAAAGGCCGCGCAATGACGGAAGAGATGCGGCGCCTGCACGCCTTCGTGGGCGATTGGACGGGCACGGACGGGGTGGCGGCCGACAGCCCGTTCGGCCCCGGCGATATGGGCACCGGCCGCATGCTGGTGCGCGAGGCCCTGGGCGGCCACCATCTGCTGCTGGATTATCTGCTGGATCGCGGGGATGCCGGGCGCTTCACCGCGCACGGCGTTCTGACCTGGGATCCGGACGTGGCGGTGCACCTGCTGTTCTGGTTCGACGACATGGGGTATGTGCCCGCCCGCCCGGCGCCCGGCCTTTGGGGTGGCATCGAGGGGGCGGAGGATGGTGCGGAGGGTTTCACCTTCGTGCGCACGTCCGCCCGCGGCCGCGCCCGCCACCGCTATTGGTGGCCCATCCCTGACCACATGGAAACCGCCATCGACCGTTCCACCGACGGCGGCCTGACCTGGGTCCCGTTCCTGCGGGGCAGCTACCGGCGTCCGTGAGGGCCTGGCGCATGGAGCGTAGCGACAAGCCCGCGACTGCGGGCGCCGGAGATTTCTGGGGAGCCGAAAGCGGACTGGAAATCGAGGATAAGCCAAGGGGCGGATGCCCCGCCGGCGCTTGAGGCGCGGCGTCAAGCCGCCTTGCTGGCCGCCTTGGTCTGGTACATCAGCACGTCGGCGCGGTGGATGACGTCTTCCTCGCGGTCGTCGGCACCATAGGCGTGATACCCGAAGCTGGCCTTCAGGGGCAGGCTGTGGGTCTGCCAATCCAGGGCCACGGCGTGCAGGGTCTGGGACAGGGCATCGGCGCGGGCCTTGCCCTGGTCGGGGGCCACACGGGTCAGCAGCACGGCGAATTCATCGCCGCCCAGGCGGGCCACCACGTCCTGGGCGCGCACATGGTCGGCCAGGCTGCGGGCGACGGCCCGCAGGTAGGCGTCGCCGGCCTGGTGGCCGTGGACATCGTTGATGCGCTTGAAGCCGTCCAGATCCACCATCACCAGCACGCCGCCCCGGCCGCCGCGCCGGGCGGCCGCCAGCTCACGCCGGAAGGCGGACTGGAAGCCGCGGCGGTTCAGCAGGCCGGTCAGCTCATCCGTGGTGCTGAGGGTTTCCAGATAGTCGATGCGGTCGCGCTGTTCGGTGATGACACGCTCCGCATCCGCCAGGCGCATGGCCAATTCCTGCACCAGCAGCTGGTTCAGGCTGGCCGCCGCCTCCGGACCACGCAGGCCGACCGGCATCTGGCCCCGGGGCAGGGTCAGGTTGATGGCGGGCATCAGGGGCAGGGCGGTGTCCGGCGGGGTCATGGGCGCTACTCCGGTCGAGGCGTCGTGGGTGACACCAGACGGGATCGCAAGGGCCGTGCCGCTAGCTAGCGTGTTGAAATAACAGAATATGTTCAGTGTCTATCGACGCTATGAGGCCCTGTCGGCAGAATTTGCCGACCCCCTTTCGGCAGAGCCCATCGGCAATGTCTGCCTCTTGACCCAAAGGGGTGAAGGCGGGCACGACGAAAGGATGGCATCCGGGACGTATCAACCATGATCTATCCTGCGCCTGGACGGCCTGGCGACCGGGGTATGTCTTTGGCCGGCGGGCGGGTGTGACGACAAGAATGCTTGGCGCCGGCCCCCGGCTCACGGCATGCTGACCACTCGGCATCCCGGAACACGGTCGGGGCCATGGGCGATACCATAAGGTAACGCCTGGAAAGGTGATGAGAGAAGTGACGGACAGAATGCGCACCCGTTTGGCGGCCCTGGCCTTGCTGTCTTTGCCCATCGCGGGGGCTATGGCGGGTGCCGCCGCCTGGGCGGCCGATGCCGCCCCGCCCGCCTCCGCCACCCCGGCGCCGTCGGTGCCGCCGTCCACCGCCGGCAATGTCCCGGCGGTGGTGTCCACCGGCGGGGGGCCCATGGCGTCCACCGTCACGGCCCTTGGCGCGCAGATGTCGCCCCACCGCGCCGCCTACCGTCTCAGCCTGGCATCCTCGCGCGAGGGCAGCCGGGTCACCGGTGTGGTCGGCGCCATGAATTTCGCCTGGAACGACGTCTGCCGCGGCTGGACGACGGAACAGCGCTTCCAGATCCGCTTCCAATATTCCGAGTCCGACGACCAGGAGATGACCACCAGCTACACCACGTGGGAAGCGAAGGACGGCAGCGTCTATCGCTTCAACGTGCGCAAGCAGGTCAGCGGCCAGCCGGATGAGGAGATGAAGGGTGTGGCCACCCTGGCGGGTGAGGACGGCGGCGTCGCCCATTTCGAAAAGCCCAAGCCACAGGACATCCAGTTGGCGCCGGGCACCGTCTTTCCCACCGCCCATACCCTGCTGCTGATCGACCAGGCCCGCCACGGCGACGCGCCGGTCTATGTCCGCCCGGTGTTCGACGGTTCGGACGCGGAGGAGGCGGGCCCCGTCTCCGCCGTCATCGGCAAGGCCAAGCCGCTGGCCCATGACGCCATCGTGGTGGCCGCCCTGCACAAGGACAAGGCCTGGCCGGTGCACCTGGCCTTCTTCCCCAACGATGAACAGCAGGCGCTGCCCGACTACGACACCGCCATGATGCTGATGGACAACGGCATCGTGCAGTCCATGCTGATCGACTACGGCGACTTCAAGGTCCGCGCCGAGCTGGTGGCACTGGAGCCCCTGCCCAAGCCCGCCTGTTAAGTGGCTTTATACGCGGTCCTCAGTCGCCGGCACCGGCATCCGCCGGTTTGGCTGGTCCTCAGTTTCCAGTCCGCTACGCTTCCCGGAAACTTCCGGCGGCCCCGGTCGGGGCCTACGGCGGCATGAGCCAAAATCTCATGCCGCCGGTATTCGAACGACGAAGGCCCGGTTCCTGACGCTTCAGGAACCGGGCCTTTTCTATTACGCCTTGGCCTTGCCCTGCTGGTTCGCCAAAGCCACACCGGGCACCAGGATGCGGGGGCCGACGGGGCCCAGGCCGGGCGGGGGGCCGCCCATGGGACCACCGGGAGGTGGTGCACCTGGTGGCGGGCCGAACTGGCCATTGGGTGGAGGCAGCGGTTTGCCGTCAGGCCCCTTGGGCGGCTCGAAGCCGCTGGGTGGCGGTCCGCCCGCCATGGGGCCGGGGCCACCGGGGCCGCCCGGCCCGAATCCTTCCTTGGTCCGGCCGTTGCGGTCCACGCCCAGCGCCAGGCTGGCGACGTAGCCGCCCTTTTCCTCCTTCACCGCGCAATAGCAGGCATGGTCGGCATCGTCCGACGCCGCGATGGGGTCGGTGGCGTTGACCATGTCGCGCATGCCCGGCCGGTCGCAGTAGGGCCGGACGGTGGTGTAGATGAATTCCGACAGGGCGTCGGGGAAATACATCTGCCCCATCAGGACGTTCTTCGGCGCGCCGTCCTTCTGGTCTAGGAACACCTTGAAGTGGATGTGGGTGGTGCGGCCGGCGTACCAGCCGGGCCAGATTGTGCGGAACGTGGCCTGGCCGGCGGCGTCCGTCATCTGCGTACCGCGCAGAAAGGTCTGGCCCTTGGTGTCCGTCTTGTCGTCAGCGCCCTGGTGGTCGTAACCGGAATAGACGCCGCCGGCGTCGGCATGCCAGACGTCCACCCTGGCCCCCGCCAGCGGGGTGCAGTCGGCGCCGTTCAACACGATGAAATCCAGGGTCAGGGGCACGCCCGGCCGCCCCTCGCGGATATCGGCCCGCACCAGCTTGGGATCGATGTAGTAGGGCCCCTCGATGGATTGGGGCGTCACACGACACAGGGTGCCGGTGGGGACCGTCACGCGGGCGGTTTGCTGCGCTGCGGTATTTTGCGCCGCACCGGCGGGCGTGGCGGTCAGCACCAGGCCGCTGGCGGAGGCCAGACCGGCCAGGGCACGGCGCCGGCTGACGGGCCGATCGGCGGGGGATTTGTCAGGCATTGGGCGGGGGGCTCGCGGGGTGGGTCAAACTGTCGCAACCCACCTTCACGGGCCACCGCCGCCCGGCCTGTCGCCGGCGGCACCCCGAAAGGCGCCGCCGGCTTCCGTTTTACGCCGACAGCGCTTCCGCCGCCGGGGCGGCGGGCAGCATGCTGCCGGTTTCCCGCATCCGGACGTGCCAGGAATAGGCCTCCTCCAGCAGGTGCGGGGTCTGGCCGCCGCGCGCTACCGCACGCCGCACGTAGTCGGCCATCAGCGGCCGGTAGCTGGGGTGCAGGCAGTTCTCCATGATCGCGCGGGCGCGTTCGCGGGGCGCCAGGCCGCGCAGGTCGGCCAGGCCCACCTCCGTCACGATGACGTCCACATCATGCTCGGTATGGTCGACGTGGGTGACCATGGGCACGATGCTGGAGATGCGGCCGTCCTTGGCCAGCGACTTGGTGACGAACACCGACAGCTGGGCGTTGCGGGCGAAGTCGCCCGATCCGCCGATGCCGTTCATCATGTGCGTGCCGTTGACGTGGGTGGAATTCACGTTGCCGTAGATGTCGCACTCGATGGCGGTGTTGATGGCGATCAGGCCCAGGCGCCGCACCACCTCGGGATGGTTGCTGACCTCCTGCGGGCGCAGGATGATGCGGTCGCGGTAGTCGGCGATGTGCGGCATGACCCGCGCCATCATCGGCGCCGTCAGCACGATGGAGGAGGCCGAGGCGAAGGCCAGCTTGCCGCTTTCGAACAGCTCGAACGCGCTGTCCTGCAACACCTCGCTGTAAAGCTCCAGGTCGTTGAAGGGGCTGTCGATCAGGCCGTGCAGCACGGCGTTGGCGATGGCGCCGATGCCGGCCTGCAGGGGCGGCAGGCGGCGGGGCAGGCGCCCGGCCAGCACGTCCTTCTCCAGGAAGGTGATCAGGTGGCGGGAGATGGCGTTGGTATCGGTGTCCGGCGGCTGTAGCGTCGTGGGGCTGTCGGCCTTGTCCGTCACCACGATGGCGGCGATCTTGTCCGGGTCGATCTGCACGAAGGGCGTGCCCACCCGGTCCGACGCCTTGGTCAGCTCAATGGGCTCACGCGCCGGGCGGCGCTTGGGGATGTAGATGTCGTGCAGGCCTTCCAGCGCCGCCGGCTGGGACAGGTTGATCTCGATGATTACCTTGTCGGCCAGGATGGCGAAGCTGGCGGAATTGCCCACGCTGGTGGTGGGGACGATGGCGCCCGTCTCGGTGATGGCTACGGCCTCGATGATGGCGCAGTCCAGGTGGCCCAGATTGCCGGACCGCAGCTGTTCCACCATTTCCGACAGGTGCTGGTCGATGAACATGACCTCGCCCCGGTTGATGGCGGCGCGCAGGCGGGCGTCGGCCTGGAAGGGCAGGCGGCGCTTCAGCATGCCGGCGTCGGCCAGCATGCCGTCCAGATCGTTGCCCAATGAGGCGCCGGTCAGCAGGTTGATGTGCAGGGGTTCTGTCCGGCCGCGCTCGATCAGCGCCAGCGGGACGGCCTTGGCGTCGCCCGCCCGGGTGAAACCACTCATGCCCACGGTCATGCCGTCCTGGATCAGGCCGGCCGCAGCTTCAGCGCTCATGATGCGGTCATGAAGGCTGCTCAGGCGGATTCGCTCTCTAACCATGTTCTTGTCCGTTGTCTTGGTACCGCACGGGCGGGACGGCCAAGGCCCCTTGGCCATTAAGTATCCTTGGTGCGGATCACGAATATTTGGGACCGCCCTTGGCTTGCCCTCCAATAGTTTCTGAGGGCAGAAACGATCATGAAATTTGATCGTCAAACCATTGGGGGTGCCGCCAACCCGCCCGGCGGCATCGTTGCGTTATAGCTTTTAGATATCGATATCGCGTCATCGATATATTGGACGCACCGCAACAATCGGGCGCACAGTTCACCTCACCAACGACCGCGCTGACTGAAGGCGATGGACCTGACAGGACGCGGCCCGGTTGATTGACGGAGAAGTTTTGATGTTTGCGCTGCTGAAGAAGTCGTCCCTGAAGATGGTTGCCGTGGCCGCCGCCTCTTCCTCTTTGGCCATCCTGGTCACCACCGCCCCGCTGCCGGCCAGCGCGAATGAGGTGACCGTCACGCCCGTGGTGTACCAGGCCTGCCAGTCCATGGGCCTGCATCCGGCCAACAGCGACTTCGCCGCCTGCACCAGCGTGTTGAACCGTGCCCGGGAAGAACACATCCGCACCGTTTCGCCCCAGGTGGCGAAGGAGGAGCAGGCGTGCGCCCAGGCCGGCGTGGCCCCCGGCAGTGCCCAGTTCGCGTCCTGTGTCGATAACCTGGACGCGGCCCTGACCCAGCAGACCCTGATGGCCAACTAGTAAGGGTCTATCGGCTGGGGCCCCGGGCGGCGCGTATCCGTGCCGGGGAACTACGGGAACGGCGCCTCGCAACCGCCGACCCGTGGGGGGCAGGGGGCTACACAGCGGTCATCCGGTTCCGCTGGCCCTCCTGTCCTGTGATCGGCTGCCGCCCCACCCCCCTCCCATCGGGTGCGGCGGCGGCCGTCACGTAAAAGAACAAGGACGTGGTCGATCTCTGCCGGCCACGTCCTTTTTCTTTCTCTGGGCCTTTCTTTCGGGGGCACGTGACGCCCCCTCTCCAACCCCAAGGTGTTTTACCGTGATGGCCGAATTGGACGTCGCCGGCATCTTCGTGGCCCCCATCGTGGGTTATGGCCTGGCGGCCCTGGCTTTGTTCCTGGTGTTGCGCCTGGTGCTGGCGCGCCTGGGCTTCTGGCGGGCGGTATGGCACCCCGCCCTGTTCGAGGCCGCCTTGTTCTCCGCCATCCTGTCGGGCCTGGTGCTGCTATGACACGGCTGAAGGGGATGTTCGGCCTGCTGGCGGGACCGCTGGCGGGCATCCTGATCGCATTGGCGCGCATCGCCGCCACCGTGGCCATGGTGGGGCTGGCGGCCCTGCTGATCGGCGGGCTGTGGCAGCGCTACATGGTGGCGCCGTGGACGCGCGACGGCCGCGTGCGGGCCGAGGTGGTGGACGTGGCGCCGGAGGTGCCGGGCACCATCGTGGAGATCCCGGTCCGCGACAACCAGATGGTCCACAAGGGCGACGTGCTGTTCGTCATCGATCCGGTGCGCTTCCGCATCGCCCTGGCCCAGGCCAAGGCGGCGGTGGATGCCGCCCGCGACGAACGCGCGCTCAAGATCAGCGACGCGCAGCGCCGCCAGGGCCTGACCGGCGTGGTTTCCGCGTCCGAGCAGGACCGCTTCCGCAGCACTGCCACCGTGGCCGGGGCGCAGTTGGATGCGGCGGAGGCCGCGCTGGACCTGGCCAAGCTGAACCTGGAACGGTCCATCATCCGCTCCCCCGTCAACGGCTACGTCACCAATTTGCGCCTGCGGGTGGGCGACTACGCCAACACGGGCCAGCCGCGGGTGGCGGTGATCGACACCGACAGCTTCTGGATCACCGGTTATTTCGAAGAGACCAAGCTGGCCCACATCCATGAGGGCGACCGGGTGATGGTCAAGCTGATGGGCTACGCCCCGCTGCTGACCGGCCATGTCGATACCGTGGCGCGCGGCATCAACGACCGCAACAGCGCCCCCAATTCCTATGGCCTGCAGGACGTGAACCCGGTCTTCACCTGGGTGCGCCTGGCCCAGCGCATTCCCGTGCGCGTGCACATCGACACCGTGCCGCCGGGCGTGCTGCTGGCCGCCGGCATGACCTGCACCCTGTCGGTGGGGGATGAGGCCCTGCACCCCCAGGGCCTGGTGGCCCGCGCGCTGGCGCATCTGGAATCGAGGATCTGACGATGTCACGCCTCAAGGGCGGGGCCTTGCTGCTGGCGGCATTGCTGTCCGGTTGCAGCGTGGTCGGCTCTGATTACAAGCCGGTGGCGATGGACCTGCCGGCCCATTGGACGGAACAGCTGCCGCCCGCTGCCGGTGTCGCCGACATGCGGGCCTGGTGGGACAGCTTCCAGGACCCGACCCTCAGCCGCCTGGTCCAGGCCACCATCGCCGATAATGAGGATCTGAAGATCGCCCGCCAGCGCCTGGTGCAGGCGCGGGCCGCCCGGGTCATCGCCAAGTCGGCCGACCTGCCGGATGTGAAGCTGGGTATTGATCCGGCTGTGCAACGATCCAGCGAAAGCGTGGAATGGCCGGCCGGCATCGGCAACTATCACACCTGGCAGGCCGAACTGGACGCCACGTGGGAGATCGACGTCTTCGGCGGCACCCAGCGCGCGGTGGAGGCGGCGGACGCCGACATCGCCGCGACGGAGGAGGGGCGGCGCAACCTATTGGTCAGCCTGCTGGCGGAGGTGGCGACCGACTACGCCCGCCTGCGAGCCGCCCAATTGCGCCTGGACATCGCCGGCCGCAACATCGCCGCCGCCGCCAAGGCGCTGGACCTGGCCCAGCGCGCCTTCCAGCGCGGCCTGGGCACGCAATTGGAGGTCTCGCAGGCCCGCGCGCAGCTGGAAACGGTGCAGGCCGCCACCCCGCCGCTGGAGGCGACGGTGGCGCGCATGAGCCACGCGCTGGCCATCCTGCTGGGCCGCTACCCCGGCGATCTGGAGGCGGAACTGACCCAGCCGGCGCCCCTGATGTCGGTGCCCGCCAGCCTGCCGGCCAGCCTGCCGTCGGAGGTGGTGGCCAACCGGCCGGACATCCGCCGCGCCGACCGCACCTTCGCCGCCGCCAACGCCCGCATCGGCGTGGCCACGGCGGCCAGCCTGCCGCACTTCGCCATCCCCCTGACGCTGATGCCGCAGGCGGCGGACCTGGGCAAACTGTTCAGCCTGGCCAGCCTGACCTATTCCCTGGGCGCCCAGGTGGTGGGTCCCGTCTATAACGGCGGCCGCGACGACGCCCGTATCACCATCGCCAAGGCGGAGGCGGAGGCCGCCCGCATCGGGTATGAGCGCACGGTGAAGGAGGCGTTCCGGGACGTGGAGGACGCGCTGGTCAACTACCAGACGGAAACCCGCCGGCAACAGACGCTGATCGCCGCCCGTGACGATTCGGCCCAGGCCCTGGACCAGGCCACCCGGCTCTACGGCGCCGGCCTGACCGACTTCCTGAAGGTGCTGGACAGCGAGCGCCAAGCCTACCAGGCGGAGGACCGCGAGGCGGAAAGCCGCCTGGCCCGGGTGGAACACGTCATCACCCTGTACAAGGCGCTGGGCGGCGGCTGGCAGGGCGTGGATCTGGATAAGGATATGGAGCAGGCGGCGGTTAAGGATTAATCCGCCGCCTGCCGCGCCGCCGCCAGGAAGGCCCGCACCGCCGGCGCCGGGTCGTCGGTGCGGTGGGCCAGCGCCAGGGAATAGGGCGCGTCGCCGTCGGCCAGCGGGCGGTAGACCACACCCGCCACCGTCAGCCAGGTGGTGGTCTCCGGCACCAGCGAGATGCCCAGGCCTGCCGCCACCAGGCGGATGGTCAGCGCCACCTGCGGCACGGCCTGCACGACCTGCGGGCTGAAGCCGTGGCGATGGCAGAGATCGTCGATCTGGCTGCGCAATTCCGCCCCGCTGGCGGGATGGTGCAGCACCATGGCCTCATTTGCCAGGCGGGCGACGGGGATGCTGGGCAGTGCCGCCAGCGGGTGGTCGGCGGCCAGCGCCACCACCAGACCCTCCGGCCGCAGGGGCAGGACGGACACGCCGTTGGGCAGGCTCAGGGGCGGCAGGCGGATGAAACCCAAATCCAGCCCGCCGGCGGCGATGCCGGCCAGTTGCGCCCCCACCGCCATCTCCGTCAGGCCCAGATCCACCGCCGGGTGGCTGCGCCGGAAGTCGCGCAACAGGGCCGGCATCAACTCGCTCAAGCCGGCTGAGCCGACATAGCCGATCTCCAGCCGCCCGACCTCACCCCGCCCGGCCAGGCGGCCGATGGTTTCCGTCCGCGCCGCCTGCTCCAACGTCCGGCGCGCCTCCGCCAGCACCAGGGCGCCGGCGTCGGTCAGGGTGATGCGGCCCCGGCCGCGGATCAGCAACTGCGTGCCGATCTGGCGCTCCAGCGCCTGGATCTGCTGGGTCAGGGCGGGTTGCACGATGTGCAGGCGTTCGGCGGCGCGGCCGAAGTGCAGTTCCTCGGCCAGCAGCACGAAGGATCGCAGCAGTTTCAGTTCCAGCATGATGAAGGTCCTTAGGCGCTGGCGGAGGGCGTGGGGGTGGCGGCGGTGCGGCGGGCCAGGGAGATCAGGGCCCGCGCGGCGGCGGCCCCCTCATTGGCGCGGTACACCATCATGATGGGGGCGGTGTCCTGCCCGTGGCGCAGGTCCAGCAGGCGCACGCCCTCCAGCCGCATGTTGCGCATGCTGTCGGGGGCCAGCGCCACGCCCAGGCCGGCGCCCACCAGGTTCAGCATGGGGGGGAAGGCCGGCACCTCCTGCACGATGCGCGGGCTGAATCCGGCCTCACGGCAGGCGGCGATGATGATGTCGTAGATGTTGGGGCCGGCGGTGCGGGTGATGGTCAGGAAATCCTCATCCGCCAGGTCGGCCAGGTCGATGGCGTCGGCGTCGGCCAGGCGGTGGCCGACAGGCACCGCCGCCAGCAGCTTTTCCTCCACCACAGCGTAAGTGTTGAGGCCCGGCACCTCCGCCGTGCGGCCGCGCACCAGGGCCACGTCCAGGGCGCCGTCGCGCACCGCGTCCGTCAACTGGCCGAAATCGTTCAGTTCCAAGGTCACCTGCACGCCGGAATTCCTGGCGCGGTAATCGCGGATGAGGTGGGAGATCCAGGGGTGGGCCGTGACCGACATGCTGAGGCCCAACCGCAGGCGCCCCTTTTCCCCCCGCGCCACCTGGCGGGCCGAGGCCACCGCCCGGTCGATGTGGGCCAGGATGGCCTTGGCATCCTCCAGGAAGGCGGCGCCCACGGCCGTCAGTTCCACGCCGCGCGACAGCCGGTGGAACAGCGGGCTGCCGATCTCCCGCTCCAGCTGCTGAATCTGCTGGCTCAGCGGGGGCTGGCGGATGCCCAGCTTCTCCGCCGCGCGGGTGAAGTGCAGCTCCTCGGCCACGGTGGTAAAATAGCGCAGGTGCCGAATGTCCAAGATGCCTGTCCAGAATATGGAAAACGTTTGGTCGATATATTGGACCTATAGCTTCGCCCGGTGCACCTTGTTATTCGATGAACTGGCGCGCGCCCCGCTCATGGGACCAAGCTCATGGAACAGGGCGCGCCGCCGCCCCGACCGGTCCAGTGTCCTTGTCCGTCCAGCCCACCCTTATTGTCGGCCCCGTGCGGCCGTTCACGTCATGGCGGACGCGCGCCGCCGACGCCTGGGCCAGCCAGCTTCCCAGCTGGGGGGCGATGGGCCATGGCGTGCGCACGGCCATCGCCGCCGTGCTGGCGCTTTACCTGGCCTACGCCCTGCAACTGGACAGCCCCCAGACGGCCACGGCCACGGTGCTGATCGTCAGCCACCCCATGAGTGGCGCCGTCATCGCCAAGAGCGCTTGGCGCATGGTGGGCACGCTGGCGGGTGCCGCTGGCGCGCTCGCCCTGATGGCCATGTTCGGCCAATCGCCGGAGGCCTTCCTGCTGGTCTACAGCCTGTGGCTGGGCGGTTGCGTTGCCTTGGCCCTGCGCCTGCGCCGCTTCCGGTCTTATGCCGCCGTGCTGGCGGGCTACACCCTGGCGCTGATCGCCATGGGGGCGGTGGACGACCCCCTGCGCACCTTCGACATCGCCACCGCCCGCATCGCCGCCATCACCGTGGGCGTGGTGTGCAAGATGGCGGTTTCGGGCGTGCTGTGGCCGGTGACGGCGGTCCAGCGCCTGGAAAGCCGGGTGGCCCGCGTCACCGCCGCCGTGGCCGTCGCCATGCGCGACGATCTGGCGCTTGGTGGCGGGCAGGGGGGGCGCTATTCGGCGCTGCTGGCCGACATTCAGGGGCTGGATGACCTGGCGACCTACGCCGCGGTGGAATCCGCCGCCTTCCGGTCGGAGGCCGATGCCGCCCGCGTCAGCGCTGCCGCCCTGTTCGGCCTGCTGAGCCGGGTGGACGCCGCGCGCCGCGCGCTGGTGACCTTGCCGTTGGCGGCAGCCCCCCTGGCCGCTTGCCTGGACCGTCTGGCCGAGGGCGGTGGGCCGGCCTTCCGCCTGGCGGCCGCCGATGCCCGCCGCCGCCTGCGGGCCGCCGTGCGCCTGGCTGACCGGCGTGGCGACGTGCCGGCCCTGGCCGCCGCCCACCGCCTGGGCGAGGTCCTGGACCTGCTGCTTCAGGCGTCGGGCGAGTCATCCACCGTCTTCGCCGTGCCGGAGGCGGCCGACGGCCCGGCCGGCAGCGCCCTGATCGCCGGTTTGCGCGCCGTCATTTCCGTCTTGCTGGCCGGTGGTTTCTGGGTCGCCACCCAATGGCCGGCCGGCCCCACCATGGTCAGCTGGACCAGCGTCATCGGCGCCCTGCTGGCCAGCCGCACCAATCCCAGCGAAGTCAGCATCCAGACCTTCCGTGCCGCGATCTGGGCGGCGGTATTGGGCGGTGTCTGCACCTTCCTGATCCTGCCCTCGCTGTCGGAATTCGGCGGCCTCGCCTGTGTGCTGGTGCCGGTCATCCTGTCGTCCACCCTGATCAGCCACCGGCCGGGCCGGGCGGAGTTCGGCACCTTTCTGCCCCTGCTGTTCATTACCCTGGTGGCGCCAGGCAACCCCATGGTCTACGACCTGGAAGGTTACCTCAACGCCGCCGGCGCGGTGGTCATGGCCACAGTCTGGATCGTGCTGACCTACCGCCTGATCCTGCCGGTCGATCGCGCGGGTGAGGTGCGCCGGCTGTTGGCCGCCTTCGCCCGCAGCGTGCGTGACCTGGCGGGGGGCCGCGCCGGGGAACCTCCGCCGGCCATCGCCGCCTGGGAATACCGCCACCACCATCGCCTGGCCCGGCTGGCCGCCTGGCTGGGCGACGGCCGTGACGGCGCCCGCGTCCTGGCCTTGGCCCGGGGGCGGATGGACACGGCCCGGGCGCTGGTCGGCATGCGCCGCCTGCTGTCCGGCCTGCCGCCGGACCATCGCCGCCAGGGTGAGCTGATCGTGCATGCCGTGGGCCGCCTGGCCGACGATCCCGCCCGTCTGTCCACGTTCATGCGGCGCTCGGTTCGCCGGCTGGCCGCCCAGGGGCAGGCCGACACCGGAACCCGGCGGCACGCCCTGCTGGCCCTGGCCGCCTGGTGCCAGCAGATCGCCGAGGCGGCGGCCGCTGCCTGACCCAACCCGGCGGCCATCCTTCACAAATCCAAAAATGGTGAGAAGTGATGTTTTCCGTCGATTCTCCCCTGGTATAGCGGCCACGCTGGATTACCTGTTGGGGTAGCCGTGGCGGCCATGGGGGTAATCCACGGGATTGGAAAGGGGCCCTGGAACAATATGGGCAGTACGGATGTCTCAGGCACGGCATAACCCGGGAGTGCGGCGTATGCCGGTTGTGCTCGCCCAACTTGTCCTTTAGTGTCGCGCCACATCGCCACGGACTGCTTCATGGCCAAAGTTTCCGCCCCTGCCAAATGTGTCCTCATCGTTGAGGACAATGAGCTTAACATGAAGCTCTTCAACGATTTGTTGCAGGCTCACGGCTATCGCACCGTCCAGACCAGCGACGGCGGCACGGCTCTTGAACTGGCGCGTCGGCACCGTCCGGACCTTATCCTTATGGACATACAGCTTCCGGAACTTTCCGGTCTGGACGTGACACGCTGGTTGAAGGAGGATCAGGAGGTTGGGGACATCCCGGTCATCGCCGTCACGGCCTTCGCCATGAAGGGGGATGAGGAGCGTATCCGGGAATGCGGGTGTGACGACTACATCGCCAAACCCATCTCCGTCGCCACTTTCATCCGGACAGTCAGGCGCTTTCTGGGATAGTGTGCGCAGTAATAGCTTGGATAACTGCCGTGCGGTTGTGGCGCGGCTGGAATAAGTGGTGACATGTCGGCTCGCGTTCTGGTCGTTGATGATGTTTTACCCAACGTCAAGCTGCTTGCGGCAAAGCTGACGCGCGAGTACTTCGACGTCATCACTGCCAGCAGCGGCCCCGAAGCGCTGGAGAAGATCAAGGCGCAGGCGCCCGACATCGTGCTGCTGGACGTGATGATGCCCGGCATGGACGGGTTCGAGGTGTGTGAGCGCATCCGTTCCGACCCCGCCATCATGCACATCCCCGTGGTCATGGTGACCGCCCTGTCGGATATCGCCGACCGCGTGCGGGGGCTGGAGGCCGGCGCCGACGATTTCCTGACCAAGCCTGTCAACGACGTGGCGCTGTTCGCCCGGGTGCGCTCGCTGGTGCGCCTGAAGATGATGATGGACGAATGGCGCCTGCGGGAAAGCACGTCCGGCCAGTTGGGCATGCTGGTCTCCACCGACAGCATGCACAACCAGTCGGCGGAGGGCGCCAACGTCCTGGTGGTGGAGGACAGCTCCATCGATCTGGACAAGATAACCGAGACCCTGGTGCGCGACCGCGGCCATGTGGTGTCCGCCGACACCTGCGCCGGCGGTCTGGAACAGGCGCTGGCCGGCGATTTCGACTTCATCGTCATCAGCCTGACCCTGATGCGCGAGGATGGCTTGCGCCTGTGTTCCCAGTTGCGCTCACAGGAAAAGACCCGGCAGGTGCCGGTCTTGCTGGTGGCGGACGAGACGGACATCGACCGTGTCGCCAAGGGCCTGGAACTGGGCGCCAACGACTATCTGATCAAGCCGATCGACCGGAATGAGCTGATGGCCCGCGCCCGCACCCAGATCCGGCGCAAGCGGTATCAGGACCGGCTGCGCGCCAATTACGAACAAAGCCTGTCGCTGGCCCTGACCGACAGCCTGACCGGCCTGTTCAACCGCCGCTACCTGAGCGCCCACCTGCCGCGCCTGCTGGACCGCGGCGGCGACAACCACAAGCCGGTGGCGGCCCTGCTGTTCGACATCGACCATTTCAAGGTGGTCAACGACACCTACGGCCACGGCGTCGGCGATGAGGTGCTAAAGGAGGTGGCGCTGCGCGCCAGCCGCAACCTGCGCAACTTCGACCTGGTCGCCCGGCTGGGGGGTGAGGAATTCGTCGTCGTCATGCCCGACACCGACCTGGCGGCGGGTGTGCTGGTGGCCGAACGCCTGCGCCGCCGCATCGCGGAAACACCCTTCCCCGTGACCGCCGACGTGGGTGAGATCACGGTGACCATTTCGGTGGGCGTGGCGGTGGCGACCGGGGCGCCCGACAGCCGCACGGAAACGGGCGACGGCCTGTTGCGCCGTGCCGACATGGCGCTGTACGAGGCCAAGCGGGCCGGCCGCAACCGGGTGGTGACCGATGGCGGGCTGGAGGGCACGCCCGCCCTGCGCCCCGACCTGTCGGACCTGACGCTGCCCGGATAGGGCGGCCCGGCCCCCGGGAACTAAACCCAGCATTTTGAATGTATTCGGCCATCGGAGATGGCATACAGTGGCTCTCCCGAGCGGGTGATCGGCTGCCTGGAGGCGCGTGACATCAGGTCCGCTGCCGAAGGCCCGTCGCACCGCGCCGGATTGGCACAGTAAACGACCGGGCGGCATATCCGTGGCATTGGAAGACGTTGGGGGCGAGGCGGGGGCCGGCAAGAAGATGCCGCTGCCGCAGGAAACGGAGCAGGCGGCTTCGCGGCTCTCGAAACATGAGGCGGCGGTACAGGCGCGCATGCGTCGGCGCGTCGATACAATCCTGGCCAGCAATACGGAGCCCGCGCAGGCGGTGGCGGCCCTGACAGCCGCCTTGCTGGACATGGCCCAGTCGTCCGCCAGCTTATACGAGGCGGAAAGGCACGCCCGGGCCCGTCTGGCGCAGTTGGAGGCGCAATCCCAGCGCCAGGCGCAGGACCTGCAGGCGACGGTGGAGGATCTGCGCGCGCAGTTGCGGGGCATGCGGTCCAGCACCTCATGGCGGGTGACGGCGCCACTGCGGACGGTGATGGCCCGCTTCCCCGGGCCCATCGCGCAAGCGCGCCGCAAGCTCCGCTGGGTCTGGTGGGCGCTGACGGGGCAATTGGCCGTCCGGCGTGCCCGGCACAAGCAGTTGGTGGCTTTGCGGAAGCTGCTGCTGGCCGAAGGAGTGTTCGACACTTCCTGGTACATGCTGCGCTATCGCGACGTGATGGTGCGCAAGATAGATCCCGTCCTGGATTATCTGACCGGGGGTGCCGCTGCCAATCGCGATCCCAGCCCGACCTTCTCCACCGCCTTTTATGTGGAGCAGAATCCGGACGTGGCCGTATCGGGGCTCAACCCGCTGGAACATTATGTGCTCCGGGGCCGGGCGGAGGGGCGCATTCCCCACCCCAGCCTGCGGCCCAAGGTCATCACCAGCCGTTTCAGCCAGGATCCGGAATATGAAGCCTGGATCACCGCCAACGAGGTGCTGACCGAGGAAGAGGTCGTCGATATCGAAGCGGCGGTCGACACCATGCCCGTCCGGCCCCTGATCTCCGTCATCATGCCGGTCTACAACCCGCCGCTGATCTGGCTGGAACGGGCGATCGAGTCCGTCCGTGCGCAAAGCTATGGCGATTGGGAACTGTGCATCGCCGATGATGCCTCGACCGACCCCCAGGTGGCGGTCGTGCTGCGCCGCTACGCCCAGCTGGACGCCCGCATCAAGATCGTGTTCCGGGAAAAGAACGGCCACATCTCCGCCGCCTGCAACTCCGCCCTGGGGCTGGCGACCGGCGATTACGTGGCGCTGCTGGACAATGATGATGAGTTGCCCCGCCACGCCCTGTTCTGGGTGGCGGCCGAGGTGGCCGCACACCCGGACATCGATGCGCTGTACAGCGATGAGGACAAGATCGACGTCGATGGCATGCGCAGCGACCCGTATTTCAAGTCGGACTGGAGCCCCACCCTCATGCTGGCGCAAAACGCCTTCTCGCATCTGGGGGTTTTCCGGCGGGGGCTGGTTGAGGAATTGGGCGGCTTCCGCGTGGGCTTTGAAGGGTCGCAGGACCATGACCTGATCCTGCGGGTGGCGGAGGTCAGCGCCCCTGACCGCATCCGCCACATTCCGCGTGTCCTGTATCACTGGCGCATCCTGCCGGGCTCCACCGCCACGGCGGGGGACGAAAAGCCCTACGCCTGGCGGGCGGGCAAGCGGGCGGTGGAGGAGCATCTGGCCCGCCGGGGCATCGCCGCCACCGTCTCGCCCGGGCCCGGCAACTATTATCAGGTGGATTACGCGCCCGAGACTTTCCCCCGGGTTTCGATCATCATCCCGACCCGCGACAGGCTGGATCTGCTGCGGGGCTGTATCGACAGCCTGCAGAACGAATCCACCTATCCGGATGTCGAAATCATCGTGGTCGACAACGGCAGTGTGGAGCCGGAAACGCTGAGTTATCTGGCGCGGCTGCAGGCGCGGGGAACCATTCGCGTCCTGCGCGACGATGGACCGTTCAACTATTCCCGCCTGAACAACCGCGCGGCGGAGATGGCGACGGGCGACTACCTTTGCCTTCTCAACAACGACACGCTGGTCATCACTCCGGATTGGCTGCAGCGCATGATGGCGCACGCCGTGCAGCCGGATGTGGGGGCGGTGGGGGCGATGCTCTATTTCGCCGATGACACCATCCAGCATGCCGGTGTGACCATCGGCATGGGGGGCGTGGCCGGGCATATCCACCGGCTGCTGCCGCGCGGCAGTGCCGGCTATTTCGGGCGGGCCGCCGTGGCCCAGGATCTGTCGGCCGTGACGGGGGCTTGCCTGGTGACCCGGCGGTCGCTGTACCTGGCCTTGGGCGGCCTGAATGAGCGCGACCTGACCATCGCTTTCAACGATGTCGATTATTGCCTGCGGGTGCGGGAAAGCGATTCCCGCGTCATCTGGACGCCCATGGCGGAACTCTACCACCTGGAATCGGTTTCCCGCGGCAACGACACCGACCCGGACAAGATCGCCCGCTTCAAGGCGGAGATCGCCTACATGATGGCGCGCTGGCCGGGGTTGATCGATGACGATCCCTACTTCAACCCCAACTTCGACCTCTATTCCAGCGTGCCCCGGATGGCCGCGATTTCCCGGGTCCGCCGGTTACCTTGATGCAGGGGGGGCTGCCAGGTGCCTTCGGGGCCGGCAGCCCTTCCCGATTCCTTCCAAGCCTTCACATCGCCCCGGGGCCGGCTGAACGCCGGTGAAGTGGGGAGATGACACACCAATAGCGAAAGGCCGCCCGAGGGGGCGGCCTTTGCCGGATCTTCATTCTTGAGCTTTCCATCACCTTGCCCGGCGCCCATGGCTCACGGACCGCTGACGGAAAGATGCGCGCCCGATACGGGCGCGCGGGAATTACTTGATCTTGGCTTCCTTGAAGAGCACGTGCTTGCGCGCAACCGGATCGTACTTCCGGAATTCCAGCTTCTCGGTCGTCTTACGCGGATTCTTCTTTTTCACGTAGAAGAAGCCGGTTTCAGCGGAGCTGATCAGACGGATCAGCACGGTGTTCTGCTTGGCCATGACCTTTAATCCCACCTACGACAACCCCGTCTGTCGCCGGCACGGCGGGTCGGGGGCGGTAAAAACAATTCCGTACCGCAGCCCACCAGGGCACGGCGTCGCGGCACTTTAGTCACCGGGCCTTGGGAGTCAAGGGCAAAGCGGCAAACCGGCCTTTCCCACGCACGCATAGGGCGCATGACGGGCCTTGGGTGGCCCGTCCAGCCCGTGCAGACCCGGATTCGCGCCTCAGCCCGCCGGCCGACAAAGGCAGAATCGGGCGGCGGCCTATTGGGCCGCCACCGGATTGGGCGCGGGCTGGTCGGCCAGCAGCGGCTGCCCCGCCAGTTGCGCGCGGCGCAGCAGCGCCGGATTGGCCAGCAGGTTTTCCGCCACCGTCAGGTCGACGGGGGCGGGGCGGTTGTGCTCCGCCGGGCAGGCATCGCCATGGGTCATCACCACGGGACGGCTGGACGTGCGCAGGCTGGCCAGGATGGCGGCGGCGTCCGTCCGGCCGCTGGTGCACAGGGCCGGCGCCAGGCCCTGATGATCGAAGGAATGGCCGGCGGGGTTGACGATGCGCGACCAGGTGATGAACAGCTCACCGCCATTGGGCAGGCGGGTGACCGTCTGCACCACACCCTTGCCGAAGCTGGTGGTGCCCACGTCCAGGGCGCGGCCGCTGTCGATCAGGGCGCCCAGCACCACCTCCGCGGCCGAGGCCGTCTGCCCGTCGGCCAGCACCACCAGCGGCGCGCCGTCCAGGATATCGCCCGGCGTGGCCTCATAATGCTGGCGGCTGTCGGGGTGGCGGCCGATGGTGGTCAGGATGGGGCCGCTGGTGATGAACAGGTCGGCGACCGCCACCGCTTGGTCCAGCAGGCCACCGGTGTTGCCCCGCAGGTCCAGCACCCAGCCGGTGGGGGGGCCGCCCTCGGCCGCGCCCGCATCCCGGAAGCGGCGGACGGCGGCCTTGACCGCGTCGGCCGTGCCGGCGTTGAAACGGCTGACATGCAGCACGCCGGCCGCCCCCGCCCGTTCCGCCATCACGGTGGGCAGGATGATGCGCTGGCGCCCGACGGTGATGGTCAGCACGGCGTCCCCTCGGGACAGGCGCACGGGCACGCCGGTGCCGGGCGGGCCGCTCAACCGCGCCATCACGGTCTTGATGTCCATGGGGGGCAGGATATCGGGATCGCCCCCCGCCGGCAGAAGTCCGGCCCTGGGGGCCACGGGAATGCCGCCCACGGCGATGATCAGGTCCCCCACCAGCAGGCCGGCCGTCGCCGCCGGGCTGCCCGGGGCGACAGCGATGATGCGGAAACCGGTGGGTGTTTCCTCCAGCGTGACGCCGATGCCGTCATAGCCGTCGCGGCGCGCCCGTTCATCGCGCGCCGCACCCGGGGCGGTATAGCGGCTGTACGGGTCCAGGTCGGCCGCCGCCCCTTCCATCATGGTCCGGTACACCGCCTCGCGCGCTTGGTCGCCGCCCTTGGCCGCCAGGTCGGGTGACTTCGCCACCACCCATTCCGTCACGCCGGCCGCCAGGTGGGCCCAGGCGTTGGCGTCGGCGCCGTCGGGAAGGGGAAAGGTGCGTGCTTGCGTTTTCGTGCCCAGCACGCTGCCGGGGCCGCCCAGGGTGATGGTTACCGTCCGTGCATTGGCGGCGAGGGCGGTCACCACGATGCCCGGCACCCGCTCGCCCGTGTGGACCAGGCCATCGACCACCAGCCGGCGCAAATCCACCGGGTCCAGGTACAACTCATCAATGCGGCCATAGGCGCTGCGGTAGAATTGCTCGCTGAGCGTCGCGCCGCTGGGGGGGCTGCCGGATCCGGCGCAGGCGCCCAGTCCCAGGGCCAAGGTCAGGGCGCCCAGCACCAACACGCCCCGGGCTTGCGCACAGGCTGTGGCCACGTCGGCGGCGGCACGGACAAAGACTGACCGGCGGCTGGCTGGCGCCACGGCGTCTCCCTGGTGTTGTTATCCCCCGAGGGCCGTCCGCCCCGGGGTTCGTAACGGCCATCCTAACCGCGGATGCCCATGGCCCACTGCACGCCGATGACCGCACCCTTGAACAGGGGCAACAGGGCCAGCGACAGGGCCAGGGTCAGCGGTCCCCACAGGGCCGCGTGCACCCACAGGCTGGGGTGGAAGTTCTGTTCCACGGCAAGCGCCGATCCGACCACGATATGGCCGACGACGAAGATGGTAAAGTAGGGGGGCGCATCATCGGCGCGGAACTTGCCCGTTTCCAGGCCGCAATTGGTGCAGACCGGTGCCACCTTGGTATAGCCGACAAACAGGCCCGGCGCGCCGCAGTTGGGACAGCAGCGGCGTATGCCGCGCATCATGGCGGTGCCCACCATGCCCTTGGGCGGGGCGACGACTTCCTGGCTTGTCTCAATGATGGGCGTATCGGTCATGACATCCTCCGTGCCGTCGGCGACACGGGGGCCCGGTGCTGCCCGGACGGGATCATCGGGGGAAACGGGGTCGGTCGTCATGGACATAGATGATGGGTGCGGCCCGAGCCATGGTCCAGACGCGTTTGCCGGTTCTCAGCCCTGCTATCTACACTTGTTGTGCTTCGGCCGAATTGTGATCCAGGTGAACCCATACGCTGGGCTGCACCAGATCCCACAGGTTGCCGTACAGATCCTTGAAGACGGCGACGGAGCCATAGAACTCCACCCGCGGCGTCTCGCGGAATTCCACGCCCCGCTTGGTCAGTTCGTCATAGTCGCGCCAGAAATCGTCGGTTTGCCAGGAACAGGAAGACGCGGCCGCCCGCCTGCTTGCCGATGGCGGCCTCCTGCTCCGGCGTCGCGGCGCGGGCCAGGACCAGGCGGGTCTCGCCCGACCCCGGCGGCGCCACCACCACCCAGCGCTTGCCATCGCCCAGATCGGTGTCCTCCACCACGGTGAAGCCCAGCACGTCTCGGTACCAGGCCTTGGCCTCGTCATAGTCGCGCACGACCAGGCTCAGGCCGCTGATGAACTGACGGGGGCTCTCCATGGCGGTCATCCTTTGGGTTTGGCGCGGGCTTTCTGGCGGTCAGCCGTCTTTCTGGTCAGGCGGGCGCGGCCGCCCTTTTCGGTCGACTGGCCGCCGGCCAGCCAGGGCGCGTCGTCGGTGTCCTCGCCCAGCAGGGCGAACACCATGCTACCTGAGATACGATCCGCTTCAACCAGGCGCACCTTCACCACCGTGCCCAGGCGGTAGGTGCGGCCCCAGCGACGGCCCACCAATTGATGGTTGGCCTCGTCATGGTCGTAGAAATCGTCCGGCAGGGTGGAGATGGGGACCAGCCCGTCGGCCCCCGTCTCATGCAGGGTGACGAACAGGCCGAAGCGGGTGACGCCGCCGACCCGGCCGGTGAAGATGCCGCCCACCTTGTCCGACAGGTATGCGGCGACATAGCGGTCCAGCGCGTCGCGCTCCGCCGTGGCGGCCCGGCGCTCGGTGGTGGAGATATGCTCCCCCACCTGCACTAGGCGGCCCGCTTCCTCCTCATCCAGCCCGCCGGGCCCCAGGCCATAGGCCTTCACCAGGCTACGGTGGACCACCAGGTCGGCGTAACGCCGGATGGGGGAGGTGAAATGGGCGTAGCGCGGTAGCGCCAGGCCGAAATGGCCGATGTTCTCCGGCTGGTACAGCGCCTGGCTCTGGCTGCGCAGGATGACGGTGTTCACCAGGTCCGCCTCGGGCGTGTTCGCCGCCTTGGCCAGGATGCGGGTGAACAGGATGGGCTTCAGCACCTGGCCCTTGGCCAGGGTGTAACCCAGGGAGCCCAGGAACTGCCGCAGCGCCTCCAGCTTGTCGCGCGCGGGTTCGGCGTGGACGCGGTAGAGGCAGGGGGCGTGCTTCGCCTCCAGCGCTTCGGCCGCCGCCACGTTGGCGGCGATCATGAATTCCTCGATCAGGCGGTGGCTGTCCAGGCGGGGACGCACGCCGATGCTCTGGATGGATCCTGCATCATCCAGCTTCACCAGCCGTTCCGGCAGGTCCAGTTCCAGGGTGCCGCGGGCGTCGCGGGCCTTTTGCAGCACGGCGAAGGCGCCGTACAGCGGGTTGATCACCCGTTCCATCAGCGGGCCGGTCGTCTCGTCCGCCTCGCCATCGCGGGCCTTCTGCACCTGGGTGTAGGTCAGGCGCGCGGCGGAGCGCATGAGGCCGCGCACGAAGCGATGGCGCTTCAGCCGGCCCTGGCCGTCGATCCACATATGGACCGCCAGGCAGGCGCGGTTGACCGCCGGCTTCAGCGAACACAGCTCGTTCGACAGCGCCTCGGGCAGCATGGGCACGACGCGGTCGGGGAAATAGACGCTGTTGCCCCGGTCGAAGGCGTTGCGGTCCAGCGCCATGCCCGGCCGGACGTAGAAGCTGACATCGGCGATGGCGACCAGCAGGTGCCAGCCGCCGGGGTTGTTGGGATCGGTGTCGGGCTCCGCGAACACGGCGTCGTCGAAGTCGCGCGCGTCCTCGCCATCGATGGTGACCAGGGGGATGTCGCGCAGGTCGGTGCGCCCCTCCACCGTCGGCTCAGGTGCCGCCTCCGCCTCTTCGATGGCGGCCCGGGCGAACTGGGTGGGGATGGCGTGCTGGGCGATGGCGATCAGGCTGACGGCGCGTGGTTCCTCGATACTGCCCAGCCGTTCCACCACCCGCACCTGCTTCAGGCCCAGGCGCGAGGACGGCAGCAGTTCGGCCACCACCAGATCGCCCGGCTGCGCGCCTTCGGCATTGGCGTCGGCCACGGCGAATTCCGCCTTGGCGCGACGGTCCACCGGCTTCAGCCGGCCGCCGTCGCGGGCGCGTTCATAGATGCCGACGATGCGCGTGGCCGTGCCGCCGTCCAGCTTGCGCATGGTGCGGCCTTCGTAGATGTCCTCGCCATCGGCCTGCGGCTGGCGCGCCAGGCGGGCCAGCACGCGGTCGCCCAGGGCCAGTGCGGCATGGCCGCGCTTTTCCGCCACCATGTAGATGCGGGGCGGCGGGGTCTCATGCGCCCAGGTGGTGGGGCGGGCCAGCACCTCGCCATCCGGCGTGATCTCGCTGACGATCAGCACCGCCACCTCGGGCAGGGCGGCGGGTGCGGCCACGCGGCGCCCTTCGCCCTTCTCGATGGTGCCTTCGGACTCCAGGTCCTTCAGCATCTCCTTCAGGACGATGCGGCCGTCGCCGGTGATGTTGAAGGCGCGCGCGATCTCCCGCTTGCCGACCGGCACCGGGCTGGACTGGATATAGTCCAGGACCTCTTCACGCGAGGGGAAGGGGGCGTCGGCCGCACGGCGGGCCGGCACCGGCTTGGGCGATGGTGCCCGCCGGGGGCCCTCCGGACGCTTCGGCATACTGCTTCCTTGAAACGGGGTCGGCGGGCTCAGTCGCCCGCCGCCGCCTTGCTCTTCGTTGCCTTAGGCGCCGCCGGCTTCTTGGCGGCCGTGGTGGTCTTCTTCGCCGCCGGCTTTTTCTCAGCCGCCGTCTTGGTCGCGGCCGCTTTGGCCGGGGCCTTCTTGGCGGCGGCCTTCTTCGGCTTGTCCTCGCCGTCGGCGGCGGTCGCCGCCGGCTTCTTGGTGCCGTCCTTGGCCGCCTTGGCCGCCAGCAGGTCCACCGCCTGTTCCAGGGTGATGGTGTCGGCGTTGACGGCCTTGGGAATGCTGGCGAACACCTTCAGATGCTTCACATAGGGGCCGAAGCGGCCGCTGCCCAGGGTGATGGGCTTGCCATCCTTGGGATGGTTGCCCAGCTCACGCCCCGCCACCGCGCTTGCGCGCCGGCACGCCGGCCAGCAGCACCACGGCGCGGTTCAGGCCGATGGTCAGCACGTCGTCGTCGCCGGTCAGGTTCTTGTACGCGTCGCCATGCTTCAGGTAGGGACCGAAGCGGCCGATGCCGGCGGTGATGTCCTCACCCGATTCCGGGTGTTTCCCGATCAGGCGGGGCAGGGCCAGCAGGCGCAGGGCGATATCCAGATCCACGTCCGTCGGGTTCATGGCCCGTGGCAGGGACACGCGCTTGGGCTTGGGCTCGTCCGGCGCGCCCGTCTGGACATAGACGCCGTAGGGGCCGCGTTTCATGGCGACGGGGTAGCCCGTGTCCGGATCGGTGCCCAGTTCGCGGTCGGCGTTGCCCTCTTCCCCGCCCTCGACGCTCAGCGGTCGGGTGTACTTGCAGTTGGGGTAGTTGGAACAGCCGATGAAGGCGCCGTTCTTGCCCAGCTTCAGCGACAGCCGGCCGTCGCCGCACACCGGGCAGACGCGCGGGTCGCGCCCGCCTTCGGCCGGCGTGGGGAAGAAATGGGGCCCCAGCGCCTCATCCAGGGCATCCAGCACCTGGGTGATGGTCAGGTCCTTGGTGCCGTCCACGGCGCCGGAGAAGTCGCGCCAGAATTCCCGCAGCACCGTCTTCCAGTCGATGCGGCCGCCGGAGATGTCGTCCAGCTTGGATTCCAGGTCGGCGGTGAAGCTGTATTCGACATACCGGTTGAAGAAGTTTTCCAGGAAGGTCGTGACCAGGCGGCCGCGATCCTCCGGTTCGAACCGGCGCTTTTCCAGGCGGACATAGTTCCGGTCCTGCAGCACCTGCAGGATACTGGCATAGGTGGATGGCCGGCCGATGCCCAGCTCTTCCATCTTTTTCACCAGGCTGGCCTCGGTATAGCGGGGCGGCGGCTGGGTGAAATGCTGGTCGGCCTTGACCTCGCCCTTGTCCAGGGCGTCGCCGTCCTTCATGGCCGGCAGGCGGCTGTCCTTGTCCTCATCGTCGCCGGCGTCGTCGCGGTCCTCCTGATAGACCTTCAGGAAACCGTCGAAGGTGAGGATGGAGCCGGTGGCGCGGAACTGCGCCTCCCCCTTGGGCGAGGTGATGTCGGCCGACACCTGATCCAGTTCCGCGCTGGCCATCTGGCTGGCGATGGTGCGCTTCCACACCAGCTCGTACAGCCGCTGTTCGTCCTTGTCCAGGAACCGGCCCATCTGGTCCGGGCGGCGGAACATGTCGGTCGGGCGGATGGCCTCGTGCGCTTCCTGCGCGTTCTTGGCGCTGGACTTGTAGACGCGCGGGGCGTTGGGCACGTACTGGTTGCCGTAGGCCGAGCTGATCAGGCGGCGGGCGCCGTCGATGGCCTCATTCGACAGCTGCACGCCGTCGGTACGCATATAGGTGATCAGGCCCACCGTCTCACCACCGATGTCCACGCCCTCATACAGCTTCTGGGCGATGCGCATGGTCTTGGTGGTGCCGAAGCCCAGCTTGCGGCTGGCCTCCTGCTGCAGGGTGCTGGTGGTGAAGGGCGGGAACGGGTTGCGGCGCACCTGGCGCCGTTCCACGCTGCGCACACTGAACGACAGCGGCGCGATGGTCGCCAGTGCGGCGTCGGCGGCACCCTTGTTGCCCAGGGTGAACTTGTCCAGCTTCTGCCCGTTCAGGCCCACCAGGCGGGCGGTGAAGGGGGCACCGGCGGGGGTGCGGAATTCGCCTTCGACCGACCAGTATTCCTGCGGGCGGAAGGCCTCGATCTCCGACTCGCGCTCACAGATCAGGCGCAGGGCGACGGACTGGACGCGGCCGGCGGAACGCGACCCCGGCAGCTTGCGCCACAGCACCGGCGACAGGGTGAAGCCCACCAGATAGTCCAGCGCGCGGCGCGCCAGATAGGCGTCCACCAGTTCCTGGTGCACTTCACGCGGATGGGCGATGGCGTCCAGGACGGCGGTCTTGGTGATCTCGTTAAAGGTGACGCGCTTCACGTCCACCTTGGCGCTGATGCGCTTTTCGTCCAGCAACTGCTTGACGTGCCAGGCGATGGCCTCCCCCTCTCTATCAGGGTCGGTTGCCAGGTAGATGCGGGTGGCGCCCTTGGCGGCCTTGGTGATGTCGTCGATATGGCGTTTGGAGCGGTCGCCCAGCTCCCACTCCATACTGAAGTCCTCTTCCGGCTTCACCGAGCCGTCGCGCGCCGGCAGGTCGCGGACATGGCCGTAGCTGGCGAGAACGGTGTAATCGTCGCCCAGGTACTTGTTGATGGTCTTCGCCTTAGCCGGCGATTCGACGATGACGACGTTGCTGCCCGACAAAGGGGACCCCGCAATTCCGGAAAGGTGGCGATGCTATCCTGTCCCGGGGCTGGCCACTGGTGTCACGCCAGGCTGACGCGGCCCCCGGGATGGCGATGCAAACGCCCCGCCAGTTCCAGTTCCAGCAGGACGGTCAACACCACCGCCGCAGACAATTGGCAGTCCCGGACAATTTCGTCAATGCGTACAGGGGTGGGGCTTAAGCACAGGGTGACGCGGGGTCTGGCCGCCGCCACCGCCATTTCCCCCGGATCCGGCGGCGGTGGCACCGGTCCCCCACCCATTGGGGGTGCCGCCAAGGTGGACAGCCCCTGCGGGCCCAGATAGGCCAGGATGTCGTCCGCGTTCTCCACCAGCACGGCCCCGTCCTTCAGCAGGCGGTTGCAGCCCTGGGCACGCGGATCCAGGGGCGATCCGGGCACGGCGAACAGATCCCGGCCCTGTTCCAGCGCCAGGCGGGCGGTGATCAGCGACCCGGACTTCAGCGCCGCCTCCACCACCAGCACGCCGCGCGACAGCCCCGAAATCAGGCGGTTGCGGCGGGGGAAGTGGCGGGCCTGCGGTTCCGTCCCCGGCGGCGATTCGGCGACCAGGGCACCCAAATCGGCGATGCGGCGGTGCAGCTCCGCGTTTTCCGGCGGGTAGACCACGTCCACCCCGCCGGCCAGGGCCGCCACCGTGCCTTTATGGAGGGAGGCTTCGTGGGCGGCGGTATCGATGCCGCGCGCCAGGCCGGATACCACCACCAGTCCGGCGTCGGCCAGGTCGCGGGCGATGCCGCCGGCGATCTTGCGGCCGGTCAGCGAGGCGTTGCGGGCCCCCACCACCGCCACCGCCGGACGGCTGAGGATGGACGGGTTGCCCAGCACGGTGATCACCGGCGGCGCATCCTCCACCGCCGCCAGCTGGGGCGGGTAGTCGGGCTCGCAACTGGCCAGCAGGCGGGCGCCCATGCGGTCCAGCGCCGCCAGTTCCCGTTCGGCCGCCGCGCGCGGGGCCACGTTCAGCGGCCGGTCGCGCCCGCCGCGCCGGGCCAGGTCGGGCAGGGCCTCCAGCGCCGTGGCGGCGTCGCCATAGCGCTCCAGCAGCCGGCGGAAGGTGATGGGCCCCACCGATTCCGACCGCGACAGGCGCAGCCAGTCCAGCCGCTCGGCAGGGGAAAGGGTCCGATCCAGCCTCAATTCGGCTGCTCCGGTATCTTGAAGCCCAGGTAGGTGCCGGCGCTGATGCCCAGCACGCCCAGGGTATAGGGGTCGAAATCCGGCATGCAGCGGTGCACCACCACCTCCACCAGGAACAGCACGCCCAGGACGAATGTCCAAACCACCGACTGGAAGCGGTGCAGGCTGATGCCATTGGCGTCCGTGAGGATATCGTGCAGGAAATTCCGGGATGCCAACTTCAACGCCAGGGCGCCCCGGGTGAGGGCCAGGGCGGGCTGGGCATCGGCCGGCGTCGTGGGGTCAGCCGTTTGTACCAGGGTCGCCTGGTAGGCGGTCAGGATGGGATTGGTCTTGGTCTGCTCCACCATGACGGCGCCGATGGCGGTGCCGCTGCCCAGGCCCATCAGGCACAGGGCCTGGCCGGTCAGGGTGTCCAACTCTCCCGTCACCAAGAACAGATAGAGGTATGCCGCCAGCACGATGACGAACCACCAGGCCATCTGTGTCTGCGCCAGGCTGAAGGGCCGGGCGCAACGGCTTGCCGTTGGGTTTGCTGAGGCCGGCGAAGCTTTGCGGGGCGCCGTCGCGCAACATGTCGGTGGACGTGGCCAGCCACAGCAGCACGGACGACACCGCCACCAGCAATAGGCAACTGCCCACCGCCAGGGGCCGCTGCGCCGGGGGAATGGCGCGCCAGGCGGTGGCGAGGTCCGGCTGCGGACGACTGGACATGACGGTGACGGCCATCGTCGGCGCCGTGGGTGCCGCCCCATTCGATTCCACCTGGGCGCTCACCTGGGCGTCAGCGGGTCCGGCCACCATATGCAGGCCCCCGCCCAAGACCATCAGCAACGTCAGCACCAGCAACACCCTGCGCACCATGCCCCACCCCCGTTTGATCCGGCGAATCTACAATGGTGCACCTAACGGGGGAATGACCATCGCAAAGTCGCGGGCAGGGTGTTGGGAAGCCGACAGGTCTATTCGTCCGTGGGAATGAAGCGGAGCGTGCCCGCCTGCCGCGTCGGCCTGCCCGTGTCGTTCGTGTGATTGACGCCGTCCATGACGGGCACCTCGGGGAAGTCGAACGGGCTCACCCCGTCCAGGCAGGCCACGTTCACCGCGTACAGGTTTTGGTCGGATCGCCGTTGATGGTGGGTGTAAATCCCGCAGCGGGAACAGAAGAAATGCCGCGCCGCCCCGGTATGGAAGCGATAGCATGTCAGCGCCGCCTCACCCTGGGTGATCCTGATCCCGCCCATCGCCGCCATGGCGACGACGGCACCCCGCATGCGGCAGTAGGAACAGGTGCAGCGGCGGATCGAACGGAGGCCATCGCTGAGCGCCACGTCGAAACGCACCGCGCCGCAATGGCACCGGCCGGTCCGAACGGTGGTCTCGTTCGCCCTGTCGCCCACCATGTCGATCATGTCCTCTCAAAATCACCCCCGCCCCTTGTCGTGGCGGGTGGGCCAGAGGTATCCCGGGAATTCGAACCGGACAATCCATCAAGGACTCGCGCATCATGTGAGGAAATCTCACGCGACGGCGGGAACAACCGCCAGGCGGGCAAATTCAGGGATGGTGTCTGCGGCGCTCCCGGTCCAGGGCACCATGAAATGGTGAGGCCCGCGACCGCAATTGCGCACCAGGATTGCGGGCATCGCGCCTTCCGGCGGCCGGGCTGAACCGGCACCATTTGCAAATTCCGTTGCCCCGCGCTTCCCCGCCTGCGTTCCCAAGGACCGCCTGTGACCGTCGAACCCAGTACGCCGCCTGATCTGGTCCCCGACCCCGCCCCCAATTCGGCGCCCGAGCCCATGCCTGCGGCCCCGCCACCGGTGCCGTCCACCGGCATGTTCCGGTCATTACGTATCCGCAACTACCGGCTCTGGGCCATCGGCGCGCTGGTATCCAACATCGGCACCTGGATGCAGGGCACGGCGCAGGACTGGCTGGTGCTGACAGAACTGGCCCACGTCAACGCGGCGGCGGCGGTGGGCATCGTCATGGCCCTGCAGTTCGGGCCCATGGCCCTGCTGCTGCCCGTCACCGGATTCGCGGCCGACTATTTCGACCGGCGCAAGCTGCTGTTCTGCACCCAGGCGGCCATGGGGCTGCTGGCCCTGGGCCTGGGCCTGCTGACCGTGCTGCACCTGGTGCAGCTGTGGCACGTCTATGTCTTTGCCGGCGTGATGGGCTGCGTCGTCGCCTTCGACGCGCCGGCCCGCCAGACCTTCGTGTCGGAGTTGGTGGACGAGGGGCATCTGGCCAACGCCGTGGCCCTCAACTCCACCGCCTTCAACGCCGCGCGCATGATCGGCCCGGCGCTGGCGGGCCTGCTGATCTCGGCCGTGGGCTCGGGCTGGGTGTTCCTGATCAACGCCGTCTCCTACGTGGCGGTGCTGGGTTCACTCGCCCTGCTGCGGGTGGATGAGTTGCGGCCCACCACGCGGGCGGCGCGCGGGCGGGGCAGCCTGGTGGAAGGTTTCCGCTATGTCTGGCTGCGGCCGGACCTGAAGGCCATCCTGCTGATGCTGTTCCTGATCGGCACCTTCGGCCTGAACTTCCCCATCTTCATCTCCACCATGTCGGTCAGCGCCTTTCATGCCGGCGCCGGCGAGTACGGGGTGCTCAGCACCGTCATGGCCACGGGCTCGGTCGCCTCCGCCCTGTGGGCGGCGCGGCGGGCCCGGCCCACCCTGTCGCTGCTGCTGTGGGCGGGGGGCGTTTTCGGGGTGGGGTGCGCCCTGGCCGCCTTTATGCCCAACTACTGGCTGTTCGGCATCGTGCTGGTGGCCATCGGGGCGGCGGCGCAGACCTTCATGACCTCTTCCAACAGCCTGGTGCAACTGTCGACCGACGGGCCCATGCGGGGGCGGGTGGTGGCCATCCTGCTGGCCATCGCCATGGGCGGCACGCCCATCGGCGCCCCCATCGTCGGCTGGGTGGCCGATACCCTGGGACCCCGCTGGGCCCTGGGCCTGGGGGCGGTCAGCGGCGTGCTGGCGGCGGCGGTGGGCCTGCGTTTCCTGGCCACCCGCAACAAGCTCGAGGCGGTCAGAACCGAAGCGTGAAGGCGGTGCCGCCGCCCTCCACCGGGGATGCTGCGATGGTGCCGCCGTGGGCCAGCATGACTTGCCGGGCCAGCGGCAGGCCGATGCCGCTGCCCTCACGCTTGGTGGTGTAGAAGGGGACGAAGATCTTGTCGGCCACGTCCGCCGGGATGCCGGGGCCGTTGTCGCGCACCAGGATGTTCAAATGCCCGGTCACGTCCAGGTGGCTGGCCAGGGTGACGGCGGGGGGCCGCGCCTGGGTGCCGGCGACCTTGGCCTCGTCCAGCGCCTCGACCGCGTTTTTCACCAGGTTGATCAACAGCTGGTCCAGCAGGTCGGGGTCGGCGCTGATCTCCAGCGATGGTGGCAGGATCACCACCTCCAGCGCCACGCCGTGCTCCGCCAGCGCCGGCCCCATCAGGCCCTCCACCCGGGCGAACAGTTCCTTCACCTTCAGCTTTTCCACCCGTGGGCGCGGCATCTGGGTGTAGCGGCGGTAGCGTTCCACGAAGCGCAGCAGGCCGCCGGCGCGGCGGGTGACGGTGTCCATCGCCTCCGCCGCGTCGGCCGCGTCCAGCAGCACGGCCGGCGGCAGGCCGGAGACCGCCTCCAGCTGCGCGCGCAAGTCGGCCAGCAGTGATTGCGCCGTGCCGGCCAGCGAGGACACCGGCGTCAGCGAATTCATCATCTCATGCGTCAGCACCCGCACCAGGTCCGACCAGGCCTTGACCTCCGTTGCCTCCAGCTCCCCGCCGATGTTCTGCAGCGACAGCAGCAGGCGCGGCCCGTCGGCCAGGGTCAGTTGCGTGGCCCGCACCGTCAGTTGCAGGGGCGTGATACCGCCCGCCACCTTCAGCAGGGCGTTCTGGCCCGGCTGCATCACACGGAGGGCCGAGTCGAGTGTGCCGCCATCCATCAGGCGGCGGTTCAGGTCATCGTGGCCGATCAGCCGGCGGGCGACATTGTTCAGCAGGTTGACGCGCCCGTCGGGATGCACCTCCGCCAGGGCGACGGGCACATGTTCGATCAGCACCTTCAGATAATCGGCCTGGCGTTCGGTGTCGGCGCGGGCGGCGCGGAACCTGTCGAACACGCCGGCGAAGGCGCGGCCCAGTTCCTGGAAGGACGGCCCCATGTTGCGGTAGCTGAAGCTCTGGGTGAAATCGGAATGGTTCAGCGCGTTCAGGAAGCGCGCCAGTTCCCGGTTGGTGGTGTTCACCACCCGTACAACGCCGCCGATCTGCACCGCGATGGCCAGGCCGATCAACGTTTCGGTCGCCTGGTAGCCGGTGGTGCCCAGCAGGCCGCCCAACGCCAGGCAACTGAGGCACAGCAGGGTCACCCGGATAGTCAGCGCCGTGCTGAACGATGGCTTAAAGGCCATGCTTCTCCATCCGGCGGTAGAGCGAGGTGCGGGTGATGCCCAGCTCCGCCGCCGCGTGGCTGATGTTGCCCTGGTGCTTGTCCAGTGCCCGGCGGATCACCTGGGCTTCCACCGTTTCCAGGTCCAGCGTACCCAGGGTCAGGCCGTCATCGCCGGTCGCCTGCGCCGCCGCCGCCGTGCTCCGCGCCCCGCCGGGGCCGCGGCCGGCGGCGGCGGGCAGGGAGAAATCCTCCGCCTCCAGCACGTCGCCGGCGCCCAGAATCATGGCGCGCTCCACCGCGTGGCGCAGGGCGCGGACGTTGCCCGGCCAGTGATAGGTCTTCAGCCGCGCCAGCGCGTCGTCGGACAGGCGGCGGGGCGGGATGGCGTACTTGCGGGCGTAGATGGCCATGAAGTGCGCCACCAGGGCCGGTATGTCCTCCGGCCGGTCGCGCAAGGGCGGCAGGCGCAGTTCCACCGTGTTGATGCGGTACAGCAGATCCTGGCGGAAGGTCTCCGGGCTTTCCAGTTGTTCCACCGGCATGTTGGTGGCGGAAATCAGGCGCACGTCGATGGGGACGGGCCGGTTGCCGCCCACCGGGATGACCACCCGTTGTTCCAGCACCGACAGCAGCTTGCTCTGCTGGTACAGGGGCAGGTTGCCGATCTCATCCAGGAACAGGGTGCCGCCGTTGGCCGCCACCAGGCGGCCCACCCGATCCTCCTTGGCGTCGGTGAAGGCGCCCTTCTTGTGGCCGAACAACTCGCTCTCGAACAAATTCTCGGAAATGGCGCCCAGATCCACGGCCACGAACACTTGGGACGCGCGGCGGGACCGGCGGTGGATCTCGCGCGCGATGACCTCCTTGCCGGTGCCGTTCTCCCCCAGGATCAGGACGTTGGCGTCGGTGGGGGCGGCGCGGTCCACCAGGGTCAGCACCCGGGTCATGGCCGGGCTGGCGCCGATCAGCGCCTGTCCCGGCTGGTCCAGGGCTGCCGTCAGTTCCTTGTTGCGCGCGCCCAGCTGTGCCGCCTCCCGCCGCGAGGCGGTCAGGGTCATGGCGCTCATCAGCGTGGCGACCAGGCGCTCGTTGGACCAGGGCTTCAGCACGAAGTCGCAGGCGCCCTGCTTCATCGCCTCCACCGCCGTGCCGACGTCGCCATAGGCGGTCATCAGGATGACGGACAGGGTGGGGTCGATCTCCAGCACCCGGCGCAGCCACTGGAACCCTTCGCGGCCCGTGTTGGCGCCGATGGCGAAGTTCATGTCCAGCAGGACGGCGTCGAACCCCTCCTCCTTCAACAGCAGGGGGATGCGGTCCGGCTGGCTTTCGGTGTGGACCAGGATGCCTTCGCGTTTCAGCAGCAGGCGGGCGGCGATCAGGATGTCCTGGTCGTCATCGACCATCAGGATGCGGCCACTCTTCTGCGTCATGTCTTTACCCAGCCCCTCAATCTACTGTCCGAAATCGTACACTTCCCCCGGTGCTTATGCATGCCCGTTTTGCGGTGGCGCCCCCTGGCGTGGTGCTATTGGCTCCATTCCAATGGCGCCAACAACGACCACCCGGAGGGAGTGAACCATGGCCGGCAAGCAGCATACCTATCGCGTCACCGTCACCTGGACCGGCAATCGGGGCCAGGGCACGGCGAACTACCGCGCCTATGGCCGCGATCATGACATCCAGGCGGCCGGCAAGCCCGTCATCCCCGGCTCCGCCGACCCCGCCTTCCTGGGCGATGCCACGCGCTACAATCCGGAGGAGACGCTGGTGGCCTCCCTCTCCGCCTGCCACAAGCTGTGGTATCTGCACCTGGCGGCGGAGGCCGGCTTGGTCGTCACCGCCTACCAGGACGCGGCGGAGGGCACGATGGCGGAGACGGCGGACGGCAACGGCCGTTTCACCCAGGTGACCCTGCGCCCCACCGTGACGCTGGATGCCAACGGGCGCGCGGGTGCCGACGTGGCGCTGGCCCAGGCGCTGCACGACAAGGCGCACCATTTCTGCTTCATCGCCAACTCGGTGAACTTCCCCGTGGTGACGCAGGGGACGGTGGTGGTGGCCTGACGGGGGGCGGCCGCGTTATCTTGGGCGGCCTTAATTCCTTGGATAGGCCCACCCTTGTCCCGATCCGCCCGCCTGCTCGACCTCATCCAAGCCCTGCGCCGGCATCGCCGGCCGGTGACGGCGGCCGCCCTGGCGGAGGAATTGGGCGTATCACTGCGAACCGTCTATCGCGACGTGGCGACGCTGGCGGCCCAGGGCGTGCCGGTGGAGGGGGAGGCGGGCCTGGGCTATGTCCTGCGTCCCGGCTTCCTGCTGCCGCCCCTGATGTTCGGGGATGATGAGATCGAGGCCCTGGTGCTGGGCCTGCGCTGGGTGGCGCAGCGGGGGGACGGGCCCCTGGGCCTGGCCGCCCAGAACGCCACCGCCAAGATCACCGCCGTGCTGCCGCCGGACCTGCGGGCCTTGGCGGAGGATAGCGGCCTGGTGCCGGTGTCGCTGCAGCCCGAGGTGATCGAACCGCGCGACCTGACGGAAATCCGCCGGGCCATCCGGGCGGAGCGCAAGCTGCGCATCGCCTATACCGACGGCCAGGGCCGGGCCAGCGACCGCACCATCTGGCCCATCGCCCTGGTGTTCATGGAACGCATCCGCATGGTGGTCGCCTGGTGCGAGGTGCGGTCCGACTTCCGCCATTTCCGCACCGACCGCATCGCGACGGTCGCGGTGTCGGCCGAGCGTTATCCTCGCCGCCGCCATGCCCTGTTGGCTGACTGGCGCATCGACATGGACAAGATGGAAAACCGGGGCTGAGGGCGCGAAATTCTACGGCGCCAACTTGGCGGCCGTGTAGTTCAGCATCACGTCGGTATGCGTCTCATCTACGATGCGGTGAGCCAGCAGGCCTGTCACCGCCACCCGCCGGCCGACCAGGCCCTTCGGCAGGGTCGCGCCCGGCGGTGGCTTCAACTGGAAGGCGTCGATGGATTCGATGTCCTCGTCCAACTCTTCCGTGCCGCCGGTCAGGCAGGCCATCTCCGGCAGGGTCAGCACATAATAGTCTTCCCTGGTGCCCTTGGTCCCGGCCTTGATGCCGTGGACCTGGGTGACATCGCCGGTCAGCGTCACTTCGGCTGGCTGGTAGGGCAGGCAGTCGTGCGCCGCTGCCGACGCGCACCAGGCGGCGAGGACCGCCGCCGGCAGGAACCTGGACATCATGGGAAGGGGCCTCAAGAAGGAAACCGATCATTGGGCCGCGACCCTACAGACAGGGCCGTTGGTTGGCGAGGGGGCGGCGCGCTGCTGACAGGAACTGTCAGGGGTGGCGGGTATGTTCACGATGCATTCCCATCGATGGAGCCCCGCCATGACCAGGCATACCGCCCATCGGGCCGGCTTCACTTATTCCGCCCCGGGGGTGCCGGGCTGGGCTTGGGTGGCCTCGGCCGGCGCGGTGCGTCGGGGAATGGCGCTGGGTGCGCTGCGCCTGCCGGCGCGGGCCGATGGCGCCCTGCGTCGGGTGGTCCCCGGTGACCGCGTCCTCTGTTTCACGCCGGAGGAAGGGGACGGGCGCTTCGTGGCCCTGGGTTACGCGCTGCCGGGCGGCATCCTGGTGGATACCGATGAACTGGAACGCGTCTGGAGCTGCCTGCCCGTCGCCTACGTGCCGGTGTTGCCCGTGTCGCTGGCGGCGGTGATGGACGGGGCGCTGGCCGCCATGGGCTGGGGCCTGAGCCTGCCGGTGGGATTGCTGCGCCTGGATGGCGGCACGCTGGACGCCATCGCGGCACTGATGGCCCCGCCGGTTGCAGCCATGGTCTCAGCACCGGGCCGGGTTGCATCCTTGGAGGGCGCGGATTGACCCAGGTCAGGGAAGGCGCCGCCGGTTCGTAATAAACATCCCTTCATTGAAAATAAGTGTGGCGACAAGGCGGTAAAACATTCGCCGGCCACATTATCATGGAGGGGTAAGTCATGAAGTTCCTGTCCGTCACGGTGGCCGCCGCAGCACTCCTGGCTGGGATTTACGGTGCCGCCCCGGCGCGCGCCTCCGATGCGGGCGATATTCTTATCCGTGGCCGCATCCTGATGGTGGCACCTGACGTGGGTAGCTCGCTGTCGCTGGACGGCGCCAAGATTCCGGGCCACACCGACCTCAGCACGGCCGTGATCCCGGAATTGGATGCCAGCTACTTCTTCACCGACAGCATCGCTGCCGAGGTGATCGCCGGCACCACGCCGCACAACGTGAAGGCCTCGGGCACGCCGCTGGGTTCGTTGGACCTGGGCAACGTCTGGCTGCTGCCGCCGACGCTGACCTTGCAGTACCACTTCATGCCGCACGCGAAGTGGAGCCCCTATATCGGCGCCGGCGTGAACTACACGCTGTTCTACAACGTCGATAAAGGCGACGCCCTGGGCCTGAAGTACGACAACGCCTTCGGTTATGCCCTGCAGGCCGGTGTGGACTACAAGCTGGACGAGCATTGGTCGCTGAACCTGGACATGAAGAAGATCATGCTCAGCACCACGGCCACCGTGAAGGCCGGCCTGACCGCGCCCATCAAGGCGAATGTTGACATCAATCCTTGGCTGGTCGGTGTCGGTGTGGGTTATCGCTTCTAAGCGAAGCGCCGATCTATCTATAGGTTGTTGATTGATTGGGTCGCGTCACCGAAGGGTGGGGCGACCCAATGCATTTTAGGGAAATTTTGCTGCACTGCGGCAGTATTCGCAAATAGCCGAGGTAATCCTTCAGGTTAGTAATGAACGGCATGTGAACGGTCGCTATCTCACTGAATCCAAAGCATTAACCAGTTCACCAATTAAGACTTCGCTTAAGGGAAACTTAAGGATACGCGGCTGATTATTGGGCATCCAAGCCGGTTCGGGTCCGGCTGTAGCGCAATAATCAGAAGAGCGGGGTCGATCATGATGAACGGTCTTTTTTCGCACGGCGGTGCTGACTTGAAGGCGACTTTTGACGCGGTCAATCGTTCGCAGGCGATTATCGAATTCAAGTTGGACGGGACCATCATTACCGCCAACGAAAACTTCCAGAAGACCATGGGCTACACCCTGGCCGAGGTTCAGGGCCGCCATCACAGCATGTTCGTGGACGACGCCTACAAGTCCAGCGACGAGTACCGCAATTTCTGGGAAAGCCTGGGCCGCGGTGAATTCCAGACCGCCGAGTACAAGCGCGTGGCCAAGGACGGCCGGGAAGTCTGGCTGCAGGCCAGCTACAACCCCGTCATCGGCGCCGGTGGCAAGCCCATCAAGGTGGTGAAGCTGGCGACCGACGTCACGGCGCGCAAGCTGCGCTCGCTGGACGTGATGGGCCAGCTGGACGCCATCCACAAGAGCCAGGCCGTGATCGAGTTCAAGCTGGACGGTACCATCATCACCGCCAACGCCAATTTCCTGAACGCCATGGGTTACACCCTGGCCGAGGTTCAGGGTCACCACCACAGCATGTTCGTGGACGGGATCTACAAGGGCAGCGAGGAATACAAGCGCTTCTGGGCGGCTCTGGGCCGCGGCGAATTCCAGACCGCCGAATACAAGCGCCTGGGCAAGGGTGGCCGTCCGGTGTGGATCCAGGCGACCTACAACCCCATCTTCGACATCAGCGGCAAGCCCTGCAAGGTGGTGAAGATCGCCACCGACGTGACCTCCTATGTCGTGGCCCGTGATCGCCGCGTCACCACCCAGAAGGAAATCTCCAGCGACCTGTGCGGCCTGACCGAGGCCATGGGCACCGCCAACGACCAGGTGGCCCATGCCAGCAACGCCGCCATGATCGCCTCATCCAATGTGCAGGCCATCGCCGGCGGCGCCACCGAGCTGGTGGCCTCGATCGAGGAGATCAGCCGCCAGATGGCCGAGGCCGCCAAGATTTCCGAGGACGCGGTGCACCAGGCCGAACTGACCAACAGCTCGGTCACCGGCCTGCTGAACGCCGCCCAGCGCATCGGTGAGGTGGTGAAGCTGATCAGCGACATCGCCAACCAGACCAACCTGCTGGCCTTGAACGCCACCATCGAGGCGGCGCGGGCTGGTGAGGCCGGCAAGGGCTTCGCGGTCGTGGCATCGGAAGTGAAGGCGCTGGCCAACCAGACGGCCAAGGCCACCGGCGAAATTGCCGAACAGATCGGCACGGTGCAACTGGCCACGTCGGAATCGGCCCGCGCCATCCAGGGCATCGGCGGCATCATCACCCGCATCAACGCCATATCCAGCGGCATGGCCTCTGCGATCGAGGAACAGAACGCCGTGACCCACGACATCTCCCGCAACATGCAGACGGCCGCCGACGGCGTGTCCAGCATCAGTGAAAGCCTGACCAAGATCGCCGACGCCACCCACGGCGCCACCAGTTTGACCCGCCGGATCAACGAGGCTTCGCTGGCCATGGTCGGCTGACCCCCACCTCGTTAAGACCCGGAACCTTGAAGGGCGTCCCAGTCGGGGCGCCCTTTTTTTAGTTTGCTTATGCGTTTGCCTCAGACGCCGGCGGGGCATCCGCCCCTTGGCTTATCCTCGCTCCGCCCTTCGGTGCTCGCTCCGGCGGCCCCGGTCGGGGCCTACACCGACTTGAGGCGTGGCCCCCAAGCCGTTGGTCCGGCAAGAAGGGGCGAAACGGCTTGCGCAACGCGGCTCCCCCGAAATCCAGGGTTCAAATCGGGTGGGGGAGCGGGTATCTAAGCGGTCCGTTACAAGATCAATTCATGACCAAAGACGAGGAGGACCGCGATGCGGGCCGAGATCGAGGCGGTCGTCGAGGCTGTGCGACAGTCCTTGACGCTGCTGAGGAGGCATCTTTGACTGGGAAAATGCCCTCCGCCGCTACGACGAACTGAGCGCCCTGTCGGAAGATCCCAAGCTGTGGGACGATTCCGACCGCGCCCAGAAGATCATGCGGGAAAAGACCCAGCTTGAGACCGCCATCGAGGGCTATCGCGCCCTGGAGCGCGACCTGAACGACGGCATCGAGCTGATCGCCATGGGCGAGGCCGAGGACGACCAGGAAACCGTCACCGACGCGGAGCGGAGCCTGATCGCCCTGCAGAAGCGCGCGGCGGCGCTGGAACTGGAAAGCCTGCTCTCGGGCGAGGCCGACGCCAACGACTGCTATCTGGAAGTGAACGCCGGCGCCGGCGGCACGGAGGCCCAGGACTGGGCGCTGATGCTGCTGCGCATGTACAGCCGCTGGGCCGAACAGCACAAGTTCAAGGTCGAACTGCTGGACGAGACCAACGGTGAGGAGGCGGGCATCAAGTCCTCCACCATTCAGATCAAGGGCCACAACGCCTATGGCTGGCTGAAGACGGAATCCGGTGTGCACCGCCTGGTGCGCATCAGCCCGTTCGACAGCCAGGCACGCCGCCACACCAGCTTCTCCAGCGTTTCCGTCACGCCCGTCATCGACGACAGGATCGTGGTGGAGATCAACGAGAAGGACGTGCGCGTCGACACCTACCGCGCGTCCGGCGCCGGTGGCCAGCACATCAACAAGACCGACTCGGCGGTGCGCCTGACCCATATGCCCACCGGCATCGTGGTCGCCTGCCAGCAGGAACGCAGCCAGCACAAGAACCGGGCCAAGGCCTGGGACATGCTGCGCGCCCGCATCTATGAGATGGAACTGCGCAAGCGCGAAGAGGCGGCCGCCCACCTGGAAGCGCAAAAGACGGAGATCGGCTGGGGCCACCAGATCCGTTCCTACGTCCTGCAGCCCTACCAGATGGTGAAGGACCTGCGCACCGGCGTTGAGACCAGCCAGAGCGGCGCCGTTCTGGATGGCGACATCGACGAGTTCCTGCAGGCCGCCCTGGCCCACCGCATCAAGGGCCAGGCGGACGAGGCGGAGTCGTAAGCCTGCGCCTGTCCTTCAACATGGTTCTGGCAGCAGGGTTCCGATGGGGCCGGGGTGATCCCCCGGCCCCGTTTCTTTTGGGCCGCTCCCTTGGGGCCGGTCACCCCGGCTGGTGGAGCAAGGTTGGCGCAGGCCGCGCTTGCAGGTCGTAATCCACCAGCGCCGCTGCCAAGGCCATGGCCCAGCAATAGGCGCCCCGCTCCAGTTCCAGGTGATGGTCGCCTGGATGGGGGTGCCGGTAGGCCGGGTCGGCCATGCCGGTGGCGGGATCGGTCAGGTCGTCGGTGATGTCCACGTAGCGCAGGCCGCGTTCGTGCGCGATGTCGCGCAGGGCCGCGTTGTACCGCAGGGTCAGGTCGGTGCGGTCGCGCTGGCTGACCAGGACGGTGCGGCGGGCCTCGTCGCCATCGGCGATCTGGTCATCGCTCAGCAGGGGCAGGATGGCGCCGGTCAGGATGATCTTGTGGAAGCCCATGCCGTGAAGCTCATCCAGGAAGCCCTGATACCCGGCCAGCGAGGCGGCCAGCGCCTCGTCCAAGGTCCAGCCCTTCTCGACGCGCCGCCATATCAGGTGGCCGCAATCCACCTCGCCCACCTGGATCGCCAGGATATCGCTGCGCTCCATGAACTTGATCACGGTGCGGAACTGGTAGAGGCCCCTGGAGAAGGAGTTGGGGTTGCGCAGACCCGCCGCCGTCGTGTCGTGGTTGGCGCAAACCGACACGGACCGTGAGGGGAACAGCCCAAGGTCGACGGCGCGACGGAAGCTGTGCCCGTGGCTGTCGGCCAGCACCATCATGTGGGTGAGTTTGTCTTGCCGGAAAATATGCATGGTGCCGATCAAACGGCCCGATTGCCGCGGGTAGGCGCGATATTTTTGCACATATCAGGCGCCCGCGGCGCCGCCGTCCGGTTCCCGCAGCACGTCCAGGGCGCGCAGGCGCGGGGCGGCATGATCCAGGAAGGCGCGGGCCTTGGCCGCCAGATGCCGGGCGCTGGGCACGACCAGATGCACCGGCAGGGGCGGACGCTCATGGTCCGGCAGCAGGCGCACCAGGCGGCCCGCCGCCAGGTCGTCCACCACCTGGTAGGACAGGGCCTGGCCGATGCCGTGGCCGGCGCGCACCGCCTCCAGCTTGGCTTCCACCTCGTTCACCGCCAGGCGGGGGTGCAGGGGGATGGCGTGCTCCCGCCCTGCCGTCTGAAAGCGCCACGTCACCGGTTCCGTTCGCGGGCCGGCCGCCCAATAGGCGGCGGTGGCGGGGGCGGAAGCGATGACATCGTGATCCGCCAGGTCGTCCGGCCGCACCGGCATGCCGCGGCGGGCCAAATAGGCGGGGGCCGCGACCGCCACCTGCCGCACCTGGCCCACCCGCAGCACCACCAGTCCGCTGTCGGGCAGGCGGCCGATGCGCAGCGCCACGTCCAGCCCGTCCTCGATCAGGTCCAGTTGCCGGTCCGACAGCAGCAGGTCCACCCGCACGGCGGGATAGGCCGCCAGGAAGCTGGTGACCAGCGGCGTCACATGGCGGCGGCCGAACACCAGGGGTGCGGTGACGCGCAGCAGGCCGCGCGGGCCCGCCTCGTTCCCCTCCCGCATCGCCTCGTCATAGTCGCCCAGCACGCGGCGGGCGGTGTCGGCCAGGCCGCGGCCGGCTTCCGTCGGTGACAGCCTGCGGGTGGTGCGCTCCACCAGCCGGGCGCCCACCCGCGCCTCCAACGCTGCCAGCGCCCGGGTGACGGCGGGGGCCGAGCAACCCTGCCGTCGCCCGGCGGCGGCCAGGCTGCCGGTTTCCAGGATGGCCAGGAACAAGGCCAGTTCGTCCAGACGGTCCATGGCATCATCATTTCATTGGATGAAAGGGTGAGTTTCATTCGTGCCGCCTGTCGCACATTCAGTGCAAGACTTAAATTAGGGGCCACTCACTTGAGAGTGCCTGCGCCGGAGCCGCCATGACCACCGCCATCACCCTTTACGGCACGCCGCTATCCGGCCACACGCACCGCGTGGAACTGCTGTTGCGCATGCTGGACCTGCCCCATGCGGTCGTGACGGCGGATGCGGACGTGCGTGGGTCGGTGGAGTTCCTGGCGCTGAACCCGCTGGGGCAAATCCCAGTGCTGGTGGACGGGGATTTGGCGGTGCCCGACAGCATCGCCATCCTGGTCTACCTGGCGAGGTGTTATGATCGCGCCGGGACCTGGGCGCCGGCGGAGGCCGTGGCGGCGGCCCGGGTGCAGCGCTGGCTGTCCGTCGCGGCGGATGACGTGCGGCACGGGCCCGGCTCGGCCCGCATGGTGGTGCAGTGGGGTCTGCCGGGGCACCTGCCGCTGGCGCGCACCATCGCGGCCCGCCTGCTGCCCTTCATGGACGTTCATCTGGCCGACCGCCATTATCTGGCGGACGAGGCGGGGGCTGTTGCTACCCATCCCACCATCGCCGATCTGGCCTGTTACTCTTACGTTGCGCACGCGCCCGAAGGCGGCATTTCGCTGGAGGGTTACGACCATTTGAACGCCTGGCTACGCCGAGTGGAGGTGCTGCCCGGTTTCAAGGGCATGCCGTCTTCGCCCATTCCACCTTCAGCATAAGGGAGGAAGCCTTGGACACGGATGTTTTCCACAAGGGTGAGCGGGCGGCACAGGCCCGGGTCGGTGTGAGGATGGGCGGGGCCGCCATCCGGGACGTCATGCCGGACCAGCACCGCGACTTCTTCGGCATGCTTCCCTTCCTGCCGGCGGCGACGGTGGACGCGTCGGGTGCCCCCATCGCCACCCTGCTGACGGGATCGCCCGGCTTCATCACCAGCCCCGATCCGCACACCCTGCACCTTGCGACCCTGCCGGTGCCGGGTGACCCGGCGGACCCGTTCCTGATGCCGGGTGCGCCCGTCGGGCTGTTGGGCATCGACCTGGCCACCCGCCGGCGCAACCGGGCCAATGGCACCATCGCCGGCCGCGATGCGGCTGGCCTGAGCGTGTCGGTGCGGCAAAGCTTCGGCAACTGCCCACAGTATATCCAGGGGCGACTGGTCGAAGCAGCGCCGGTGAGCGAGGCGGCGTGGCAGGAACTGCGCGGGCTGGACCGCGGCGCCCGGCTGGCCGTGCTGGCTGCCGACACCTTCTTCGTGGCGACGTCCAGTGGGGCGGGGACCGCCGCGGGCGGGGCGGACATCAGCCATCGTGGCGGCCGGCCGGGCTTCATCCGCGTGGACGGCGATGTGCTGACGGTGCCCGATTTCCACGGCAACCAATATTTCAACACCCTGGGCAACCTGCTGTTGGATCCCCGCGCCGCCATGCTGTTCCCGGACTTCGACACCGGTGATCTTCTGCAACTGCGCGGCACGGTGGAGATCGTGTGGGATGGGGATGAGGTCGCCCGGTTCCGGGGGGCCGAACGCCTCTGGCGCCTGACGGTCACCGGTGGCTGGCGGGCGCCGGCGGTCATCCCCCTGCGCTGGACCTTCCGTGATTTCTCGCCCTTTTCACTGAAGACGGGGCCTTGGGCTGCTTAAGGGCGGAGGCGGCCGTTTGCGGTACAGCACGTGCCGGCGCAGCGCGTGGCCCTCGGGTAGGCGGGGGTGGTCGAAATCCTCCGCCGCGTCGCGGGTCATGCCCAGCCGTTCCATGACGGCGCGGGAGCGGCGGTTGGCCGGCACTGTCAGGGCGACGACCTCATCTAGGTTGTGGATGCCGAAGGCGGCGTCCAGCGCGGCTGTGGCCCCCTCCGTCGCGTAGCCTTGACCCCAATGGCGGCTGTCCAGCCGCCAGGCGATTTCCACCGCCGGGGCGAAAGGCAGGTCCGGCCCGATCACACCCAGCCCGACATAACCGATGAAGGGCGCCACCTCCGGCACCTCCACCGCCCAATAGCCGAAGCCGTAACGGTCGAAATGAATGTCGATGCGGTCGGCCAGGGCATCGCTGCCGGCGCGGTCCAGGGGCAGCAGGAATTCCATCACCGCCGGGTCCCGGGCCATGGCGCAAAAGGCGTCGCGATCCGTCGCGGTCCAGGGACGCAACAACAGGCGTGGGGTGCGTAGGGTGGGAATGCCGATCATGGCGCGGAGCATGCCATAAAGGCGGAAGGGCGGCACCCGGTCGTGGGGCCGCCCTTCCTATGCCGCTGAAACTGCCAAAGCTCTCGTTCGAAAAGGCGCGACCAAAGGTTGTCGCCGCCCCTTCTTCCTTATACGCGGCACCCTGCCCACCCCTGTCGCGGGTTACCACCTCTTTGTGAGGGATTCACCGCACTGCGACTATGCGTTGGGGGCAACCCGGTTGAGGGGATGAACAGTGCGGCGGGTCAGGCGGCCGTGCGCTTCACCCAATCCTGCACCAGGGTTTCCAGCACGGGCAGGTTGACGGAACCCGAGGTCAGGACGGTGTCGTGGAAGGCACGGATGTCGAACTTGGGGCCCAGCTTGGCCTTGGCGGCCTCGCGCAGTTCCAGGATCTTGTTCATGCCGATCTTGTAGGCCAGCGCCTGGCCCGGCCACACGAAGTAACGCTCGATCTCCGTGATGTTGTCGTGCTCGGGGTTGGCAGTGTTGGCGTTCATGTAGGTGATGGCCTGTTCGCGCGTCCACCGCTTCAGGTGGATGCCGGTGTCCAGCACCAGGCGGGCGGCGCGGAACAGTTCCGACGCGATGCGGCCGGCGTCGGAGTACGGGTCCTGGTAATAGCCGTATTCCTTGGGGAAACGCTCGGCATACAGGGCCCAGCCTTCGCCATAGGCGCTGTTCCAGATGAAGCGGCGGAAGGTGGGCAGGCCCGCCATCTCCTGCGCGATGGCGATCTGCATGTGATGGCCGGGGATGCCCTCGTGATAGCAGAGGCTTTCCAGCATGGGGATGGGGTTGACCGACATGTCGTAGAGGTTGGCGTAGAACACGCCGGGCCGCGACCCGTCGGGGGATGCCGGCTCATAGAAGGCGCTGGCCGTGGCCTTTTCGCGGAAGGCTTCCACCGCCTTGACCACGATGGGGGCCTTGGGCTTGGTCAGGAAGAACCGGTCCAAATCCGTGCGCATATGGTCGATGATGTCGGTGGCGCGCTTCAGCAGGGTGGCGCGGCCTTCCGGCGTGGCCGGATCGTAGAAGCGCTTGTCGGTGCGCATATAGTCGAAGAAGGCGCGCAACTCGCCCTTGAAGCCGACCTTGGCCATGATGGCCCGCATCTCATCCTGCAAGGCCGCCACTTCCTTCAGGCCCTGGGCGTGCACGGCGGCCGGGTCCAGGGGCAGGGTGGTCATCAGCAGCACTTGCGAGCGGTAGAATTTCTCGCCGTCCGGCAAGGCCCAGACGCCGTTGCTGGCGGTAGCCTTGGCCTCCAGCGCGCCGACCTTGGCGATCAGCTTCTGGAAGGCGGGTTGCACCTGTTCCGTCAGGGCCTTTTCGGCGGCGGCGCGCAGGCGGGCCTGGTCGGCCTCCGGCAGCTTCAGGCCGTTGACCTTTTCCGTGAAGTCGGCCAGCAGGGGGCTGCTTTCCGCGGCGGTGACCACATCGGTCGCGGCGAAGGGCTTGCCGGTGATGACGTTGCGCGCCGCCTCCAGGATGGACTTGAACGCGAAGGCCGGGGGCAGGACGCCCATGTCGGCCTGCTTGGTGATGCGGGCGATGTAGACATCCATCAGGGGGGCGATGCCCTGCAGGCGGGTCACATAATCGTCCGCGTCCTGCGGGCTGGTCATGTTGTGGTAGGTGATCAGGAAGCTGGCGATGTCCGTGTGCGGGCCCGTCAGCTGGCTGATCACATAGGTGTGGTTGCGCCAGGGATACTGGTCCAGGGTCTGCTGCAACTCATTGCGGAACAGGATGGCGCTGATCTGCCCGCTGGCCGACAACTCGGCCGTCTTGAAACCATCAAGGGTCTTCTTGCGCTGTTCGGCCAGGTGCAGGCTTTCCAGCTGGTGGGCCTCATCCGGAATGGTCCACTTGTCGTGCGGGCCCGGCAGGCCCAGGACGGTGCGCTGCTGCGGGTCGCGGGCCAGATCCTCGTTCCAGCAATCCTCGAAGAAGGCGTTCAGGGCCTTCTCGGTTTCCGACGGCTCCGCCGCGACGGCGGGGACAGGCGCCAGCAGGCCCGGCAAGGCCTCCAGCGCCACCAGGGCGGTACCGGCCATCAGGCCGCGGCGCAGCAGGGTACGGCGGGTCATGGAAGTTCCGGCTTTGGCTTCAGAAGTCATGGGATGGATCGGGACCGTGATGGGGCCGCCCGGAGGCGGACGGCGGGAGGGGGGAACCGCGGGGCGCGGCTTGGCGCGGATGGTAGCAAGGGCAATGGGTGGCGCCCAAGGGCAGTTTGTTACTGATCGGTAACGGTTGCTCCATGCCTCAGTCGGTGAAGCCGGTGCCCGCCAGGATGGTTTCCACCGGCGCCAGCGGTTCGTACCAATCGGGCGGGAAGTCGGCGCGGATGCGTGAGGCGTCGTTGAAGGGGCGCTTGATGTCGCCCTTGAAGTATTGGCGCACCAGGGCCCGCCAATGCTCCGCCGGTTCCACGCCCAGTGTCTCGGCCACCACGCCGAACCAGCGGCGGCCGGCGGCGACGTGGCCGATCTCCTCATCATGGATGATCTGCAGCACGGCGACGCTGTCGTCATCCCCGACCTTCTTCAGATTGGCGATCATGGCCGGGGTCACGTCCAGGCCGCGCGCCTCCAGCACCATGGGCACCAGGGCCAGGCGGGCGGCCAGGTCATGGGCGGTCATCTCGCTGGCCTGCCACAGCCCGTCGTGGGCCGGCAGGTCGCCGTAGGCCGCATCCAGGCTGGCCAGGCGGTCGGCCAGCAGGGCGTGGTGCTTGGCCTCCTCATCCGCCACCCGCACCCAGTCGTCCTTGAAGGCACGGGGCAGGGCCGTGCCGTCGGGCAGGGTGGTGAAGCGGGCGACGATGTCCCAGGCCAGGTCGATGGCGTTCAGTTCGATGTGCGCGATGGCGTGCAGCAGGGCGATGCGGCCCGCCACGCTGCCGGCCTTGCGCCGCTTGGGCATGTCGCGCGGCAGCTTCAGCTCCGGTCGCGCCGGCCGGGCCGGGCGGTCTGGTGGGACAGGGCCCGGAGTGTCGGGCAACAGGCCCGCCCGCCAGGCGGCGGCGTACCCCCGGCTCAACCGCACCTTCGCCATGGGATCCGCCGTGGTCAGCACATGACAGGCCGCCGCGGCCAGGCTGTCCGGCAACGGTTGGGGGACCGAATTACTTTGGAATTGTTCTAAAGTATCGGCGGAGGGAAGGTTGGGGGCGTGGTAGGGTGCCATGCGGTTTTTTGACGCCATCTGGCCAAGAACACAAGCGGGGCGGGGAAATCATGAGGGGCGGGCGGGCGCTTTTGGGCGCGGCTGTGGCCGGGCTGGTTTGCGATCCGGCGTGGGCGGAGGACGTGTCCGCCAATGATGTGCCGACCGTTATCGTCACCGGCCGCGTGCCGCCCGACGCCGCCACGGAACGCATCTACGGCACGATACAGCTGGACACCCCCTGGCTGGATGCGGCACCGGAGCGCCGGCTGGACGAGGCCTTGCGCAGCGTGCCCGGCTTTTCCCTGTTCCGCCGTACGGGCAGCACCAGCGCCCACCCCACCTCGCAGGGCATATCCTTGCGCGCGCTGGGACCCAATGGTGCCGGCCGTACCCTGGTGCTGGTGGACGACATCCCGGTCAATGATCCCTTCGGCGGCTGGGTATACTGGAGCCGCCTGCCCACCGCATCCGTCGCCTCGGTCGCCATCACCGAGGGCAGCGGGGCGGGCCCCTGGGGCAACCAGGCGCTGGACGGCGTCATCCGCATCACCACCAAGCCGATGGACGGGGCGGAGGTACGGGCCGGCAGCAACGGCCTGGCCGAGGGGACGGCCGGTGCGGTGGCCGGTAACGTCGCCATCATGGCGCACGCCAGCCGCAGCGACGGCAGCTACCTGGTGCGCGCCGACCAGCGCGGGCCCATCGACACCCAGGCCGGCTGGGACGACGCCTGGGTGGATGTGAAGGCCAAGGGCGAGGCGGGGCCCCTGGCACTGGCCGGCACCGTTTCCGCCTTTCATGAGCATCGCGGCAACGGCACGCCCGTGCAGGAGAACGGCACCGACGCGCTGGAGGGCAGCCTGCGGTTCACCGACGCCGATGGGCCGCTGGACCTGCCCTGGCACGGCACGCTGTACCTGCGCCGCTACGTCTTCAAGAACCGCTTCTCCTCCGTCAACGCCACCCGCACCGCGGAGACGCCGGCGCTGGATCAGTACCGGGTGCCGGCCACGTCCGCCGGCGGCTCGCTGGCCACCACGGTGGACGAAGGCGACGGCCGGCGCACGGAATTGGGCGCCGATCTGCGCTGGGCCGGCGGGGCCACGCATGAACGGTTCCAGCCGGTGGCCGGAATCTTCCAGGGCGACCGCGATGCCGGCGGCGACCAGTTGGTGGGGGGCGTGTACGCGGAACAGACCTGGCCGCTGCTGCCGGCCGTGGACTTGCACGGCGGCGTGCGGCTGGACGGCTGGTCCCTGACCGACGGCCACCGGGTGGAACGGTCGCTGAAGACCGGTTTGCTGACCCGCGATGACCATTACGATGATCGCGGCGGGGCATTGCCGACCGCGCGGCTGGGGGCGGACTGGAAGGTCGATCCCGCCTGGACGGTGCGCGCCGCCGCCTATACCGGCTTCCGCCTGCCCACCATCAATGAACTGTACCGCCCCTATCGCGTCGGCAACGACATCATCGAGGCCAACGCCCAGCTGAAGCCTGAGCGCCTGGTCGGGGCGGAGGCCGGCATCACCTGGCAGCCCGCCGCCGGTCCGGTCGTCAGCCTGACCGCCTATCACGACGGCGTGACCGACGCGGTGGATAACGTGCTGGTCACCGACCGGCCGGGCACGGTGCCGGGCTTCAACGTCGTGGTGCCGGCGGGCGGCACCTTCGCCCAGCGCCGCAACCTGGACCGCGTGCGGGCGGAGGGGATGGAGATGCGCGCCACCTGGACCTTGGACCCGACGCTGGATCTGGGCCTGGGTTATCTGTGGAGCCGGTCCACCGTGCTGGGCGCCGACGGCTATTCGGCGCTGGTGGGCAAGCGGCTGGCGCAAAGCCCCCTGCACCAGGGCAGCGCCGAATTGACCTGGACCCCGTCGCAGGCCTTCACCGCCGCGGCGCGGGCCAAGGCCAGCGGCCAGCAGTATGAGGATGGATTGAACACGCGGTCGCTGGCGCCCAAGGTCACGGTCGACCTGTCGGGCACATGGCATGCGCGGGATTATCTGGATGTCTTCGCGACGGCGGAAAACCTGTTCGACCGGACGGTGGAATCAGGGCGGCGCATCGATGGCTTGGTGGCCGTGGCCCCCGGGCGGATCATGTCCGGCGGGGTGCGCGTCAAATGGTAGTCGTGCCGGGGCTTAGCGCGGGGTGGTGGTATTGGCGGCTTGCTGGTTCACGTAGAACTCCGCCGGGAAGGCGGGTTTGTAGTAGTGGCCGGACTTCACCAGGGCGCGTTCGTGCTCGGAACGGACGTAGCTGAGGACGGGCAGGGACCAGGCGATGCTCAGCAGCACCACCCAGAGGGTCAAAGTCACCAGGCGGTCTTTATTGAACACGGCGGTCATGATCCCTACTCCTGACACCCCGAAACCTGATCCTTTATTGTGGAAGGATTGTGGCGGGATGTAATCTCGTGGAAGCTCATGACGCTATTTTTACACCCCCGAAAATGAACAGGTTGCTAACAGGGCGGGGTGATCACAGAAAAAGTTCAGATCCTTTCGGTTAGGGCTCGGCGTGGGCCTCCACCGCCTCGCCGATGGCGTAGAAATGGCCGCCGGCCACGTGGTGCAGGCTGCGCCACTTCGGATCGGCCGTCTCAAACTGCCAGTGGCCATCGCGGAAGGCGCGGGTGTCCGACCAGGCGCCGACCACCTCGCCGATGAACAGGTCGTAGGCCTGCTGGTTGTGCGGTTCCGGTACCACGCGGCAGGCCAGCCAGCCGGAGCAGCCGGTGACGAAGGGCGGGACGTGGCCGTCCAGGCGGAACAATTCCACCCCATGGCGGGCCAGCTTGTCCGGCGCGTCGCGCAGGCTTTCGTTGCCCACGCCCTGCACCAGATCCACCTGCGCCACGGTGGGGATTTGCAGGGCGAAGTGGCCGCTGGCCTCGATCAGTTCCCGCGTGCGCGTGGCCTTGTCCAGCACCACCGTCACCTTGGGCGGGGCGAAGTCCAGGGCGCAGGCCCAGGCCGCCGCCATCACGTCGTCGGTGCCGTCGTGGCTGGCCGACACCAGCACGGTGGGGCCGTGGGTGACCAGCCGATAGGCCTTTTCCAACGGGACCGGAAGAAACGTGCCGTCCATGCTGCTGATCCCCAAGCTGATGATGCGACCGGTTTACCCCATGTGGGGCGAGGCGGAGGTGAAAAATGTCATGGGCACAAGAAACGGATTGGCCGGTCGCAACGGTCGCTCTAACGTTGCCGCCCGCGCCGACAGGTTGTCGCGCGCGCCGCTGACGGATTGCCCTTCCCATGTCCCAGGTCCTGGCCCTTTACCTCGCCACCATCCTCATCTGGGGATCGACCTGGTATGTGATCGAGTTCCAGTTGGGAACCGTGGATCCGGCGCTGTCGGTGGCCTACCGCTTCGGCCTGGCGGCAGTACTGCTGATGGGCTGGCTGGTGCTGCGGCGCCAGCGGCTGATCCCGCCCCGGCACGCCTGGGGGCAGGTGGCGATGGTCGGCACCTTCAATTTCTCGATCAATTACCTGCTGGTCTACATGGCGACGGAACGCCTGCCTTCCGGCCTGGTGGCGGTGGCGGGGTCGGCGCTCAGCCTGATGAACGTGCTGAACGCCCGCCTCTTCCTGCGCCAGCCCATCCGGCCGCTGGTGCTGCTGGGCGGGTTGGTGGGCATGACCGGCGTGGTGCTGCTGTTCCTGCCCGAACTGCGGGTGGGGGGCTTGACCGGGGCGGCGGCCGTGGGCCTGGCGCTGGTCATGCTCAGCAATTTCAGCGCGTCGGTGGGCAGCATCACGGTGCAGCGTGGCGCCCGGCGGGGCCTGCCCCTGCTGCCGGTGACGGCATGGAGCATGGCGTTCGGCTCGGCCCTCATGGTGGGGGTGGCGCTGGTGCGCGGTGCGACCTTCACCTTTCCGGCCACCCTCACCTACGTGGCCTCGCTCAGCTACCTGGCCTTGTTCGGGTCGGTGGTCGCCTTCCTCTCCTATTTCTCGCTGATCGGCCGCATCGGGGCCGACCGCGCCGGCTACGTCGCCGTCATGATCCCCATCCTGGCGCTGATCATCTCCACCCTCTTCGAGGGCTATCACTGGTCGCCGGCGGCCTTCGCCGGGCTGGGCCTGGCGGTGGCCGGCAACCTGCTGGTGCTGGGGCCGAAGCGTTTGCGGCGTGCGCCGGCACCCGTGCCTGTCACGGCCGACTGAACACCACCCGCGTCAGCCCCGGCAGCTTGTGCCGCAGGGGCGGGGTCAGGCGGAACAGCGTATCCATCAGGCGGGGCAGGCCCCGGGGCATGCGGTATTCCAACGTCTCGATCATCGCCAGATGGGGTGACCAGGCGCCCAGCGTGCGGACCACGTCATCCCCGTCGATGCCCCAAGGCATGGGCGGCAGTTGGTAGTGCGCCGTGCGGTTCAGGCCGCGCAGGGTCAGGCGCGACAGCCAGGCGGGGATGGTGTCGAACACCAGTTCCGCCCCGGGGAAACGCTGGGCCAGCGTGGTCACCAGTTGGCGCACGTCGTCCTCCTTCAGGTACATGAACAGGCCCTGGGCCACGATGTGCACGCCCCGGGACGGGTCCACCTGGTCCATCCAGGCGGGGTCGCGGGCGTCGGCGGCGATGTGGCGGGTCCGTTCCGTGGGCGGCAGGAAGTGGTCGCGTAGGGCGATGCCTTCCGGCAAATCCACCGTCAGCCAGGTCAGGCGGCCGTTGTCCACCCGCCGCACCTGGGTTTCCAGCCCTTCGCCCAATGAGACCACCGTGCCGTCGGGATGGCTTTCCAGCCAGCGGCGCAGCAGGGCGTCGATGGCGGCGGCGCGCATGGCGTGCGACCCGTCGGCCCGGCCGAAGTGCCGCTCATAATCATAGGCCAGCGCCTGATAGATGCGGACGGCCTCGGGGTCGTGGAAGCTGGCGTTGGGCCGCATCGCCTCCGCCGCGCGGTTGTGCAGCGTCCACAGCATGGTTTCCGGCACGCCGCTCAGGCCCGGCGGCAGCTTGGGCGGTGTCTCATCCATGGCGCGGCGCTTCCTCCTGCTGACGTGAGGAAGTGTACGGGAGTTAGAACACGTCGTCGCCGTTGGCGGTGGCCGGCACGGGCTGGCTGACCCGCCAATGTTCCACGATCTTGCCGTCGGCGACACGGAAGATGTCCACCACCGCGTCGCCCCGGTCGCCGGGCGTGGGAATGCTATGGACGTGCAGCATCACCAGGTCGCCCTGGGCCACGCTGCGCACCACCTCCACCTTGGCCTGGGGGGACCGTTGGAAAATTTCGGCGTAGGTGTCCTGCAAGGCGTGGCGGCCGTCGGCCATGCCTGGATCGTGCGCCTTGAAATCCTGGGCGACGTAGCGGTCGGCGGCCGACAGGTCGTGCTTGTTGAAGAAGGCGTCATAGAAATCCAGCACCGTCTGGCGGTTGGCCTCCCCCTCCGCTCGGGCGTCGGGAATGCGCGTGCTGGTGGCGCCGGCCTCCTGGTTGGCGGGGGGCTGTTTGCTGGTGGACGAGGCCGCCATGCCGGCACCCGCCAGCAGGCAACAGGGGATGACCAGGCCACACACGATCAGACGACGCATTCTTTCCTCTTCGACTGAAACCATCGGACGCCGCCCCAGGGGGGGCATGCTTCCCGATGGCCCCTGATGCGCCGCCAATGTGGCGACTCTGGGGTGGCGGCGTGGAAGGGCTGTGGCTGCCTGGTACCCCTCTTATACGGTTGGGCGCCGCCCTCCGGCCCGGGGCAATGCGCCGCCGATAATTGGATAAGATATTTGACATACAATATCCAAAGCATCAGGCTTCGGAGATAAGGCTGACACAACAGGGGGCTCACATGATCCGTGCGGCGGTCGCGTTCTGCGTTCTGGGGCTTGCCCTGGGCGTCCCACCAGCGCGGGCCCAGGCGCCCTCCGCCGTCGATCAGCTTATCGCCGACTACGACACTGTGGACCGGGAGACGAGTGCGGACAACGGCCCCGGCTGGCCGGACGTGGGCAAGGCCGCCGCCGATCGTCGCGCCCATGCCTACGCCGCCCTGAAGGACCGGCTGGACCATCTGCCGGCCTCCGCACCGGATGGTGAGGAGGCGCTGACCCGCCGCCTGCTGGGCTGGCGCCTGGGCATCCTGGTGGAAGGCGCCCGGTTTGACGAGGACCGCATTCCCTTCGACAATGGCGACGGCTTCTTCAACACCGCCAACTATGCCGCCGCCACCACCGTCATCCGGACCGAGGCCGACGCCCAGGCCTGGATCGCGCGGCTGCGCGCCCTGCCGGCCTATTATGCGCAGCAGACGGACAACATGCGCCGGGGCATCGCCACCGGTTTCGTCCAGCCCCGGCCCACCGCGGCCTCGGCACTTGGCATCCTGAAGGTGGCGGCCGACCAGCCGGCGGATGCCAGCCCGTTGCTATCGCCGCTGAAGGTCCTGCCCGCCACCATCCCGACCGACCGCCAGGCCGCCTTGCGCGCCGATGCGCTGGCGGCGGTGGAACAGGCGGTGAAGCCGGCGCAGCGCCAGATGGTGGTCTTCTTCGAGACGGAGTACCTGCCCCACGCCCGCGCCGCCTTGGGCGCTGCCAGCCTGCCCGGCGGCCGCGACTATTACGCCTACGCCGTGCGCCGCTCCACCACCACCGACCTGACGCCCGACGCCGTCTACGCCCTGGGTGAGCGCGAGGTGGCGCGCATCAAGGGTGAGATGCAGGCGGCCATGCGGGCCACCGGCTACACCGGCACCATGGCGGATTTCCTGGTGAAGCTGCGCACCGACAAGCAGTTTTACGCCCCCGACCTGGAAACCTATGTCGAGAAGGCCAGTGAGATCGGCAAGCGCATCGACGGCCTGCTGCCGCTGTGGTTCGGCCGGCTGCCGCGCTTGACCTGGACCATCCGCCAGAAGCCGCCGGAACAGGAGGGGTCGTCCAGCGGCTATGATCTGGGCGACCCGGCCAAGGGCGTGCCCGGCCGGGTGGTGGTCGGCTCCAAATCCTATGGCGACCCGCTGTTCGGCCTGCCGTCCTGGATCCTGCATGAGGGTGTGCCCGGCCATCATCTGCAGATCGCGCTCAGCCAGGAGAACACCGACCTGCCGGCCTTCCGCCGCCGGGACGAACCGACGGCCTTCATCGAGGGCTGGGCGCTCTATGCCGAGCAGTTGGGCGAGGACATGGGCGTCTACCGCACGGCCTATGAACGTTTCGGTCGCCTGTCCTTCGACATGTGGCGGGCCTGTCGCCTGATGATGGACGTGGGCATCCACTGGAAGGGCTGGAGTGCCGACCAGGCGGAACGCTGCCTGCGGGAGAACACCGCCCTGCCGGAACGGGTGGTTGTGGGCGAGACTCAGCGCTACATCGCCTGGCCGGCCCAGGCGCTGGCCTACAAGGTGGGCGAACTGCGCTTCCTGGATGAACGCCACCGGGCGGAACAGGCGCTGGGGGCCCGCTTCGACATCCGCGCCTTCCACGACGCCCTGCTGGACGACGGCCCCATGCCCATGGCCATCCTGCACGACCAGATGGACCGGTGGATCGCTGGCCAGTCTCGTTGATTTCCCTCAAGCGGCGGGCGTGGCCATCCGGCCGCTTGGCCTTGTCCTCGCTTTCCAGTCCGCTACGCTACCCGGAAAGCTCCGGCGGACGAGGGGAGCGTCCTACAGCGGCATGGGCATGCCGCTGATATGGGCCGGCAAGGCGGCCCTTGCCCCGATTGCCGACGGCGGGTACAAGCGCGTTTGTGAATGATTCGCAATATGCTGGGGTAAGGGGGCGACGGGGTGGCACGCGACCGCAAGGCCCAGGATCTGTATGAGGCGCACCGCGCCGCCCTGGTGGCCTATGCCTGCGGCATCACCGGCAACCAGGCCTCGGCCGAGGACGTGGTGCAGGACGCCTGGCTGCGGTTGCACCAGGCGGAACCGGCGCGGGCGTTGGACCGGCCGCTGAACTACCTCTACCGCATCGTGCGCAACCTGGCGATCGACGGTCGCCGCCGGGCGCGGCTGGAGCGCGCCTGGGGCGACGACGACCTGGCTTCCATCGCCGAGAGGGTGCCCAGCGACGCGCCTTCGCCGGAGAACGCCGTCCAGGCCAGCGGCGAACTGCGGCAGCTGTTGTCCGCCTTGGATGAGTTGCCGGAACGCACCCGCCGCGCCCTGATCCTGCACCGGGCGGAGGGGCGCACCCTGAAGGAGGTGGCGGCGGCGCTGGGCATCTCCGTGGGGCTGGCGCATGGCCTGGTGGCGGACGGCCTGAAGCATTGCGCCCGTCGCGTTCCGCGCGGAACCTGACGGGCGATGTCGATTCCCCTGAAAATCGGGACGGGTGTCTTCGTCTCTGTAGCGACCGACCAGGCCGGGGCCGCACCCGTGCCGCAAGAGGGACCCCGATGACGGCAGCGCCGCCCGACACCGACGACCGCGCGCTGGACCAGGCGGTCGACTGGCTGATCCGCCTGGCGGAGGCGCCGACCGACGCGACCCTGCGCGCGCGGTGCGATCAATGGCGGACCGAGGCGCCGGAGAATGAGGCCGCCTGGCACCACGCCAACCGGGTGTCGGGACTGATCGGCCGGCACGGAACCGGCCAGGTCGCCCCCTTCCCACCGGTCCGGCAGCGGTCGCGCTGGGCCTTGCCGGCGGGGGCCGCCGTGGCCGCTTGCCTGGTCCTGGCGCTGCTGGCGCCGACGCTGGTCCGCTACCTGGCAGCCGATCAGCGGACGGGGGTGGGGGAGCGTCGCGTGATCGCCCTGGCCGACGGCAGCACCGTCACCCTGGCACCGCAAAGCGCCATCCGTATCGACTTCTCGCCCACCGGCCGCCGTGTCACCCTGTTGGCGGGTGAGGGGTATTTCGCCGTGGCCCACGATCCGGCCCGCCCGTTCCAGGTGGTGGCCGGCGGCATGACCACGTCCGACATTGGCACGGCCTTCGACGTGGTGCGCCAGGGGCAGGGTGGTGCCGTGGCGGTGCGGGAGGGGGCCGTCAGCGTCCGGTACGACGGTGCCCCCGATGCGCGCGAGCTGCATGCCGGCGACTGGCTGGCGATGGACGGCGCCACGGTCGCCGACGGGCGCCGCCCGCCCGAAACGGTGGGCGGCTGGACCCGTGGTACGCTGGCGGTGATCGACCGTCCCCTGGCCGAGGTGGTGGCGGCCCTGCGGCCCTATTACAGCGGCCTCATCCTGCTGTCGGACGAGCGCCTGGCCGGGCAGAGCGTGACCGGCAGTTTCGACCTGACCGATCCAGAGGGCGCCGTGCGTGCCCTGGTCCGGCCCCATGGGGCGGAGGTGCGGCGCATCACCCCCTGGCTGCTGGTGATTTCCCCCGCCTGAAACTTTTTTTGAAAATCCGCCGACCCTGTTTCGTCAATGACCAACCGCGATTGAGACACAGTCGCGTCCAGGTCGATGAACGATGATTGGGGATAGGATGATGAGGGGCATGGGGTTGGGCCGGCGGGCCATGATGACGGCGGTCTGGCTGGTGATGGCGGCGGGCGTGCCGGCAGTGGCGCCGATGGCCCTGGCGCAGACCACTGCGGAGCGCCGTTTCGACATCCCGGCGCAGGATCTGGCGCCGGCCCTGGTGATCTTCGGGGCGCAGTCGGGTTTGCAGGTGACGGTGGACGGGGCGTTGATCCGCACGGCGCGGACGGCGGGGGTCGCGGGCGGCTATGCCCCGCTGGACGCCCTGGCCCGGCTGCTGGCCGGCAGCGGTTTCACCTATAGCCCGGCCGGGACCAACACCGTACTGATCGTGCCGGCGCCCAAGGCGGGCGACACCGCGTTGCAGCTGGGCACCTTGAAGGTGGAAGGCAGCGCCGACGCCACCACGGGCGGCAATGACGCCGCCCGCTCGGAAGGCACGCACGACTACGCGGCGCATGCCGCCACCGTGGCCGGCAAGATGCCGCTGACCTTGCGGGAGATCCCGCAGTCGGTGTCGGTGGTGACCCGGCAGCAGCTGGATGACCAGAACCTGTTCACCATTGAGGATGCCATGCGCTACGTGCCCGGCATCACGGTGGCCACCAACGGCAATCCCTATCTGGGCTCCCAATACTATGCCCGGGGCTATGCCCTGTCGTCGGAGTATGACGGCGTGCCGTCGACCGCCTCGCTGGACACCGGCAACCCGCAGTTCGACCTGGCGATCTATGACCGGATCGAGGTGCTGAAGGGTTCGGCCGGCCTGTTGCAGGGTTCGGGTGAGCCGGGCGGCGTGGTCAACTTCGCCCGCAAGCACCCGCTGGACACCTTTCAGGTTTCCGGCGGGTTCGCCGCCGGTTCCTGGAACGACTTCCATGGCGACGCCGACATCACCGGCCCCTTGAACGCGTCCGGCACCATCCGGGGCCGCGCCGTCGTTGCCGGCCAGGACCAGGACTTCTTTTACCAGGGCTCGCACGCCCGCGCCGGCACGGCCTATGGCATCGTCGATGCCGACCTGACGCCGGATACCTTGCTGTCCGTGTCCGCCACATTGCAGCAGAACAACCGCCAGGGCATTTCCCAGGGCCTGCCCAGCTACACCGACGGGCAATTGCTGGACGTTTCCCGGTCGTTCAACGCCGATCCGGACTGGACGCGCGGCAACCAGACGACCCAGGAATTCTTCGGCGAGCTCACGCACAAATTCGACAGCGATTGGCAGGTGCAGGGCAGCCTGCGCTATCGCGACACCAACAGCGTCGTGCGTTATGCCGCGACGCAGAGCGGTGTCGATCCCGCCACCAACACCGCCGACTACGGCACCTCCATCGACCGCACGAATTACAGCTGGCTGGCGGCCGACGTGAACGCCACCGGGTCCTTCCACCTGCTGGGCCGCACCCACCAGCTGCTGATCGGTGCCAACTACGACAAGACCGAGAGCAAGGACCAGTACGGCGGCAGTTCCTTCTCCGGCGTGGACATCTTCGGGCCGCTGTTCGCCGACCCGCACGACGTGCCGACCGGCGATTACCGCACCGCCACGGAACAGTATGGCGTCTATGGCCAGGTGCGGCTTAGCCTGCTGGACCCGCTGACCGCCGTGCTGGGCGGCCGCCTGACCCATTACCGCGCCAGTTCGGGCAATGGCGACTATGGCTCGGCCGTGGCAATGACGGAGTCGCCCGGCGCCACCGACCACAAGGCCACCCCCTATGCCGGCCTGATCTACGACCTGACGCCGGAGGTGTCGCTGTACGCCAGTTATGCCGACGTGTTCGTGCCCCAGACCTCCACCACCGCAAGCGGCGGGTCCCTGCCACCGCGCAGTGGCGAGCAGTATGAGGTTGGGGCCAAGGCCGCCCTGATGGATGGCAAGCTGAACATCTCCGGCGCGCTGTTCGACCTGCAGGACAACCACCGCGCCTACAACTACCCCGTCGGCAGCTTTTTCTACATCGCGACGGGTGAGGTGGAGACCAAGGGGGCGGAGGTCGAGGTCAGCGGCAGCCCGCTGCCCGGCTGGGACCTGACGGCCGGCTACACCTATCTGGACGCCCAGTACGCCAAGGATGCAACCCAGCAGGGCCAGGCCTACAACGCCGCCGTGACGCCGCACCATAACTTCAAGCTGTGGAGCAGCTACCGCTTCACCGGCGGCCCCTTGGACCGGTTCAACGTGGGGGGCGGCGTCCTGGCCTCATCCTCCCTGACGGGGTCGGACGGCGTGCGGGCCGGCGGCTACGCCGTCTTCTCCGGCCAGGTGGGCTACAAGCTGGACGACCATTGGCAGGCGTCGCTGACGGTCAACAACATCACCGACCGCCGCTATTACCAGACCGTCACCTGGTCGGGGTCCAACAACTACTACGGCGATCCGCGCAACATGCTGTTCTCGGTGCGCATGACGTATTAGAGCAAGATGCGATCAGGCATGATCGCATCTTGCTCGTAAGCTGTTCATGATAGAGCGGATTTACACGATCAGGTGATTCCACCTGATCGCGTTCCGCTCTAATGCTTGGCTTCCAGGATGACCGGATCGGTCCGGATCAGTGTCCGGGCGGTGATCATGTTTTTCGTCGCCTGGAAGTATTTCTGGAAATGGGCCGACTGGATGTGCGCCTCATACGCTGCTTCACTGGCGTAGATTTCTAAGAAGCGCAGGCTGGTGGGATGGCCCTCCACCGCCACGGAATAGATCGCGAGCACGCCCGGCTCCACCCGAACGGCCGTCTCTATCCCTTCCTTCACGGCGACCTTGTAGGCATCCAGTTGCGCCGGATCGATTTCCAGTTCCGCGATGCGGACCACGGGGCCTTCGGCCGCCAGTGCCGGTTGCTGGGCAAGCGGGGTGAGCAGAGATGCGGCCATGATGACAAGTCTCCAACCTTTCATAACGGGTCTCCCGGGGGGGCTGGTGGGTGGTTCGCGTCAGCCGGGGCCACGGCACCGCCCCGTCATCCGCCGTACTGCGCGTCGCTGACCTGTTCCAGCCAATCGACATTGCGGCCGTCCACCGTGTCCTGGATGGCGATATGACTCATGCCGTTGGTGGCGGTGGCGCCGTGCCAATGCTTCACCCCCGGCGGGATCCAGATGACGTCCCCCGGTTTGATCTCCCGCTTCTCGCCGCCCCATTCCTGGATCCAGCCGGTCCCGGCCGTGACGATAAGGATCTGGCCGGCCGGATGGGTATGCCAGGCGGACCGGGCGCCGGGGGCGAAGGTCACGTGCCCGCCGCTGACGTGCGACGGATCGGCCGTGCTGAACAGGCTGTCCACCACCACGGACCCGGTGAAGGTCTGGGGTGAGCCCTTCAGGGAAGGATGGGCTCCGTTGGGTGTGATCTGGATGCTGTCGGCGAATGCCGGCGCCGCGAACAGCAGGCTGAGCGCCAAGGCCGCGCTGGCGACCATTTTCATTGCTGGCCCCGCGCCTCGAACACCGCCTTCACCACCGGCACGGCGGAGAACACGTTGGGCCAGCCGGCGTAGAACGCCAGTTGGGTCAGCACCTCCTGCGCTTCCGCCTTGGTCAGGCCGTTGTCCATGGCCTTGTTCAGGTGGAAGGTGATCTGCGCCACTTGGGCGGACGCGATCAGGGAACTGATGGTCACCAGGCTGCGGTCGCGGGGCGCCAAACCGGGGCGCAGCCACAGGTCGCGGAACAGCGCCTCACCGGTGAAATGGACCAGGCCGGGCGACACCGGGCCCGCGTTCTGTTCCACCATCGCCGCGCGCTTGTCTTCTGCCGCCTGGTCCAGGGGCAGCAGTGGGGGCGAGGCGGGCGGCAACTGGTCGGCGCCGATGCCGCGGCGGTCGAAGACCTGCTTGATCGGCGCGATGGCCCCAGTCGCATTGGCCCAGCCGGAATAGAACGCCAGGTGGGTGACGATCTCTGAAATCTCGGCCGGCTTGACGCCGTTATCCAGCGCCAGGTTGACGTGATAGGGCAATTCCACCGTCTGGCCGCGCGTGATCAGGACCGCCAGGGTGACGATGCTGCGGTCGCGCGGCGACAGGCCCGGGCGGTGCCACAACTCATCCAGCAGCATGCCCTTGGTGTACTTCTCCAATGCCGGGGAAACGGCGCGGATGTCGTCCCAGCTGGGGGCGGATACGGTTGTCATGGGGTGATCTTCCTTTGCCTGCGCGGCGATCACCGGAACCGGCGTGGTGAAGACCAGCGCCAGTGCCGTCGCGACCGCGATCCTGTTCAATTTCATGGCCGTGCACCGCCCGTGTCAGCGCATGATGAAGCCGCCATCCACCGAGATGGACTGGCCGGTCACATAGCTGGCGGCGTCGCTGCACAGCCAGACGACGGTGTTCGCGATTTCCTCGGGCCGGCCGACCCGCGCCATGGGGATCATCTTTTCCATGCCCTTGAGGGCTTCACCCTGGCCGGCGGCGACCATCTGGTCGGCCATTGGTGTCCAGATCAGTCCGGGGCAAACGGCGTTCACGCGGATACCCCGGGCCGCATATTCCAGGGCGGCACTCTTGGTGAAGCCGATGACCCCGTGCTTGGCCGCGTGATAGATGCCGCGCTCGGCCCCCCCGACCAGCCCCCCGAGGGAGGAGCAATTGACGATGGCGCCGCCGCCCTGCCGGCGCATCTGCCGCAGCTCGAACTTCATGCTGCTCCACACCCCGCGCAGGTTGATGCCCATGACGCGGTCGTAATCCTCTGGCGTCGTATCGGCCGTCTCCGCCAGGACGTTCTGGACGCCGGCATTGTTGTAGGCGACGTCCAGGCGGCCGAAGGCCGCGACCGTCCGCGTGACCATGGCCTCGACCTGGGTGTCGTCGGCGACGTCGCAGGCGATGGCGATGACCCGGTGCCCCTGGGCCGCCAGGTCGGCGGCCGCCGACTGGACGGCGGCTTCGTTCCAGTCGGCAAGTGCCACGGCGGCGCCTGATTCCGCGAACAGCGTCGCTGTCGCAAGACCCAGGCCCGATGCGGCGCCGGTGACCAGCGCGACCTTGCCTGCGAATGAGATGTTCATGGGTTATGCTCCTGTCATCGTATTGGTCAAACCGGCGAGGTATTGCTCATCGGTGACCTTCTCCATCCAATCGACCGCCTTGCCGTCCAGGGCTTCGGTGACGGCAAGGTGGGTCATCGCTGTGGTCGATGTGGCACCGTGCCAGTGCTTGTGCCCCGGCGGGCACCAGACGACGTCACCGGCGCGGATCTCCTCGATCGGGCCGTCCTCGCATTGGGTCCAGCCGCAGCCGGCCGTGATGATCAGGGTTTGCCCCAGGGGATGGGTGTGCCAGGCCGTGCGGGCGCCGGGCTCGAACGTGACGTAGGCGGTCAGGGCCCGGGCGGGCGCCGGCGGGCTGTTCAGCGGATCGATGCGGACGGTGCCCGTGAAATAGTCGGCAGGTCCTTTGGCGGACGGCTGCGATCCGGCGCGTACGATTCCCATGGTCTCGTTCCTTGGCGGTCGGTTGGACGCGCCGGCCCACCAATGCGGTGGACGGGGCGGCAACGACGGTCCGGAACAGTGGCGGGGACGGGCTCGCCCGCCCCCAAAGTCCCCTCGTCACGTTGCAGGATAAGATTTAGGCGCGGGACGCTGACTCAACTATCCGCTATAATCGGCATGAACCTATAAGCCAGGATAATAAATGCGACAGGGCAATCTGGACGATCTCCGGGCGCTCATAAGCGTGGGGCAGGAACGCAGCTTCACCAAGGCGGCGGCCAAGCTCGGCATTTCGCAATCGGCGTTGAGCCAGACCATCCGCCAGCTTGAGGCCCGGCTTGGTGTCCGCCTTCTCACCCGGACCACGCGCAGTGTCTCGCTGACGGAGGCGGGGGAGCGCCTGGTGGGGACCGCCGCCCCGCGGATCGAGGAGATCGAGGCGGAACTGGAGGCCCTGGGCGGGCTGCGCGAAAAGCCGGCCGGCACGATCCGCATCACGGCCGGCGACCATGCCATCCAGTCCGCCCTCTGGCCGAAGCTGAGGAAGTTCCTGGCGAACTATCCCGACATCAAGGTCGAGATCGCGATTGATTATGGGCTGACCGACATCGCGGCCGAGCGCTACGACGCCGGCGTGCGCTGGGGGGAACAGGTCGCCAAGGACATGATCGCGGTGCGGATCGGCCCCGACGTACGTTTCGCGGTGGTGGCGGCGCCATCGTACTTCGCGGGGCGGCCGGTGCCTGAGACGCCGCAGGACCTGGTCGGCCACAATTGCATCAACCTGCGCTTCCCGACCTATGGCGGGCTGTATGCCTGGGAATTCGAGAAGGATGGCCGTGAACTGAAGGTGCGCGTGGAAGGCCAGCTCGTCTTCAACGGCGTCTTCCAGGTTCTCGACGCGGCCCTCGACGGCTTCGGCCTGGCCTATGTGCCCGAGGACCTGGCGCAGCCCTATCTCGCCGATGGGCGTCTTGGTCGCGTGCTTGAGGAATGGTGCCCGCCTTGGGCAGGCTATCACCTCTATTACCCCCACCGCCGGCAAGCGTCGCCAGCCTTCGCCCTGATGGTCGAAGCGCTACGCCAAGGTTGGAGCGATAGTGGTGAGGACCAGAGCCAGGCTTGAAAAGCTGGCGACCCCGGCTGGATTCGAACCAGCGACCTACCGCTTAGAAGGCGGTTGCTCTATCCAACTGAGCTACGGGGCCACGCCGACGTGCCAGCCCGGGTCGGGTCGGCACGTGGGGTCGGGTAGGGGATCAGAAGCGGCCGACGCGGGGACGGTCGGCGCGGAAATTGTCGGCGTAGTTCTTCGGCCGGACGATGCGGTCGTTGTGGGTGATGACCTCATAGTCCCAGCCCTTGCGCTGGGCGTAGGCCACGGCCTCCTCGACGGTGTCGAAGGTCAGCTTCACCTGGTTCAGGGTATCGCCTGAACTGGTCCAACCCATCAGCGGCTCCGGCCGGCGGGCGGTGGACAGTTCATATTCCAGAATCCACGATTGGGTCTTGGCGCGGCCGGACTGCATGGCCGTCTTGGCCGGCTGATAGATACGAACCTGCATCTCTGGAACGTCCCCGGTCTATCGATACATCGACCCGCCGAAACGGGCGATGCCCGCCACGCCCGTGCGGTCGGGCCGGCAGGCGGTTGATGGGCCCGGCCGTCGCCCGCAGGGGGCGCCAAACCGGGAACGATGGTCGGGGCGCCCGGATTCGAACCGGGGGCCTACGGTTCCCAAAACCGTCGCGCTACCAGACTGCGCTACGCCCCGAACCCATCGTGAGGCTAGGGTTTACGCGGTTTTCCGAGGCGCGGTCAATCACGAAAGATGGGCCCGAATGGGGAACGATTGGATGCGCTTGACAAGGCACCATCAAAATTCTTGCCAATGATGTTCCTATTATGTTCTTATCCCATTCCCTTTTATGAGGGATAGCGGGAAGATCCGCGACGGCGCGATGCCTGGGTTATCCCGGGGAGCGCGTCGATCGTGTCATCCGTTCGCCGCGTTTCCACGCCAGGCCGTGGACAACCTGCTCCTGCCGGACGCCCGGGCGGCGTATTCGCCGCCCCTCATATATGTCGTCCCAGTGGTGCGGGCCACTGATTGAAGACCAAGTCGATTGTTCCGATTAGTACCCCTTCACCGTTATTTGCCGGTTTAGATCTTGGGACGCCATCTCTTCGGACTTTGGCGCCCCAAGCTCCAAGGAGAGATGATAATGCGAAAATACTTACGCGCTGCCACGCTGGTGGCGGCGGTTTTCTGCATCCCGCAGGCGGGAAGGGCGCAGACCGGCTGGGTGACCGGTCCGACGGCCGACGCGCTGACGGCGCAGATCGGCGGGGTTGGCCAGGCCACCATTGACGCCAACGGCTACACAGGGGTCATATCCGCGGCGTCTGCGGTTGCCAGTGGCGCCAATACCGCCCGTACGATGTCCAGCCGTTTCGCTGATACGTTGAATGTCCAGGATTATGGTGCGAAACAGGACGGCGTGACCGACGATGCCGCCGCCATCAACAGCGCCATCGCCGCGGCGGCGGCGAAGGGCGGTGCGGCGGTGGTGATCTACAACACCGGCAAGGCGGTCATGGTCGACTCCCCGATCGTGCCGGTGACTGGCACCGAGCTGATGTGCGTCGGCGACCCGGTCATCATGCTGAAGGCTGGGGCGAATACGGCGGTCATCGAATCCCAGAATTTCCAGACGCTCATTGGCGGCACGTCGTCGGATGGCGCCCACAACGTCTACATCCACGGTTGCACCATCGACGGTAACAGCACCAACCAGACTGCGGGTGCCAACCCTGATTTCCAGAACGGCATTTCGCTATACGGTGCCCATGAGAAGGTCGAATGGAACGTTGTTCGCAACGTCTACGGCAACGGCATCCGAACCGGCGGCAGCGTCGCGCGTGCGCAGGCCCTGTCTGTTGGGTACGAGAGCACCTATGACAACAATTGGGTTCTGACGGCCGGTGCCAGGGGCTACTGGTTCCAAGGACCCAGTGACGGCTTTTATACCGATCTCTATGCCGTTGATGCCAGCCAACTCGCCGACAACACGTACTGTGGTTTCCAGTTCGACACGTCTTCCAACGCGATGCACATCCATGGCTGGCATGCCGCCACCGCCACCAACCGCGTAGCCTATCAGGCGTGCCTAAACGGCGGCGTCAAGATGTCGATGTCCGACCTGGAAGGCGGGCGCAGGCAGGTCAAGTTGACCAGCGGCAACAATGTGTCGCAGCTGAGCATCTATGCCAGTTTCGCCACCACGGAAGGCACCTGCATGTTCGACATATCCGGGTCGGACAACATCGTCGCAAACAGCCGCTTCACCCACAATGTTTCCACCGCCGGCAACAACTCCTACGCCATATGCCTGGGAACCACGACCGCGAACGTGTTGAACAACCAGATCTATGGCAACGAATTCCTTGGGTACAATGTCTATACCCCCTTCAATTTCTTCGCCTCCAGCGGCCTGAATGTCGTGCAAGGCCATGGGTATTCCAGCTCGGGCGGTGCCGTCACCTTCGGCGGCGCCGTGAATGCGAATGACGTCATCGATTATGAACAGGGCGGGACCGTAATTTCGTTCCATCAGCATCCCTATACTGTCGCATCCGTCAGCGCCACGGCCCTGACGGCGACGACGGCGAACCTGACGACGCTGCATGCCACGACGACGAATTTCACAAAATTCCCCCAGGCGTTCGGGGTGACCGGCCAATTCTTCGGTCCCTATGCCCCGAATATGGGGGTGATGGAGGAGAACGGGACCCAGACGCGCTTCCTACACCTGGGTGCGGACACGACCACCACTGCCGGCTCTTATTGGTGGGGTTTCGCCCCGTCCAATGAGGCGACGACCAACTTCCCGATGTCCCTGTCGTTTGATGGGACGACGGCGACCTTCAACGTCACGGGTAATCTGCAATCCAACGGCAGGGCCCTGTACCCGGTTCTGACCGCGACCACCGGCAGCATCGGCGGAACTTCCTTGGCCAATGCCACCTGTGCCACGGGGACAGTGTCGGTGAGCGGGGCGACGACCGCCATGGCCGTCATCGCGACGCCGGCCGGGTCCGACCCCGGTAATGGTTTCTCGGTCGGGGGTTACGTGTCCGCTTCCGGCACGGTGACCGTCAAGGTGTGCAACCTGTCGGGCCTGGCTGCGGCTCCCGTCGCGGTGGCTTATAACGTGCGTGTCATCCAGTAAGCGTCGCACCTTGGCTGTCAGAGCCGCCCTCAAGGGGGCGGCTCTGATTCTTAATGAAGTGATGACAGCCGCATGGACTTGACCAGTGTCAGTGCATATGCCACTGCCCAGGGATAATTCCATCACGGGTTGCGGCTTTTTGGGGGTGGCGGTGCATTCATGGCAGGAACGGACGGCGGGCTGCGGCCTGATGTTGCACGGGCCCATGGATGGGGCGGTCGATCCCGCCCCGCTGTTGGCCGAGTTCGCCATGCTGGACCGGAGCCTCGGCGTCGAAGGGCGCGCCCATTACGAACATGACGGCAGTTGGTCGGCCATAACCTTGCTGGAACGCATCGATGGCCGGCCGTCAGCGGCGACGCCGGCCCTGGCGCTCATGCCGTCCGTCGCCCGCCTGCTGGACGGGTGGGGCGGGGAGGTGCAGCAGGTCGCCCTGTTGCGCCAGGCGCCCGGCGGCACTCTGCCGTGGCATTTCGACAACCAGGCCCTGCATTTGCCCTTGTGCCGCCTGCTGCTGCCCTTGGTCGTGCCGGCCGACGCCGTGACCTGGGTCGGGCATGAGGCCGCAGCCTATCCGCCGGGCCGGTTCTGGGCCGGTGACTTCTCCATGCCGCACCAGGTGGAAAATCCGGGTGCGGCCCAGCGCGTGGTCCTGGCCGTTGACGCGGCGCCGACGGCGGCATTGGTCCGGCGCTTTCCGCCGGCGCTTGTCGCCGATCTTCCCCAGCGCCTCGCGCTGGCGGAGGAGTGCCGCAACCTGATGCAGCGGTGGCGCGCCCGGCAGCCGGTGGCATCGGGCTACGCCGCCCTGGGCGCCTGAACGCCCTTCAAAGCGGAGCGCCGCGACGCCCGGCGGCCCGCTTAGAGCGGCCCAAATCCTGGCACTGACTGGGAAATCCCGTCCTCCTGAACATTTGCAACTCGGCAAATTTGACCGGGCGGGCGGAAAATTACGTCCATTGCATTTTCGCGAACTTAATGGGGCCCTCCCAAGAAATGCGTTTACTTACAAAGACATAATCATCTGCAGGCCGGTTGGCACGCTTTCTGCGGATGTGACGGCGAACTTAACCCGTCCATCAGAGGAGGTTGATGGCGTCCATACCAGCAAACGCCCCCGGCAGAACCGGACGGTCCGCCCCAAGCCACAGGCTGGTGAGCGGCCGCCGCCTGGAGACGGGGACCCAGGCCCTCCTCGTTACGGGCGGGTGGCGTTTTCGGTGTGTACGGCACCCACCAGCTTGCTCGCGCCAGAAGGATCAGACCGGCCCAAACGGCCGCCCCTCGGCAGCTCAAAAGGAGATGAATGATGTCTAGCGAAATCGCGCTTTCTTCGGCAATGCGTTCCAACCTGCTGTTGTTGCAGAACACCAACAGCTCGATCGACAAGATCCAGGCGCAGCTGTCCACCGGTAACAAGATCAACAGCGCGTTGGACGGCCCCACGGCCTTCTTCGCCGCGCAGGGTCTGAACCAGCGGGCCAGCGATCTGTCCACGCTGAAGGACGCGATGGGCCAGGCCATCAGCACCATCAAGGCCGGCAACGAAGGCATCACCTCCATCCAGTCGCTGATCGACCAGGCCAAGGGCCTGACGACGTCGGCTTATTCCAACCTGGGCAATGACCCGGCGGCCATCGCCACCCGCCAGTCGCTGGCCACCCAGTTCAATGCCATCAAGGACCAGATCGACAAGCTGGCGGGCGACAGCGGCTACGGCGGCAAGAACCTGCTGGCCGGCAATGGCGAGTCCTATGACGCCACCTCGGTTTCCCGCGCCACGGTCAACTCCATCACCGGCCTGTCCAACAGCCGCGTCACCAACGTCACCACCTCCGACACCTATTCCATCCGGGTGTCCGGTACCGGCGACATCTCCGGCAATGCCGGCGACATCGCCACGGCCGAGGACGCACGCGGCCTGTTCGGCCTGAAGATTTCCGGCACGCTCAGCACCACTTCCGGCAACTTCTCCGACGTGTCGGTCGAGGTGCGCGGTGCCGTGGGCCAGACCCGCACGGTGGTCATCACCGAAGGCGACGAGTCCCGCTCCGTCACCTTCTTCGACAACACCCAGGCGGCGACCAACAACCTGCAGACCGCCGGCGTGTCCGGCACGCCGCAGGTCTCGGCGGTGAACATCACCGGCAACATCGACCAGGGCGACACCTTCAACGTCACTGTCAACGGCCGCGCCTTCAGCTACACCGCTTCCGCCGGCGACGTCAGCAACCCCTCGCCGGTCGCCCGCCAGCAGGCCGTCGCCGCGGCCCTCAGCGGCAAGGTCAGCGCCGGGCTGCAGATCTCCGGCTTCACCATCACCTACGCCGCCAGCAGCACCAGCTTCACCATCACGGCCAGCGGCTCTTACGGCACCTCCAACAGCTTCACGCTGGGCAGTTCCGCCACCAACGCGCTGACCAAGGACATTTCCGTCTCGTTCTCTTCCGGCTCGGTCGTATCCTTCACGGTTGACCGCACCACGCTGGAAGGCCTGGGCACGGCCGGCAACGGTGTCTCCACCGTGGAAAAGGACGTGGACATCGCCGTCACCGCGACCTCGCTGAATGGCGTGTCCATCACCCGTTCCGCCGCCAACGACCGCGGTGCCGCCAAGCTGGCGGATGGTGAGAACGCCATGTCGTTCACCACGGGCACGGTCCGCATCAACGTCAATTCGTCCGACATCATGCAGGCGGCTTCGGCCAGCGGCTTCGCCAACATGACGACGACGCAGCAGACGCCGGCCAACACCCAGAACGACCTGCTGGTGCAGTTCAACGAGACCAATACCAACACGCTGACGGTGCAGTCGGCCAACGTCACCACCAACGGCCAGGGACTGCGTCTGGATTATGCCCAGAACGATTTCCTGGACCGCTCGGACATCGACGCGGCGGTGGCGCAGCTGACGTACGCCACCACCCAGTTGCGGTCGGCAGGCCAGACGCTCAGCACCAACCTGAACGTCATCCAGACCCGGTCGGATTTCACCGACGCCTTCAACAACGTGCTGACCGACGGCGCCGACAGCCTGGTGCAGGTCGACCAGAACAAGGCCGGTGCCGAGTTGCTGACCCTGCAGACCCGCCAGTCGCTGGGCGTCACCACCCTGTCGCTGGCCAACCAGAGCCAGCAGGCCATCCTGAAGCTGTTCTAACCGTCGGTTCCGGATGGGGCATGACGCCCCATCCGGGCGGCCTGGCTATGATGAAACGCCCGGGTGGATCCCCCTCCACCCGGGCGTTTTCATTTCTGTTCCGCATTCCTGCGGGCTATTCCATGCCCAGGGCCACCAGGCGCGCGGGCTTGCGGAAATTCATGGTGATCATCAGGGTGGCGCGGTCTTTGATGACGTACAGCGCCTTGTCGGCGACGACCGGCAGGGGAACGCCACGTGCCATGCAATAGGCAACCAGCGCCGCCTGCAATTCCTGCTCCGGAATGGAAAGATCGCCGCCGGCCCCCTGATGGTCCAGGGTCAGGCGGGCGGATACACCCCGGTCCACCGTGTATTCCACGCCGGTGATCGTGCCGTCGGGCATGGCCTCATTGATCTTGCGCCGCCGCTCGGCGACGGCGGTGGCCACTTCACGGTCGGTGAAGACGATGCAGCGAAGTTCCTTCATGCGGTCCCGTTCTCCAGCGGCCGGCCCCGGCAGATGGGGTGATGAACCTTACGTTAGGGCGCGGAACCCCCGCCAGTTGCAAATGCCGGCGGGCGATACCGGTTTCTGGTGATTATGGATAGGCGTTGCCCAGATGTCGCCCATCCGGACAATTTTGCGGTTCGCCCCTATCCGCGACGATTTGTCCAGCGTATCAGCCGCGGCAATCGCTAACGTGCGGGCGCCATGGCTTCGAGGTACCGGCCCTCTGCCGGCAGGGTGGAAAAAAATTGCGGATACGCGAATTTTTACGAAAACAGGCCGCCGGGTTTCGACGACAGGCCCGTGTAATACGGTCCGTAAGGGCCGTAATCCCGGGCCTGCCCAACACAGGACCGCAACCCGATTAACCCGGCACGCTGCCGCCCATCCCACGCCCCAACCAATATCCCGACCGGCCAACCGCCCCCCACTCGTCTGAACAGGCAGGATTTTCTAGCAAATGAAGCGCTTCCTCGCGCCGGTGGCCGCTGCGCCCCTGTGCTTCGCCGCCCTGACCGACCTTCATGCGGACACGACGATGTCCGGGTCCTCCTCGACGGGGGTTTTGACCTCTAACACCGGTGACCTCATCATCTCCGGCACGCTGAGCCCCGGCAGCGGCACCGCCGTCACGGTGGACAGCAACAATGCGCTTTCCGTGTCCGGCACCGTTTCCATTACCGGCAACAGCAACACCACGGGCATCCTGCTTGAGGGCGGCAACAGCGGTACCATCGGCGTCAGCGGCACCCTGACCCTGACCGACACCGACGTCAGTTCCACCATCCCGCTGACCACGGCGGAAAACCGCTACGGCATCTGGGCGTCGGGCACCGGCGCGTTCACCGGCGACATCAGCGTTTCCGGCACCCTGACCGTCCGCGGCAACGACAGCGCCGGCATCCTGCTGGCGACGGAAGTGGACGGCAGCACGACGGTCAGCGGCACGGTTTCGGTCACCGGCAACAATTCCTACGGTGTCCACACCACGGCCGTCACCGCCGGCACCATGACCATTTCCGGTTCCATCAGCATGCTGGGCACCGGCTCGGTGGGCGTGGCGCTGGATGGCGTGACCCAAGGTGCGGTGGACGTCACGGGCAGCATCACCTCCACCGGCTACCTGTCCACCACCCGTCCCACCACCACCGCCGGTTTTGAGGCCCTGACGGCCAATGACGAACTGCAGGGCGGTGCTGCCATCAGCATTTCCCAGACCGTCACCGGCGGCCTGTACATCGAATCGACGGCCGTCGTCAGCTCGTACGGCTCGGCCCCCTCCATCGTCATCGGCGGCACCAGCGGCACGCTGGAAATGGGTGCCTACCCGGGTGACACCCGCGGCCTGCTGCTGGCGGGCGCCATCGTCTCCAGCGGTGTCTACAACGGCTTCAGCACCACCGGCGTCCAGATCGGTGGTCTGGGCGGGGACGTGTTGGTGGACGGCGGCCTCAGCCTGTCGGGCAGCATCACGACGCTGTCCTACCAGGCGGCCTCCACCGGCATCCTGATCGGCTCCGGTGCCACCGTGACCGACATCGCGGTCTCCGGCGGTCTCAGCAGCACGGTGATCAGCCAGAACTCGCAGGCCACCGCCATCTCCATCGCCGCCGGCGCCACGGTCAACAGCCTGAACGTGGTCGGCAGCGTCGCGGCGTATGTCGGCGGCTACGGCGGCAGCGTCTCGGCCGTGACCGGCAACGCCGTGGCCGTCTACGATGCCTCCGGCACGTTGAGCCTGGTCAACAACAGCGGCACCATCCTGGCCAAGGTCAGCCTGGGCGACGACAACACCGCGGTCACGGGCGAGGCCATCGCCCTGGACCTGCGCGCCAACACCACCGGCGTGACGATCAACAACAGTGGCACCATCACCGGTGACATCCTGCTGGGCTCGGGCGACGCCACGGTGAACCTGACCGCCGGCACCGTCACCGGCGCCCTGGCCTACGGCAGCGGCGATAACACCCTGACCATCGACAGCGGTGCCACGTACTATGGCGCGTTGACCAGCGAGGGCACGCTGACCGCCACCATCAGCGGCAAGCTGCGCGACACCAGCGCCAGCGCCATCAGCATGAAGTCGCTGACCGTGGGGTCGACGGGTGAGATCGACTTCACCGCCGACCCGGCCAACGGCACCAACACCGTGTTCAACGTGGCCGGTACGGCCACCATCGACAGCGGCGCCAAGATCGGCCTGATCTTCAAGAGCAAGGTGACCGACACCACCACCTTCACCGTCATCAAGGCCAGCAGCCTGAACGTCGGCGCGGTGGACCAGTCGCTGCTGGGCGATGTGTCCTACTGGTACAAGGCCAACATCGCCACCGATACCACGGCCGGCACCGTGTCGATCAACGTGGCGCGGCGCACGGCGGCCGAGGCCGGCATCACCGTGGGCGCCAGCGCGTTCAACGCCATCTACGGCGCCTTCGACAAGGACACGGAAATCTCCGACGCGTTCTTCAACGCGACGACCCAGAACAGCTTCGGCAGCCTGTATGAGAAGATGCTGCCGGACTACAACGGCGGTCCCTTCCAGCTGCTGAACCGCGGCATGATGGCCCTGTCGCGGACCGAGGGCGATCCCAGCGTCGCCATGCGGGACGAACAGCGGGGCGCCTGGGTGCAGGAACTGGGCTTCGCCGTGTCGCAGAACCGGAATCAGGGCCCCGGCTACAACGGCAACGGCGTCGCCCTGATGGGCGGTTATGAGAAGTCGGTCCAGAACGTCGGCATCGTCGGTCTGGCCACCTCGTACATGATCACCGCCGTCAACGACCCCGATTCCTCCAGCAGCAACCAGGTGAAGGGTGAAGTCTTCACCGGCGGCGCCTATTGGCGTGATCGCCTGGGCGGGCTGCTGGCCAACGCCAGCGTGAACGCCGGCTACATCCGCTTCAGCAGCACGCGCGCCTTCGATGGCACGGACAGCGACGATGTCGCTTTCGAGCGCCAGGCCAGCGCCCATTGGTCCGGCTACATGGGTGATGCCCATGTCGGCCTGGGTTATGAGCAATCGCTGGGCTTCATGTTCGTGCGGCCGAACGCGTCGCTGGACTACTTCCTGCTGTATGACGGCGCCCATCAGGAAAGCGGCGGCGGCGACGCCCTGGACCTGAACATCAACTCGCGGACGGGCCAGCAGGGCAACGCCGAAGCCAGCCTGACCTTCGGCACCCAGTTCGGTGGCGACTTCCAGTGGAAGCCGGCGCTGACCGTTGGTTGGAAGCAGGTGTTCGGTGACGGTCCCGGCGACACGGTCGCCAACTTCGCCGGCGGGTCCAGCTTCACCCTGGTGCCGGACAGCATGGTTGGCGGCGGCCCCATCGCCCGCCTGACCATTTCGGGCGGCAACCGTTATTCCGACATCGGTCTGGAACTGGGCGGCGAAGACCGCCATGGCTTCATCGGCTACGACGCCCGTTTCGTCAGCAAGTTCCGCTTCTGATCCGGATTACCGGTCCGGTCATGTGAAAAGGCGGCCCCATCCAGGGCCGCCTTTTTCTTTGGGGAGCGCGGGTCAGGCCCGGGCCTGGGTGGCGGGGGCGTCCAGGAAACGTCCGCGCAGGGCGTCCCAGGATCGCGGTCCCACCTCGGCCAAGGCGGCCAGCGCATCCACCGTGCCGCCGCCGGCATCGATGTCGTCGCCCAGGCGGCGGGCCTGGTGCGCCAGGCTGATCAGGCCGCAACTGTCGGCCATGGCGGCCAGGTCGCGGGCGGCATCGCGCAAGGCCGCCGGCGCGTCGCCGTCGGCCAGGTCCAGGACGGCGTTCAGGCGGTCGCGGCCGCGGCTGACGATGCCCTCCACCAGGGCGTGGAAGTCGCCCGGCGGCACCGTCCGTTCCAGCCGGGCCAGCACCGTGGGTTCCAGCAGCAGGGTGGCCGCGTCCGGCGGCGGGGCTTCCCGCGGGGTCCGCGCCGCCAGCCAGCGGGACACGACCTCCAGCAAATGGTCGGCCTTGAACGGTTTTGAGATGTAGTCGTCCATGCCGGCCGCCAGGTAATCCTCACGCATGCCGCTCATGGCGTTGGCCGTCATGGCGATGATGGGCATGGGCGGGTCCCGGCCATCCAGCGCCCGGATGCGGCGGGTGGCCTCGATGCCATCCATCACTGGCATCTGCACGTCCATCAGGATCAGGTCGAACCGCCCCTGCACGCAGGCGCGCAGCGCCTGGGCGCCATCCTCGGCCACCTGCACCTGATAACCCGCCTTTTCCAGCAGGATCGTGGCCACCGTCTGGTTGGTTGGGTTGTCCTCCACCACCAAAATGCGGTTGGCGGCCCCGGCACGGGGCACCGCCGGGACATCGGGTGGCGGTGCCGCCCGCGGCGTATCGGCCAGGCCGCAGGCCTGGTTCAGGGCGTCCAGCAACTGGGGGCGGCGGATGGGCTTGGGCACTACGGCGTCGAACAGGCCGTCATGCACCCCGGCCTCCAGCGAACTGGCCAGCAGCAGGCGGACGCCGGCCAGTGCCGGCTGGCCGCGGATCCAGGCGGCCAGGCCGGGGCCGTCCAATTCGGGCATGTGGTGGTCGATCAGGATGACGTCGGGCAGGGCGGCGGTGCCGGCCATGCCCTGCAGCAGCAGGGCGCGGGCTTGGGGGCCGCCGGCCGCCTCATCCACCACCATGCCGCAGGTCATCAGATGATGGACCAGGATCAGGCGGTTGACGGGGGTGTCGTCCACCACCAGGGCGCGGTGGTCGCGCAGGCGGTTGGCCGGGGCGGCCGTGACCCGGCTGGGCGCCGGCGCCCGTTCCAGCGGCACGTCGAACCAGAAGGTGGCGCCCTCGCCCGGGCGGCTGTCCACCTGGATGCCGCCGCCCATCAGTTCCACCAGCTGGCGGCTGATGGCCAGGCCCAGGCCAGTGCCGCCGAACCGGCGGGTGATGGAGGTGTCGGCCTGTTCGAACATCTGGAACAGTTGGCCCACCTGCGCCGGATCGATGCCGATGCCGGTGTCCTGGACGCTGATGCGTAGGCGACGGGTCTGTTCCGGTCCCGCCGGGCCGTCGCCCAGCAGGTGCACGTCCACCGCCACCGACCCACGGCCTGTGAACTTGATGGCGTTGCCCACCAGGTTCAGAAGCACCTGGCGCAGCCGGGTGGGATCGCCCCACCAGACGCCGCTGGCGTTCTCATGGACCAGGGCGCCGATCTCCAGCCCCTTGTCGCGCGCCTTGGGTCCCAGGATGGCCAGGACACCATCCACCAGTTCGTCCAGGCTGAACTGGACGCGCTCCAACGTGACCTTGCCGGCCTCCAGCTTGGAGACGTCCAGGATGTCGTTGATGACCGCCAGCAGGGCGTCGGCGTTGTCGCGGATGATTTCCGCGTATCCCCGCTGCTGCGTGGTCAGGGGGGTGTCCAGCAGGATTTGCGCCATGCCGGTGACGCCGTTCATCGGGGTGCGGATCTCATGGCTCATGTTGGCCAGGAAGTCCGACTTGGCGGCGTTGGCCCGTTCGGCGACCCGTTGCGCATCCTCCGCCGTGCGGCGCGCCCGGTCCAGGTCGCCGGTCAAGGCCAGCAGGCGTTTGCGCTGGCTGGCCAACTGGCTGTTCTGGACGTGGACGCGACGATGCAGGCTGACCATTTCCGCCAGCAGCAGGATCAGCACGATCGCGCTGGCGAAGGCGCCGTCCGCCCGGCCCAGGTACCAGCCGATGGTGAAGCGGTTCTGCGCCATGGCGTTCAGCAGCGTGTCCAGGCACAGCGCCACGGCGGAGATCACCAGGCCCAAATCGCCCACCGTCCGGATACGGGTGCGGGCGGTCAGGACCAGGGGGGCGGCCAGGTTGGCGACGATGACCAGCCCGTAGACCAGGCGGACCGGCAGATCCAGGTTATAGCTGTTGTCGATGATGCCCTTGGGCAGGACGGGACCCACGGCCGACAGGATGGCCGGCACGATGCCGATGGCGGCGGCCAACCCACCGCAGGCGGCCACCAGCAGCCAGATCTGGCGCCGGCCGGCGGGAATGGGATTGGGGGATTTATGCAGGGTGGTGAAGGCCAGCAGGCAAAGCGGCACGCCCAGGTGCCAGGCCATGTAGACCCAGAGGGCGGCCTGGGACAGGGCGCCGTTGGCGTCCCGCTCGGTGAAGGCGCCAGGCAGCAAGGCCACCTGCGCCACCGCCATCGCGCCGGAGAAGACGTAGCCCCCCACCAGGCACAGCAGGGCCCGTTGGCCGTCCAGGCTAAACTGGCTGCCGATCAGGAAGGCGGTCAGCAGGTCGCAAATCAGGATGATGGTGGCATAGGCCGGCAGGATGCCGGGAATGTCGCCGGCCGGCACACGGGCGTATAGTTCACCAATGAGGAACAGCACGAACAGGGCCAGGCCCACCGCCAGGCCCGCCGACCGTTGCCGGGCCGTGGTCGGTACCATGAACAGCGTGGTGGGCTGCGCCATGCCATGCACGCGACCGGCAACCCGCCCCGGCTCCCTCCCCACGCCCCGATTTACGCCCGTCATGCCGTCATCCCCCGCAGGCGTCGCCGGTTCCGCCCAAAAACCGGTTCAAGCCGCACAAGCGGCGATGGTCGGCGACGGCGCGGGCGCCGTCAATCGGACACAGCGTCCCGGATCGTTGGCTTTTTAAGTTTTTTCGTGGGAATGGCCGTGACCGTGGGCTTGTTCAGGGTAAAGCGCCAGCGGATCGGTCACCACGTCGGCGATGGTCGCCAGCCCGTCCGCGTTTGCTGCGCGGTAGAAACAGGACCGGCGCCCGGTGTGGCAGGCCACACCCGTCTGGTCCACCAGCAGCAGCAGGGTGTCGCCATCGCAGTCCACCCGCAGTTCCTTCAGGTGCTGCACCTGGCCCGAGGTGTCGCCCTTGCGCCAGAAGGATTGGCGTGAGCGCGACCAATAACAGACCCGGCCGGTGGCCAGCGTCTCGGCGATGGAGGCGTGGTTCATCCACGCCATCATCAACACCTCGCCCGTATCGAACTGCTGGGCGATGGCGGGCACCAGGCCGTTGGCGTCGAAGGTCACGGCGGCCAGCGTGGCATCGACCGCCTCGGCGGGCAGGGGGTAAGTCACGTCGTTCGTCTCAAGGGTGGTCATTGCGCGGCCTTCATGCGGTTCAGGCCCTTTTCCAGGTCGCGGATCAGATCGTCGGCATCCTCCAGCCCGGCATGCAGGCGGATCAGGGTGCCGGTGCCGGACCAGGGGGTGGCGGTGCGGATCTTGCGCGGGTCGGTGGGCAGGATCAGGGATTCGAAGCCCCCCCAGCTGAAGCCCATGCCGAACTGTTCCATCCCGTCCACCAAGGCGGCGACGGCGGCACGCGGCTGCTTCTTCAGTTCCACGGTGAACAGGCCGCTGGATCCGGTGAAATCGCGCTTCCAGATGTCATGGCCGGGGCAGTCGGCGAAGGCTGGGTGCAGCACGCGCTGAACCTCATCCCGTCCCTTCAGCCAATGGGCGATGGCCAGGGCGGTTTCCTGGTGGCGGGCCATGCGGGCGGCCAGGGTGCGCAGGCCCCGCATCGCCAGGTACAGATCGTCGCCCCCCACGTTCTGGCCCAGTTGCAGGGCGGTGTTCTTGATGCGCTGCCAGGCCTCGCGCGTGCCGACGATGACCCCCACGGTGGCGTCGGCGTGGCCCACGAAGTACTTGGTGGCGGCGTGGATGACGACGTCGGCGCCCAGTTCCAGCGGCTTGCTGCAAATGCCGGCCGACCAGGTGCTGTCCACCAGCACGGCGATACCCTTGTCATGGGCGGCACGAGCGATGGCCGGGATGTCCTGCACCTCGAAGGTCAGGGAACCGGGGGATTCCAGCAGGATGGCCTTGGTTTCGGGCCGCAGCTTGTGGGCGATGTCGGCGCCGATCATGGCGTCGACATATTCCACCGTCACGCCCAGGCGGGTCAGCACCTTGTCGCAGAAGTCGCGCGAGGGGCCATAGACCGTGTCGGCCACCAGCAGGTGCCCGCCGGCCTCGGCATAGGCCATCAGCGCCGTGGTGACGGCGGCCAGGCCGGAACTGGCAACCACGGCGCGGTCGCCGCCCTCCAATGCCGCCACCGCGTCCTCGAACGCCAGGCTGCTGGGCGTGGACCGCCGGCCGTAGCGCGGCGCCCGATGCTCCGGATCATAACCCTCCAGTTCATCCAGGCAGGAAAACAGGATGGTGGACGCCCGATACGGCGGCACGTTGACCACGCCGTAATTGTCCAGCGGGTTGCGTCCGGCATGGACCAGCAGGGTGGCGGGGTTTTTCGTGTCGTCGGACATGGATGGCGCGATCAGATATGTCAAAATGGCGACCATCTTCGCACCATGGCCGGCATGACGGAAGCGGGGGCGCTGCCGTATGCCGTCATGCCACCGATGCGTGGTTATGAAGCGCCCTCAAGCGCCGGGCGCCCGCATCCGCGGGCTGGGCTTGTCCTCGGTTTCCAGTCCGCGTCCGCTCCCCGGAAACCTCCGGCGGCCACGGTCGCGGCCTGGCGCACGGGGCCTCCGGCCCCCGTGCTACATCCCGTACAAATAATCCACCGCCAGGTGGGCCAGGGTGCGGGCGCCCACGCTCAGGCCCGCCTCATCCACATAGAACTTGGGCGAATGGTTGCTGGCGGCCTTGGACAGGTCGGTTTCCGGCGGGGTGATGCCGACGAACAGATAGACGCCGGGGACGGCCTGCTCGAAGAAGGAGAAATCCTCCGACGGGGTCACCTTGTCGATCAGCTTCACATGCTCCGCGCCGGCCACGCGTTGCAGGGTGGGCACAGATCTTGGCCGTCAGGTCCGGGTTGTTGTAGGTGACGGGATAACCCTTGATGATGTCCACGTCGGCGGTGGCGCCGGCGGATTCGGCGATGCCGGCCACGGTGCGGCGCAGGCGCTTGTCGATATCGGCACGCATGCCCTCATCAAAGGTGCGGATGGTGCCGTTCAGGGTGACGGTGTCCGGGATGATGTTGTTGCGGTTGCCGCCGTGGATGCTGCCCACGCTCAGGATGCTCGGCTCCTTGATCACCTCCATCTGCCGGCTTTCGATGGTCTGCAAACCCAGCACGATCTGCGAGGCGGTGACGATGGGGTCGACGCCGGTCCAGGGCAGGGCGCCGTGGCTCTGCTTGCCGTGCACGGTGACGACGAACTCATCGGCCGAGGCCATGAAGGGGCCGGGGCGATACCCCACGTCACCGGTGTGCAGGGTGGAGATGACGTGCACGCCGAACACGGCGTCCGGCTTGGGGTCGGCGAAGGCGCCTTCCTTCAGCATCTGTTCGGCACCGCCGACCTCCCCCTTGGGCAGGCCTTCCTCGGCCGGCTGGAAGATGAACTTCACGGTGCCGGGCAGCTGGTCCTTCATGCCGGCCAGCACCTCGGCCACGCCCATCAGCATGGCGACGTGGGTGTCGTGGCCGCAGGCGTGCATCACGCCCACCTCCTGCCCGTTGTACTGGGTCTTCACCTTGGAGGCGAAGGGCAGGTCCACCTGTTCGGTGACGGGCAGGGCGTCCATGTCGGCGCGCAATGCCACGACCGGGCCGGGCTTGCCGCCCTTCAGCACGGCGACGATGCCGGTCTTGGCCACGCCGGTGCGTACCTCCAGCCCCAGGCTCTTCAAGTGCTTGGCGATCAGGGCGGCGGTGCGCGTCTCCTGGTTGCCCAGTTCGGGATGCTCATGGATGTCGCGGCGCCAGGCGATGATCTTGGGCTGTTCCGCCGCGGCGCGGGTGTCCACCGTGGCCTGCGCCTGTTCCCGGTCGCCGGCCTGCGCGGGTGCTCCCAGCATCAGGCCCGTGCCCAGTGCGATCACAGAAACCAGAGTCTTCCCCATAAGCCGCATGTCCTTGCCCCTTCCGATATAGCCATCGCCTTGTCACAGCACGGCATTTTCCCTGGCGGCTAAGGTAACCGTCCGGCAACTTTTGCGCCACCGGCTCCGTGGGCGGTGTGCCGCTTTCAGTTGTGGATAACAACCGATGAGGAGACGACCGATGACCGTCATGCCCCAGACAGCCCTCCGCAAGCTCACCCTGGCCGGCGCCGCCCTGGCCGCGGGCCTGTCCTGGTCCGCCGTTGGGTTTGCCGCTGATGCTTGCGGCCCGGCGCCCAAGCTGCCGCTGGGTTATCTGTCCCATCCGGTCGCCAGCATTGATGGCGACGCCTTCCAGGCCGCGATGGCAACTTACGCGACCAAGGCCAAGGCCCGCGCAGCTTGCCTGAAGGGCAAGGACGAGGCGGCGGCTTCCGACACCAGCCGCACCGGCCCGACCCCGGCGCCGTCCGGCGAGTAAGGTCAGCGGCACGAGAATCTGACTCGTGTCGCTGTAGGACGCGACAGCGTCCGCCGGAAGTTTCCGGGGAACGCAGTGGACTGGAAACTGAGGAAGCCAAGCGGCCGGAGGGTCGCGCCCGGCACTTGAGGGACGGTATTTGAACGGTCACGTTCAAATACCGCGCGTATAAGATCAGTCAGTGCAACTTTTGTGCGTCTGCGAAAGAATGAAGGGTGGCCGGGCGGTGTCCCGGCCACCCTTTTTCTTTGCCCTGCGATACGCGCATGGTGGGCTGCGCATTATCGCATATTAACCGAACTGTGTCGTAAATCTCTTTTAGGCACAAAGACTTGCCATTATGTTCACTGCTGATGTTATCGATAACATCCGGGTTGCTTTGGTTGACATCCCAATTGGGCATTCCTAGAGTTTTTGCAGCGCACAATGAATGCTGTGCGTTTGCGAAATCAGCATTTCGCATCAAACCAATCGTGGGGGGAGGGCGCGGTCCCAAGGCCAACCTTTTGTTATCGGAGTATGATCATGGCCTCTGCCTCCCGCACCTTCGCCGCCCTGGTTCTCGGTGGCTTGATCGCCGCCGCCGCGACGCCCGCCATGGCCCAGTCCCTGGGGGTTGACCGCGCCTGCGGCAAGGCGCCCGCCGCTCCGGTGAACCATCTGTCCACCACGGCCTCCAAGGCCGAGGTCGAGGCCGCAGCCAGCCAGGTGCGTGCCTATGGCAAGGCCGCCGAAGCCCGCCTGGCCTGCCTGAACGGCCTCAGCGCCCGCAGCCCCATCGGCTGGACGCCTGATGGCCGCGCCGCCATCGACAGCAGCTATCAGCGCACCATCCATGACCTGAAGGTCGTGGCTCGCGATTTCTCCGGCGTGCCGGACGAGCAGGTCGCCGATACCGCCCGGTAAGGCCCTTGGCGCCGAAGGTCGTGCTTATGCGCTGGCCTTCGGTTCCGTGGGGAGGACCTCTTCTTTCTTGTCCTCCCGCCGGGTGGCGGGCTTGACCTCGTCCACCCGGGCATGCAGGTCGCCCAGATCCTGGGCCATCTGCTCCAGCGCGAAGGACAGGGTGAAGATCTGCCCGGTCACGCCGCGCGGCAGTTCGCGCAGCACGCCTTCCGACCGTAGGGTCTGGACCATGTCCAGATAGGCGCGTGTCGCCGCCCGTACCGGCTCGATATCCGGCGGGGCGGTCTTGCTGCGCAGGGATGCCGCCACGCCTTTCAGGAATTCCACGCCTAGCACCCGCACCTCGGCTTGTGTCGGGTCCAGGCGTTTGCCGGCGGTCCCCTCCGCCCCCCGGTTGGCGGTGGCGCGGCTGACCATCACCAGATCGTGGCGCAGGCGGGTCAGCGTGCGCACCAGGGGGGCCGGATCATACTGGTCGCCCAGCCAGGTGCGGCGCTCCCGCTGGGCCTCTTCCGCCGCCGTTTCCAGCGGGCGCAGGGCGCCCCACAACTGCGCGTGGCGCTTGGGCACGCCCTGGCGCCCTTCATCCGTCAGGTCGGGGTCCAGCAGGGTGTCCAGCATGTCGGCGCTCAAATCCACCACCTTGGCGGCGGCGGTCAGCACCACGCCATGGGCGCGCGACGGCAGCACGAACAGGGCCACGGCCAGGCCGATGACGTTGCCGATGATGATTTCCAGCACCCGGTCCAGCGCCAGCATGAACGAGTTTTCGGTGCTGCCAGCGGAGGTCAGCACCACGATGATGGCCGTGACCGGTGCCAGCTTGTACATGGGGTTGCGCGCCGCCACCCAGGCCAGCGGGGCGATGGCCGCGGCCAGGGTCAGGCAGATGTCGGCGGTGTTGTCATGCCGGCCGAAGGTGGCGACCACCGCCCCCCAGGCCGCCCCCGACAGGGTGCCGGCGAAACGGTCCATGGCGGCCTTCATCGACCCGCCGATGCTGGCCTGCATCACCATGATGGCGGTGATCACCGCCCAATACCCCTGGGGCAGGTGGAAGACGCGGGCCGTGGCCAGCGCCGCCGTGCCCGCCACCGTGACCCGGAAGGCCAGGCGCAATTCCGACGCGCGCAGGAAGGCCGGCAGCGTCATGGTGTGCGGGCGAGCGGAATATGCGCCGCCGCCGTCAGGGGCAGCAGGCCGGTCAGCCGTGGGTCGTCCACCAGCTTGTCCTCCGTCCGCAGCGGGCGGAACCCCATCTTCCGGTACAGCCCCAGGGCCGACGGGTGGTCGAAGGTGCAGGTGTTCACCGTCAGGCGTCGCGCGCCGGGCCGGGCCCAGGCGCGGCGGATGCCCCAGTCCAGCAGCCAGGGGCCGATGCCGTGGCCGATGGCCCAGGGCATCAGGCCGAAATAGGCCACGTCCATGGTTCCGTCCTGGGCCAGCTTTTCCGCGTCCAGCTCGATATAGCCGGCGGGCACGCCCTCGATGGAAACGACGTGCACCTCCACCGCCGGATCGGCCAGGATTTCGGCCAGCCGTTCCGGCGCCATGCGGCGGCGGTATTCCCACAGCCAGGGATCGCCCACCGTGTCGTACAGGAAACGGTAGTAGGCCGGCGGGCAGTTGCGGGCGTGTACCGGGCCGTCGACCCCGGCCGGCCGGGGTCGTTCCGGCCCGGCCGGCGGCTCCGGCATCTCAAGATAGGTGACGGTGACCGGCAGCTTGCCCGCCGGCAGGTCGTCGGGCAGGACCCAGCGCTCAAGGGCCATGGTCATGCCGGGCCGGTGGCGACGGGCAGGTCGGTCCGGCCGCCCCACTCGGTCCACGACCCGTCATAGACCGCCACGTCGGGCTGGCCGATCTCATGCAGCGCCAGGGCCAGGATGGCGGCGGTCAGGCCGCTGCCGCAGCTGGTGACCAGCGGGCGGTTCACGTCCACGCCGGCATCCTGGAAGCGGGCGGCCAGTTCGTCCGTGGGCCTCAGGCGGCCGTCCGCGATCAGGTCGGTGAAGGGCACGTTGCGGCTGCCCGGGATGTGGCCGCCGCGCAGGCCGGCGCGGGGTTCGGGCGCCGTCGCCTCGAACCGGCCCTGGCTGCGGGCATCCACCACCTGCTCCACCTTGCGGTCGATGTTCTCGCGCACGGCGTCGGCGCTGCGCACCAGCGCCGGGTTCAGGCGGGCGGCGATGGGCTCCCCCGCCGGCTTGGGCTGGGCGGGGCCGGATTCCACCGGGCGACCCTCGGCCAGCCACTTGGGGAAACCGCCATCCAGGACGAACACCTTGTCGTGGCCGAAGGTGCGGAAGGTCCACCACACCCGGGCGGCGCTGAACAGGTCATAGACGTCGTAGACGACGACCGTGCTGTCGCGGCCGATGCCCAGATCCGCCGTGGCTTTGGCGAACGCCTCCGCCGTGGGCAGCATGTGGGGCAGGGGGATGGTCTTGTCGGCGATGGCGTCGATCTCGAAGAAGACGGCGCCGGGGATGTGCCGGTCCGCGAACTCCGCCTTCGCGTCGCGGGCGACGTTGGGCATGTGATAACTGGCATCCACCACGCGAATGTCGGTGTCGGCCAGGTGATCGGCCAGCCATTCGGTGCTGACCAGCGCGCTCTCGGTCATGATCTGATCCTTCCTCACATCCAATCCGGGCTGGGCAGGTTCCGTTCCTTCAGGAACTCCGGATTGAACAGCTTGGACTGATAGCGGGTGCCGAAGTCGCAGAGTACGGTCACGATGGTGTGGCCGGGCCCCAAGTCGCGCGCCACGCGGATGGCGGCGGCGACGTTGATGCCGCTGGACCCGCCGACCACCAGGCCCTGGGTTTTCACCAGGTCGAAGATGATGGGCAGCGCCTCTTCATCCGGGATCTGCACGGCGTCGTCGATGGGGGCGTCCACCAGGTTGGCGGTGACGCGGCCCTGGCCGATACCCTCGGTGATGGAGGTACCGGTCGAGACCAGTTCCCCCGTCTTCTTCCAGCTGTACAGCGCGCTGCCCAGCGGGTCGGCCATGACGATGCGGACGTTGGGGTTGCGGTCCTTCAGGGCCAGGGCGATGCCGGCCAGCGTGCCGCCGGTGCCCACCGCACAGGTGAAGGCGTCGACCTTGCCGCCCGTCTGTTCCCAGATCTCCACGCCGGTGGTGGCGCGGTGGCCCTCACGGTTGGCCAGATTGTCGAACTGGTTGGCCCAGACGGCGCCGTTCGGCTCCGTCGCCGCCAGTTCCTCCGCGATGCGGCGGCTGACATGGACGTAGTTGCCCGGGTCCTTGTAGGGCACGGCGGAGACCAGGCGCAAATCGGCGCCGATCAGGCGCAGCATGTCCTTTTTTTCCTGGCTCTGCGTCTCGGGCATGACGATGACGGTCTTGAAGCCCCAGGCATTGCCCACCAGCGCCAGGCCGATGCCGGTGTTGCCGGCCGTGCCCTCGACAATGGTGCCGCCGGGCTTCAGCACGCCCCGCTCCACCGCGTCGCGCACGATGGCCAGGGCGGCGCGGTCCTTGACCGACCCGCCGGGGTTCAGGAACTCCGCCTTGGCCAGAATCTCACAGCCCGTGGCCTTGGAGGCGGCTTCCAGCCGGATCAGGGGCGTGTTGCCGATCGTTCCAATGAAACCGTCGCGTATGTCCACCAAGGTCGTCTTCCATCTTGCCAAGGGTCGGGTCCAGCCCGCCCGACCGGCCCCGAAGGGAGGACTGAAGACTAGTGAGCCTTGAGGCCCCCTTCAAGCGCGGGGGGCGCATGGACGGGCTGAAAGACGGTTCGGCGGCTGACCGGAACGGTTGTCAGGGGCGGGCATCTTCCGCCAGTCGCCGTCCCGGTGACGCGTGCAGGCAGGACGCCCCCCAGATCACCAGGCCGCCCACGGCCAGCGCGACACCAACCCAGCCCGTCGAAGTCCAGCCGAATCCCGCGGTGATGGCCATGCCGCCCAGCCACGGCCCCAGGGCGTTCGCCGTGTTGAACGCCGAATGGTTCAAGGCGGCGGCCAACGCCTGGGCGTCGCCGGCGACATCCATCAGCCTGGTTTGCAGCATGGTGGCGAGGGATACGCTGAAGCCCAGGCCGAACATGTCCAGCGAAAGCGTGACGATGTTCTTCGCGGCGGGGGCGTACAGCGCCAGCATCGCGCCCATCATCAGGATCATGGCGGTCACCGTCGTCTTGAGGGCCCGATCCGCGAACCGGGGCATCACCAGATTCCCGCACGTCATCCCGATGCCGAAAATCATCAGAACGGCGGGAATGGCGGCGGCGGACTGATGGGTGACCTCGATGATGGTGGAGGCGAGATAGGTGTACACGGCGAAGACGCCGCCAAATCCGATGGCGCCGGTCGCCAGGGTGAGCCAGACCTGGGGCTGCTTGAGGGCGCCAAGCTCCCGCCGGGAACTGGCGTCCGCCCGCGCGTCCTCATAGGGCGCGAAGCGGAAGACCAGCAGGACGGTCGTCCAGGCCAGAAGCGCCACGATGCCGAAACCCCAGCGCCATCCGGCAAGTTGCCCCAGCACATTGGCCAGCGGCACGCCTACCACCGTGGCCACCGTCAGGCCCAGCATCACGCGCCCGACGGCGGCGGTCCGCTTGTTGGGCGGCACCACCGACGAGGCGACCAGCGCCGCGATTCCGAAATAGGCGCCATGGGGCAGGCCGCTCAGAAAACGGAAAAGCATCATGGTTTCGTAATTCGAGGCGAACGCCGACAGCAGATTGGCGGCGCCGAACAACAGCATCAGAAGAACCAGCAGGGACCGTCGCGCCATGCGTGCGAACAGGACGGCGAAAACCGGGGCCCCGACCACCACCCCTAGGGCATAGGCGCTGATGACGTTGCTGGCCACGGGTTCGCTGACGTGCAGATCCCGCGCCATGAACGGCAGCAGGCTCATGGTCGCGAATTCGGTCGTGCCGATGGCGAAGCCGCCCATGGCCAGGGCCAAATGCACAATTCCCGGCTTGCGTGGATTGGCGCTTGCGGATGTGGCTTTCATTGTATTGTCGTCATCTGCCGGATAATGGGTCGGAAAAATCGGGTGAATTGAAAATCAAGCGGATACGTTTGGCTGCATTCTTCGCGAAGCCATGCAGCCATAGATCGTATTTTCCATTCCCAATTCTGTTTGATAATGCCAGGGACACTGTCTCATTTGTTTGGCGAAGTTTTCCAGAACAATATTGTTGCGTTTTATTCGCAAGCGATTGCGGCGCATGCTGAAATCGGGTCGCGTCCGGCAAAGGGCAGATGGCATTTGCGCCCCGCCCGTCGGGCCATGATATAAAGTGGGCGGTCCCGCAGCCCGAAAGCCTGAACCCATGGCCGTCCGCCGTTCCGATATTTGCTATACCTGCCGCCATTGGCTGGGCGGCGGCGTGCGCGAACGGGGCCCCAAGGGGCAGTGCCGGCGCTATCCGCCGGTGGTGACGGACCGCGCGCCGGCCGGCGTCTTCCCCACCACCATGTCCACCGACTGGTGCGGGGAATGGCTGCGCAACGCCGGCGTGAAGCCTGAAAGCGATCCGGGCCCGGATGTCGATGACGCGCTGGTCGATGACCGGCCGCTGGCCGCCGTGCGGGCGGAGGCGCGCCAGCAGGCGGAAAAGGCCCGGCAGGCGCCGGCCCCGCAAAAGGGCGAGGGCAATATCTACGACGATCTGTGATCAGCGGTCGAAGAAACCCAGCGCCGCCTGGTTGAAATCGTCCGGCCGCTCGAAATGCGGCAAATGGCCGACGCCGTCGAACACCACCACCTGCGCGTCCGGCATGGATGCGGCGATGGCCTTGGCGTTATCGGCGTTGCGGCCCATGCCGGCACCCAGTTCCTTGGTGGTGTAGGGTTTGCCGGGCGCGTTGTGGTCGGCCGATCCCATGATGAACAGGGTGGGTGTTTTGATCAGTGGGTATTCGTGCACCACCGGCTGGTCGTGGATCATCTGGTAGGACTTGATGAAGGACTTCACCCAGCGCGGATATTCGCCGCTGGCCTTTTGCCGTTCGCGGATGGTCACGAAGGGCTCGATCTCCGCCACGGGCACGGAGATGGAATAGCTGTTCTTCAGGAAGTCGCGGTAGGCGTCGGCCGTCAGGCCGTACTCGCGATCATAGAGGAAGGCGTCGGTCACCGGCGGCACCGTCATGCGGTAATCCTCCAGCCCGATGGGTGCTTCCAGCACCAGGCGGCGCACCCGCTCCGGATACGTGCGGGTGAAGCGGGCGGCCAGCATGCCGCCGATGGAATGGCCCACCAAGTCAATCTGTTTGACGCCCAGGCTGTCCAGCAGGGCGGCGGTGTTGGCGGCGAAGAAATCGAAACTGTAGGGCAGGTCGGGCTTGGACGACTTGCCGAAGCCGATCTGGTCGGTGGCGATGACGCGATAGCCGTCGGCGGCGAAGGCGCGGATGGTTTTTTCCCAATAGCTGGCCGGGAAATTGCGGCCATGCAGCAGCAGGGCCACGCGGCCGTTGGGTTTCCCGGTGGGGGCCACGTCCATATAGGCCTGGCGCAGGACCTGGCCCTCCACCGTGAACTCGTAATAGCCGACCGGGAAGGGATAGGGCCATCCCTCCAGCGCGATGCCGATGGGTTCCACCGCCGCCGGCGGGACGGTGGCGGCTTTCGTCGCCAGGGGTGTCAGCACCAGGGTGGACAACAGGGCGGCGGTGGTCATCAAGCGCATGGTCGGGATGGCCCTTCTCTCAACGTCGACAGGTCAGGCGATGAAGTCCACCACGCCGCCGTCGACGCGCAGGGCGGCACCATTGGTGGCGGATGCCAGGGGGGAACAGGCGTAGACCACCATGTTCGCCACCTCCTCCACCCGGGCCAGGCGCTGGATCAGCGAGGTCGGGCGGTGGGCCTTCACGAACTCCGCCCCCGCTTCCTCGGCCGTCTTGCCCTCGGTGATGGCGTCCTTCAGCATCGTCTCCACCCCGTCCGACAGGGTGGGGCCGGGCAGGACGGCGTTGACCGTGACGTTGGTCCCTTGGGTCAGCTTGGCCAGGCCGCGCGACACCGCCAGCTGGGCCGTCTTGCTGAAGCCGTAGTGGATCATCTCCACCGGGATGTTCAGGCCGGATTCCGAGGCGATGAAGATGATGCGGCCGCGGTTGCGCTCCAGCATGCCCTTGAGGTAGGCGCGGGACAGGCGCACGCCGGACATGACGTTGACATCGAAGAAGCGGGTCCAGTCCTCATCCGGGATGTCGAAGAAGCCCTTGGGCTCGAAGATGCCGGTGTTGTTGACCAGGATGTCTGCGTCGGGCACCACCGCCACCAGGGTGGCGCAGCCTTCCGCCGTGCTGAGGTCGGCGGGGACGCCGCGGATGTCGGCGCCCGGCACCAGGTCGCTGAGCTTGGCCACCGCCGCCGTGACGGTGGCCTGGCTGCGGCCGTTCAGCACCACGGCGGCCCCCGCTTGGGCCAGGCCCAGCGCGATGCCGAAGCCGATGCCGGCGGTGGAGCCGGTGACGATGGCCGTCTGGCCGCTGACGTCGATTTTCATGATGGTTTTCTCCTGATTTATGGGAATTGATGGCGGGCTCAGACCAGGGCGCCGCCGCCGTCGACATAGGTGACGCTGCCGCTGAGGTAGGGGTTCACCATGCCGGCGATGATCTGCGTCGCGATGTGGTCGCCCTGGCCGGCCAGACCGGCGGGCAGGCCCTTGGCCACGGCCGCCAGGCGGGCGGCCTTCTCCTCCGCCGGGGCGTCGCCCCACAGGGGCGTGTCGACGAAGCCGGGGGAGACGGCGTTGACCCGCACCGGCGCCAGTTCCAGCGCCAGGCCCTTGGCCAGCGCCTCCAGTGCGGCGTTGATGGCCGCCTGCAGCGCCGCCCCCTTCTTGGGCCGGATGGCGAGATAGCCCGAGACCAGGGTCAGCGACCCGCCGGGGTTGATGGCGTCGGCCATTGCGGCGGCGCGGGCCACGCGATACGCGCCCCAGAACTTTGAGTTCAATGAGGCGTAGGCGTCGGCCAGCGGCATCTCCGCCACCGGGCCCCGGCTGGTGCGGGCGGCGGACACCACGATATGGTCATAGGTGCGGCCCGCCTGGAAGAAGGCGGCGACGGCGCCGTCGTCCAGGATGTCCAGCGGCCGGCCTTCCGTACCCCGGCCAATGTCCGCCGCCACCGCCACGACACGGTCGGCGTTGCGCGAGGCCACCGTGACCCGGGCGCCCAGCGTGGCGGCCGCCTGGGCGGTGGCCAGGCCGATGCCCGAGGTGCCGCCGATCACCAGCACATGCTTGTCAGTCAGGTCGAACATTTCCGGGCGTCCTTTTTACCAAGCGCGATCATGGGCTTCGGTTTAGCATTCGGCGGGGTCGCGAAGAATGGCTGCTGATGCCAAGGTACTCTTTCCAAATCGTGAAGAGTGTGTCTGCGACAGGCCGCTTTTTCGCGCGTGCGGAAACAACAAGATTGGTGGCATGAACCAATCCCGCCAGCCCCTATATCGGGCCCAGGCGGAAGGCATCGCCCGGAGTAGTCATCATGCCACTTCCCCTGTTCGCTTTGGCGGCCGCAGCCTTTGCCATCGGCACCACCGAATTCGTCATCATGGGCCTGCTGCCCGACGTCGCCCTGGACCTGGGCGTGTCCATCCCCATGGCGGGCATGCTGATCACCGGCTACGCCCTGGGCGTGGTGGTGGGGGCCCCCCTGCTGACCGCCACCACCGGCCGCGTGCCGCGCAAGACCTTGCTGATCGCCCTGATGGGCCTGTTCATCCTGGGCAACGGCCTGGCGGCGGTGGCCGGCAACTATACCGTGCTGATGGTGGCGCGTATCGTCGCCTCCTTCACCCACGGGTCGTTCTTCGGCATCGGATCGGTGGTGGCGGCCAGTCTGGTGCCGGCGGAACGGCGGGCCAGCGCCATCGCGCTGATGTTCACCGGCCTGACCCTGGCCAACATCCTGGGCGTGCCGCTGGGCACCCTGATCGGCCAGCATTTCGGCTGGCGGGCCACCTTCTGGGCCGTGGCCGGCCTGGGCCTGGTGGCCGCCGCCGCCGTTGCCGCCTTGGTGCCGCCGGTGGCGACGACGGAACAGGGCAGCCTGGGGGATGAGATCGCGGTGCTGAAGCGGCCGGCGGTGCTGGTGGCGCTGGGCACCACCGTGCTGGGCTTCGGCGGCGTCTTCGCCGTCTTTACCTACATCACCCCCATCCTGGAACATGCCGCCGGCCTGTCGCCCACCGCCGTCACCTCCGCCCTGCTGGTGTTCGGCCTGGGTCTGACCCTGGGCAACATCCTGGGCGGCCGCCTGGCCGACCGGGCCCTGATGCCAACGCTGGTCGGCGTCCTGGCGGCGCTGGGCCTGATCATGGCCGGCTTCGCCGTCACCATGCACAACCCCATCGCGGCCGTCGCCACCCTGTTCGTCTGGGGCATCGCCGCCTTCGCCACCGTGCCGCCGCTGCAGATGCGGGTGCTGGAAAAGGCGGGCGACGCGCCCAGCCTGGCGGCCTCCCTCAACATCGCCGCCTTCAACCTGGGCAACGCCGGCGGCGCCTTCCTGGGCGGCATGGTGATCGATGGCGGCCTGGGGTATGAGGTGGTGGCCCTGGCCGGTGCGGCCGTGGCCCTTGGCGGCCTGTTGCTGGCCGTGGCCGGCTGGATGCAGGACCGGCGGGCGGCCGGCCTGAAGGTGGCGGCGGCCTGCTAACCCCTCCCGACCTGCATGGCAACCCTGTTCCCCCGGACGGGGTAATCACGCGCCGTGGATCGCTTCTCCACACTTTCTCAACAAATCTCCGGTAACCCATCTCGGAATCATCGGCTCCCTCTCTATTTTTCCCTGCGCGCCCATTGGGGGCGCAGGGGGAAGCGGGGCCCGGAAACCGTCAGGATGACGACCGAGATGTTGAAGCGATTGACCACCCTGCCGCTGACCCTGCCGCCCCGCCGGGCCCTGTCCCGTTCCAGCGCCGCCGTGCTGGGTCTGCTGGCCCTGGCCGCCTGCGAGAAGAAGCAGGAGCAGGCGCCACCGCCGCCGCAGAAGGTGGGCATCGTCACCCTGCACGCGCAGGCCGTGCCGCTGCGCACCGAACTGGCCGGCCGCACCACCGCCTATCGCGTCTCGGCCGTGCTGCCCCAGGTGACCGGCATCATCAAGCAGCGCCTGTTCGAGGAAGGCAGCATGGTGAAGGCGGGCCAGGTGCTGTACCAGATCGACCCCGCCCCCTATGAGGCGGCGTACGAGCAGGCGCAGGGCACGCTGGCCAATGCCGAGGCCGACCTGATCACCCTGAAGGCCAAGGCCGACCGCTACGCCGAACTGGTGAAGATCGAGGGCGTCAGCCGCCAGGATTACGATGATGCCAAGGCCGCCTACCAGCAGGGCCTGGCCACCATCATCACCGACAAGGGCGCCCTGAAGGCCGCCAAGGTGAACCTGGATTACACCCGGATCACCGCCCCCATTTCCGGCCGCATCGGCCGGTCCTCCATCACCGAGGGCGCGCTGGTCACGGCCGACCAGACCACCACACTGGCCACCATCACCCAGCTGGACCCCATCTACGTCGACATCACCCAGGCCAGCGTCGAGGCCACCAAGCTGAAGCGCCAGCGCCAGGCCGGCGGCCTGAACGCCGCCAGCGCCCAGGTCGGCCTGACGCTGGAGGACGGGTCCGACTACGCCACGCCCGGCACGCTGAAGTTCGCCGAGGTGTCGGTGGATGAGGACAGCGGTGCGGTCACCCTGCGCGCCCAGTTCCCCAACCCGCAGGAAATGCTGCTGCCCGGCATGTACGTGCGCACCACGGTGGAGGAGGGCGTGCTGCCCACCGCCATCCTGGCGCCGCAGCAGGGCGTGTCCCGCAACGCCAAGAGTGAGCCCATCGCCCTGGTGCTGGACGCGCAGAACAAGGTGGAACAGCGCGACCTGACGGTGGACCGCACCGTCGGTGACAAGTGGCTGGTCACCAAGGGCCTGAACGACGGCGACCGCCTGATCGTGGATGGCCTGCAGAAGGTGAAGGCCGGCCAGACCGTGACGCCGGTGGATGCCACGGCCGCGGCACCGGCCGCCCCCGCCACCAACAACGGCGGGAAGTAACGGCCCATGTTCGCACGCTATTTCATCGACCGGCCCATCTTCGCGTGGGTCATCGCCATCGTCATCATGCTGGCCGGCATCCTGGCGATCAACACGCTGCCCGTGTCGCAATATCCCGACATCGCGCCGCCGTCCGTTTCCATCAGCGCCACATACCCCGGCGCCTCGGCCGAAGCGGTTGAAAGCAGCGTCGTCCAGGTGCTGGAACAACAGCTGACCGGCCTGGATCACCTGCTGTATTTCAACTCCTCCAGCAGTTCCAGCGGCAGCGCCAGCATCAGCGTCACGTTCGAGCAGGGCACCGACCCCGACACGGCCCAGGTGCAGGTGCAGAACAAGGTCTCGCAGGCCAACAGCCGCCTGCCGACCGAGGTGCAGCAGCAGGGCGTCACCGTCGCCAAGGCGCAGACCGACTTCCTGATGGTCGTCGCCATCTATGACGAGACGGACAAGAGCAGCAGCGCCGACGTGTCGGACTGGCTGGTCAGCAACCTTCAGGACCCGTTGAGCCGCATCAACGGCATCGGCACCACCCGGGTGTTCGGCGCCGAATACGCCATGCGCATCTGGCTGGATCCGCACAAGCTGCACAGCTACGCCCTGATGCCGTCCGACGTTGCCACCGCGATCGAGGAACAGAACACTCAGGTCACGGCGGGTGAGATCGGCGCGCGGCCCTCCGCCGCCACACAGCAGCTGAACGCCACCGTCACCGCCATGTCGCGGCTGCAGACGCCCGACCAGTTCCGCAACATCGTCGTCAAGACGCTGACCGACGGGTCCACCGTGCGGGTCAGCGACGTGGCGCGGGTGGAGCTGGGGGACGAGGATTACAGCGTCAGCACCCGCCTGAACGGGCATCCGGCCTCGGGCATCGCCTTGCAGCTGGCTTCGGGCGCCAACGCCATGAAGGCGGCGGCCCTGGTGAAGGCCAAGGTGCAGGCCATGTCCAAGAGCTTCCCCACCGGCTACAAGATCGCCTATCCGCGCGACAGCACCGACTTCGTGAAGCTGTCCATCCATGAGGTCATCAAGACGCTGATCGAGGCCATCATCCTGGTGGTCATCGTGATGTTCGTCTTCCTGCAAAGCTGGCGCGCCGTGCTGATCCCCGCCATCGCCGTCCCGGTGGTGCTGCTGGGTACCTTCGGCGTGCTGGCGGCGGCGGGATATTCCATCAACACCCTGACCCTGTTCGCCATGGTGCTGGCCATCGGCCTGCTGGTGGACGACGCCATCGTCGTGGTGGAAAACGTCGAGCGCATCATGCGCGAGGAAAAGCTGTCGGCCCGCGACGCCACCGCCAAATCGATGGGGGAGATCACCGGCGCCCTGGTGGGCATCGCCATGGTGCTGTCGGCGGTGTTCCTGCCCATGGCCTTCTTCGGCGGGTCGGTGGGCGTCATCTACCGCCAGTTCTCCATCACCATCGTCTCGGCCATGGCCCTGTCGGTGGTGGTGGCGCTGACCCTGTCGCCGGCCCTGTGCGCCAGCCTGCTGAAGGCCAACGGGCATGAGCATACCAAGGGCCTGGCCGGCTGGTTCAACCGCAACTTCGACCGTGGGCAGGAAAGCTATGCCCGCCGCCTGGTGGGCCTGATCGGCCGACCGGTGATCTTCATGCTGGCCTATGCCGTCATCGTCGGCGCCATGGCGCTGCTATTCGTGCGCCTGCCCACCAGCTTCCTGCCCGATGAGGACCAGGGATCGGTCATGGTGCAGTACACCCTGCCGGTGGGGGCGACCTACGCCCGCACCGACCAGGTGGCCCGCACCCTTGAGAAGTATTTCATGGAGGAGGAGAAGGACACGGTGAAGGCCGTGTTCACGGTGGCGGGCTTCAGCTTCGCCGGCTCCGGCCAGAACGCGGGCATGGCCTTCCTGGCGCTGAAGGATTGGAGTGATCGGCCCGGCGTGGAAAAGCGGGCCCAGGCCATCGCCGCCCGCGCCATGAAAAACCTGTCGGCCGTCCGCGACGCCCAGGTCTTCGCGCTGATCCCCCCGTCCATCCAGGGGCTGGGCCAGTCCAACGGCTTCGACATGTGGTTGCAGGATAACGGCACCCAGGGCCACGCTGGCCTGATGGCCGCCCGTAACCAGTTGCTGGGCCTGGCCGCCAAGGACCCGACCCTGCAAGCCGTCCGCCCCAACGGCCTGGACGACACCCCCCAGCTGAAGATCGACATCGACCAGGCCAAGGCCCAGGCGCTGGGCCTGTCGGTCAGCGACGTCACCGCCACGCTGACCGACGCCTGGGGCAGCACCTACGTCAACGACTTCATCGACCGTGGCCGCGTGAAGCGCGTCTACTTGCAGGGCGACATGCCCTACCGTTCCGCGCCGGAGGACCTGTCGGCCTGGTACGTGCGGGGTACCAGCGGCACGATGGCGCCGTTCACCGCCTTCGCCCAGTCGCGCTGGGAAATGGGCTCGCCCCAGTTGCAGCGCTACAACGGCCTGGCCGCCGTGGAAATCCAGGGCGGCGCCGCCGGCGACACCAGTTCCGGCGACGCCATGAACACCATGGAAAAGCTGGTGGGCCAGCTGCCGGCCGGCAACAGCTTCGAATGGACCGGCCTGTCCTATCAGGAACGGCTGTCCAGCGGGCAGGCGCCCATGCTGTACGGCATCTCCATCCTGGTGGTCTTCCTTTGCCTGGCCGCCCTGTATGAAAGCTGGTCCATCCCGGTGTCGGTCATGCTGGTCATTCCGCTGGGCGTGCTGGGGGCGGTCGCGGCCGCCACCCTGCGCGGGCTGTCCAACGACATCTATTTCCAGGTGGGTTTGCTGACCACCATCGGCCTGTCCGCCAAGAACGCCATCCTGATCGTGGAATTCGCCGAGGCCGCCGAAAAGCGGGGCATGCCCACGGTGGAGGCGGCGATCGAGGCGGCCAAGCTGCGCCTGCGCCCCATCCTGATGACCTCGCTGGCCTTCGTGGCGGGCGTCGTTCCGCTGGCCGTCGCCACCGGTGCCGGCGCCGGCAGCCAGAACGACATCGGCACCGGCGTCGTCGGCGGCGTCATCTCGGCCACCGTCCTGGCCATCTTCCTGGTGCCGCTGTTCTACGTCCTGGTGCGCAAGCTGTTCGGCGGCGATCTCGCGGCCAAGCACGGCAACGCCCCCCAACCCGAATCCCCTGTGGAGGGCGCGTGATGTCGCGGCCTGATATGAAACGCGCCCGCCTGGCCCTGCGCCTGGCCGCCGGTGCGGCGGCCCTGGGCCTGCTGTCCGGCTGCATTTCCTTCGATCCCGATTACCAGCGGCCGGCCGCACCCGTGCCGGCCACCTTCCCGCAAGGGGCGGCCTATGCCAAGCCTGCGGCCGATGCCGCCAAGCCGGTGGCGGAGACGGGGTGGCAGGACTTCTTCGTCGATGACGGCTTGCGGGCCGTGGTCGGCCAGTCGCTGGACAACAACCGTGACCTGCGCGTCGCCATCCAGAACGTGCTGGCCGCCAAGGCGACCTACCATGTGCAGCAGGCGGCGCAATTGCCGACCCTGTCCGCCAATGGCGAGGGCGGCTACACCCGCACGGGTGCCGCCGCCAGCCGGGTGGAAAGCAAAACCCTGGCCGCCAACATCGGCATCAGCGCGTTCGAACTCGACCTGTTCGGCCGCGTCGCCAGCCTGACCCGGGCGGAACTGGAAACCTATCTGGCGCAGGAGGAGACGGCGCGGGCCACCCGCATCACCCTGATCTCCGAGGTCGCGACCGCCTACATCACCTACGCGTCCGACAAAAGCCTGCTGCGCATCGCGCAAGCGACGATGGACAGCGCGCAAAAGACGCTGGACCTGACGCGCAAGCGCCTGTCCATCGGCGTGGACACGCGCCTGACGGTGGCGGAGGCGGAGACCACCTTCCAGACCGCCCGCGCGGATGTGGCCAACTACACCACCCTGGTGGCGCAGGACCTGAACGCGCTGGAGATCCTGACCGGCGGCCCGGTGGACCCGGCGCATCTGCCGGACGGGATCGAGGGGCACACCTTCACCCTGGCGGCCCTGCCGGCCGGCATCAGTTCCGACGTGCTGCTGAACCGGCCGGACGTGCTGTCGGCCGAACATACGCTGAAATCGGCCAACGCCAGCATCGGTGCCGCCCGCGCCGCCTTCTTCCCCACCGTCAGCCTGACGGCGGCGGCGGGCTACGCCAGTTCGGCCTTCGGCAACCTGTTCGACGCCCATTCCCAGGCGTTCAGCTTCACGCCGTCGGCCAGCGTGCCCATCTTCGATGCCGGCGCCAACCAGGGCAATTTGGACTATGCCAAGGCGCAACAGCAGTCGGCCGTGGCCAGCTATGAGAAGGCCATCCAGACGGCGTTTGAAGAGGTGGCCAACGCCCTGGCTCGCCGCGGCACCATCGCCGAACAGCTGGACGCCCAGCAGGCCACGGTGAAAAGCGCGCAGACCAGCTACGACCTGGCGCTGGCCCTGTACAAGCAGGGCAGCAACACCTTCCTGAACGCGCTGGACAGCCAGCGGACCTTGTATTCCGCCCAGCAGACCCTGGTGTCGGTCCAACTGACGGACGCCAGCAATCTCGTCACGCTCTATCAGGTGCTGGGCGGTGGTATAAAGTAGGGGCGAGGGAACGGTCATGACGGACGCATTGGTGCTGATCGCGGAGGACGAGCCGGAGATCGCCAGCATCCTGCAAGGCTATCTGGAGCGGGAGGGGCTGCGCACCGTCACGGCCATCAACGGCCAGGTGGCGCTGGACCTGCACCGTGCCCTGCCGCCCGACCTGGTCATCCTGGACGTGAAGATGCCCAAGGTGGACGGGTATGAGGTGCTGGCCGAACTGCGCCGGCGCGGCGACACCCCCGTCATCATGGTCACGGCGCTGAGCGAGGATCTGGACAAGCTGCAGGCCCTGCGCATCGGCGCCGACGACTATATCGTCAAGCCCTTCAACCCGCTGGAGGTGGTGGCGCGGGTAAAGGCGGTGCTGCGCCGCACGCGATCGACCGAGGGCCAGACCCTGCTGCGCCTGGGCCCGCTGGAACTGGACCTCACCGCCCACATGGCGGTGGTGGCGAATGATGCGGGGCGGCAGCGCCTGGACCTGACGCTGACGGAATTCCGCATGCTGGCCCACATGATGCGGGCGCCCACGCGCGCCTTCACGCGGGCGGAACTGATCGACGCCTGCCTGCCGGAAAGCGACACGCTGGAACGCACCATCGACAGCCACGCCAGCAACATCCGGCGTAAATTGCAGGCCGCCGGGGTCGGCGGGTTCATGGAAGGGGTCCGGGGCGTGGGCTATCGCCTGGGCCCGGGGGTTTGATCTTAAGGGACGTCGCATGGCATTGAGGGACATGGTGGGCTGGACGCGGGCGACGGGCCTGAACCGTCAGCTGGTGCATTCCATGGCGGCGGTGACCGGCCTGGCCCTGGTCTTCATGACCACGGGCCTGACCATCTTCTTCACCGTGATGTTCCGGCTGTGGCCCGAACTGACCCACCATCCGCCGGAAATCTGGCAGCATGTGCTGGATTGGACGGTCACGGCGGCGCTGGGCATGGTCGGTGTCGCCATGGCGGCCCGGGCGGCCGTGAATTTCGCCCGCCGGCTGATCACGCCGCTGGACGCGGTGGCGGGGGCGGCCCAGCGCATCGCCGGTGGCGACCTGACGGCCCGGGCGCGGGTGGACGGCAATTCCTTCCAGGAAACCAAGCAGCTGGTCCAGGACTTCAACGCCATGGCGGCCCAGCTGGAGCGCGCGGCCATTGAGATGCGCACCTGGAATGTGGCCATCGCCCATGAACTGCGCACGCCGCTGACCATCCTGCGCGGGCGTTTGCAGGGTTATGCCGACGGCGTCTTCCAGCCCGACATGGCGGCCTTCCGGGGCCTGGTGGGGCAGGTGGATTTGCTGACCCGCATCGTCGATGACCTGAAGCTGTTGACCCTGGCGCAAAGCGGCCGGCTGGATCTGCGGCGCGAACAGGTGGACGTGGCGGTGGAGGCCGCGGCCGTGGTGGCCATGGTGGGGCCCACCTGCGCCGCCGCCGGCCTGGCCATCGATACGGCGTTGGCCCCCGTCCTGGTGGTGGCCGATGGCGCCCGCGTGCGCCAGGCCCTGCTGGCCCTGCTGGAAAACGCCCGCCGCTATGCCTCCCCCGGCCGTGTGCGGGTGGAGACGCGGGCCGTGGGCGACCATGTGCTGTTGCGTGTGGCCGACCAGGGGCCGGGCCTGCCGCCGGGCATGGAACCCTACGTCTTCGACCCCTTCTGGCGGGCGGACGAATCCCGCGCCCGCATCAGCGGCGGCACCGGCCTGGGCCTGGCCGTGGTCCAGGCCATCGCCCGCGCCCACGGCGGCGACGTCAAGACCGAGCCGGTGAAACCCACCGGCGTTGCCTTTGAGATCATCCTGCCGCGAGCCTGATACTTGTGGCGGTTGATCGTGACCGATCAACCGCCCCCTCAATCGGCGGGCGGGCCCATCCGGGCCCTTGCCTTGTCCTCGCTTTCCGATCCGCTATCGCTCCCCGGAAAGCTCCGGCGGCCGCAGTCGCGGCCTACACCGCATGAGCCGAAGCCTCATGCCGCTGGCGTGTCTATAATATTACGATATCGTAACGATGATCTTGCCCTTGGCCCGGCCGCTGGCCAGGTGCTGGAAGGCCTGCTCCACGTCGGCCGACGGCACGACCCGGTCAATCAGCACCGTCAGCGGCTGGTCATCCACCATGGCGACCAGCGGGGCCAGGCGGGCGCCGTCCAGGGTCAGGAAGACGAAGGCGGCCCGGACGTTGTGGGCCTTGGCCAGGGCTTCATTGGGCGGTGACGCCGCCGCCACCAGGATGCCGCTCTGGCGCAGCACGGCGAAGGACCGCTGTTGCGTCTCACCGCCGATGGTGTCCAGCACCACGTCGACGTCGGTCACGCGGGCGGCGAAATCCTCCGACCGGTGATCGATCACCTGGTCGGCGCCCAGGGCGCGCACCATGTCCAGGCCGGTGCCCGAGGCGGTGGCGATGACGCGGGCGCCCCGGGCCCGGGCGAACTGCACGGCGAAGCTGCCCACGCCGCCGGCGCTGGCATGCACCAGCACGGTCTGCCCCGGCTTCAGGTCCGCCACCTCGAACAGTGCCTGCCAGGCGGTGGCGGCGGCGGTGGGGATGCCGGCGGCCTCAACCAACGGTAACGACTTGGGCGCCGGCGCCAGCAGGTCGGCCGACACGGCGATGAGGCTGGCCAGCGCGCCGCCCTGGGGCGGCGGGGTACGGCCGACCACCTGGTCGCCCACCCGCCATTGGCCGACGCCGGCACCCACCTGTTCCACCGTGCCGCTGAAGTCCGACGCCTGGGTGTAGGGGAAGGCCAGGGGGAAATAGGCCTGCATGGCGCCGGTCTGGAGCTTCAGGTCCAGCGGGTTCAGGGCGGCGGCCTTGATGCGCACCAGCACCTCACCCGGGCCGGCCACCGGCTCCGGGATGTCGGCCCAGGCCGGGGCGAGGTTATAGCCGGGAAGCTGAAAGGCCTTCATGGGGTGATCTCCTGTTTGACGGCCGGCCAGGCACCCACCTGGAACAGCCAGCCGAACCAATCCTCCAGATGCCAGGTGTGGGTGACCGTGCCGTTCTGAAGGTGGTGGAATTCGTGGATGGGGATGCGGAACGGCTTTCCCGTGGGGGCCACGCCGAACCAGGCGCCCGTGTGGGTGCCGGTGATGACGGCGCGGATGGCGGCCCGGCCGGGCACGCCGATGATCTCCAGCACCTGGATGCGCATGTCGGGGAAGGCGGCGCGGAACTCATTGATCAGGGGCTTCAGCCCGTCGCGGCCCGGTTGCTGGTGCGGCGCCAGGGGGATGTCCTGCCAGTCCGGGGCCAGGACCTTGTCCAGCAGGACGGTGTCGCCCGTGTTGAAGGCGCGGTACAGCGCCGTCACGGCGGCCGCGTCCGCCGCCGGGATGCCCAGGATTTCCGGGGGTTGATCATGGTCCCGCATGGGGGATGTCTCCGCACTGATGTTGATGTCAGGGCGAAGCGTAGCCAGCCTCAGGCCATGCTTGAAATCAATATGGGATATCCATGATTATCCACCACATGGATTTACATGGCATCGACCTGAACCTGCTGGTGGCGTTTGACGCCCTGATGGCGGAACGCAGCGTGACCCGCGCCGGCATCCGCATCGGCCGGACGCAGCCGGCGATGAGCGCCGCGTTGGCCCGCCTGCGCGCCCTGCTGAAGGATGATTTGTTCGTGCGGTCCCCGCACGGCCTGCAACCCACCCCGCGCGCCCTGGATTTGGCGGAGCCGCTGGGCCACGCGCTGGCTGCCATCCAGCGCACCTTGGACTACACCCAGGATTTCGACGCCGGCACCTCCACCGTGGCCTTCACCCTGGGCCTGTCGGACCATGCGGCCTTTGTCCTGCTGCCCCGCCTGGTGGCCCTGCTGCGGGACCAGGCGCCCGGCATCAGCGTGCGCATCCGCACCTTCAACGCCCGGGATGAGGCCATCGGCCTGCTGGACGGCGGGGCGGCCGACATGACCATCGGCGTGCCGCCGACGCCCGCGGGCCGCATCCTCGGCCGGCCGCTGTTCCAGGAACGTTTCGTCTGCGTGTTGCGCCGGGATCATCCGGCGGTATCGGCGCCCTGGGACCTGGACGCCTTCCTGGGCTTGTCGCACCTGCTGGTCTCGCCCGAGGGCGACCGCTTCGGCGTGGTGGACGCGGCCCTGGCCAAGCGCGGCTTGCGCCGCCGGCTGGCCCTGACCCTGCCGCACATGTACGCGGCCCCGCTGCTGGTGGCGCGGTCGGACATGGTGGCGACGTTGATGGGCGGGGTGGTGCGGGCGTCGGGCCATGCGGCGGACCTCACGATCCTGCCGCCGCCGCTGGACCTGCCGGCGGTGCCCTTCGCCCTGTCCTGGCACCGGCGCAACGACGCCCATCCCGCCCAGCGCTGGCTGCGCGACCGCATCGCTGCCCTGGGGGCGGAGATATCAACCCCGGGGTAAGGGCGGCTGGGCCAGGGGCCAGCTGGGGTCGGCCTTCAGTTCCGCCGCCAGGAAATCCAGGAAGGCGCGCAGCTTGGCGGCGGTGTGGCGGCCGGCGGGATAGACCGCCTGGATGGCCGGCGCGGGTGAGAAGTATTTGGACAGCACGGCCCGCAGGCGCCCGGCCGCCAGGTCGTCGGCCACGTCCCAGATGGACTTCAGCACGATGCCGGCCCCGGCCAGGGCCGCCATGTGCCCGACCTCGCCATCGTTGGTCAGGATCACCGGCTGGATTTCCACCGCCACCGGGTCGTTGTCGGCCTCGCGGCAGTGAAAGCGCCAGGTGCTCATCGGCGGGTCGCCCAGCACGATGCAGCGGTGGCGCAGCAGATCCGGCGGCGTCGCCGGCTCCCCATTTTGGGCCAGGTAGTCAGGCGTGGCGCAGGGCACGCGGTGGTTGGGCGCCAGCCAGCGCACCATCAGGCTGCTGTCGGGCAGGGCCGCCTGGCGGATGGCGATGTCGATGCCGGCCTCCACCAGATCCACCACCGTATCGCTGACCTGCACGTGCACCCGCACGTCCGGATACTGGGTGTGGAAACGGTGCAGGCGCGGCGCGATGTGGCGGCGGGCGAAGGCGGCGGTGGCGGTGACGCGCAGCAGGCCGGTGGCGGTGCGCCGCCGGCTGGCGACATGGTCCTGCGCCTCCTCCAGATCCGCCACGATGCGCACGCAGCGCTCATGGAACTCCGCCCCTTCGTCCGTCAGGCTGAAGCGGCGGGTGGTGCGGTTGGCCAGGCGCACGCCCAGCCGTTCCTCCAGCCGTGCCAGGCGCTTGGACACCACCGCCAGCGACAGGTCCAGCTCCCGTGCCGCGGCCGACAGGCTGCCGGTGGCGACCACGCGGATGAAGATGGTGATGTCGGTCAGGTTCTCGATCAGCATGCGCCGTTTTCCGACAGGGCCGCCCCCGCCAGGTATAGCGATCCGCAGATCAGGGCGCGGGCGGGCGGGAAGGTCTGGGCGCCCAGGCGGGCCAGGGCGTCAGCGATGCCGCCCGCCACCTCCACCTGCGCCACGCCGGCGGCCGTGGCGGCGGCGGCGATGGCATTGGCGTCCAGGGTGCGTTCGTCCGTGCCCGGGATGGTCACGGCCATCAGGCGGCGGACGAAGGGGGCCAGGGGGCGCAGGAAATCCACTGGCCGCTTGTCCGCCACCATGCCCACCACCAGGTCCAGCGGCTTGCCGTCCGCCTGGCGCCAGGCGGCGGCCTGGGCCGCCAGCACCTGGCCGGCGCTGTCGTTATGCCCGCCGTCCAGCCACAGCTGCCAGGTGGGCGGCAGGTAGCGGGGCAGGCGGCCCTGGGTCAGGTGCTGCAGCCGGGCGGGCCAGTCGGCCGTCAGCAGGCCGCGCGCCACCGCCTCATCCGGCGCCGCCAGGGGCAGGTGGGCCAGGCAGGCGATGGCGGTGCCGGCGTTGGCCAGTTGGTGCAGGCCGGGCAGGACCGGCGGCGGCAGGTCCACGCCGCGCGCCGCGCTGTCGAAACGGAAGCCGCCCGCCCGGCGGCTGATCTGCCAGTCCGGCGCCAGGGGGGCGCCCACGGCCGCTGCGCGGTCGCGCAGCACGGCCAGGACGGCGGCGTCCGCCTGGGGGCCCAGCACGACCGGGCAGCCGGGCTTGAAGATGCCGGCCTTCTCCGCCGCGATCTGAGCCAGCGTGCCGCCCAGATGCTGCATATGGTCGAAGGAGATGCGGGTGATGGCGGTGACGGCGGGGCGGTCCACCACGTTGGTGGCGTCCGTCCGGCCGCCCAGGCCGGTTTCCAGCAGCACCACATCGGCCGGCTGTTCGGCGAAGGCGGTCAATGCCGCGGCGGTGGTCAGCTCAAACCCACCCAGGGGATCGTCGCCGTTGATGGCCTGGCAGCGTTCCATCAACGCCAGCAGTTCCTGGTCGCCGATCAGGCGGCCCGTCAGCCGGATGCGCTCATTGAAGCGCACCAGGTGGGGGCTGGTGTAGACGTGGACCTTGTGCCCCGCCGCCTCCAGCATGGCGCGCAGGAAGGCGATGGTGCTGCCCTTGCCGTTGGTGCCGGCGACGTGCACCACGGGGGGCAGGCGGTCCTGCGGCCGGCCCAGCCGCTCCAGCAGCCGCCCCATGCGGACCAGGGTCTGTTCCGGATCGATCTCCACGATGACGGGCGCGGAGGCGTCGGGGTGGTGGGGCAGGTGCATGGCGTGGAACGGATCCGTGGCGGCTGCGATGGGATGTCATAACGCAGCCGCCCACCGGTCAGAAGCCCCAACTGGCGCGCAGGATGCCGGCGTGGCTCTGGTAATCGCGGCGCAGGTCGCCGGAATATTCCAGCCGCAGGGTGACGTGGTCGCCCTGTTCCAACGTGGCGCCCAGATTGATGCCCAGGCCGTCCGCCGCCGCCTGGCCTGACGCAGCGGCGAAACCCACGCCGGCCATCACCCCGGTGACGGCGACCGGGCCGTTCAGGTACTCATGCTCCCACACCAGGCGCAGGTCGGGCGACAGGCGGCCTAGGGGGGTGTCCAGGCTGGTGGTGATCCGGGCGCCCAGTTCCTGCGTCAGGCCGTTGATCACCTGGGCATTGACGGCCAGGTCGGCGACACCGGCGTCATGTTCGCTATAGTCGTCGTTGGTCAGGCGCACGGCCCGCAGGCTCCATTGCGGGGTCAGGGTCAGGCGTGAGGTGACCGGCAGGTCATACCCCACCGTGATCTTGCCCAGGTACTGTTCCCCACCGTAATCGGCGTTGGCGCGCGCACCCAGGAAGTCGATCCAGCGGCGCTGGTTGTAATCGTTGTAGCCCAGGCTGACCTGGCCCTCGACCGACAGGCGATGGTCGGCGAAGTCCGGCCGCCAGACGCTGTAGGCGGTCAGCTGATAGGTCTTCACCCGCGTCAGGCTGCCGGCGGTCATGCCTTGGCCCGTGGCGGAACTGTCCAGCCAGCTGAACGCCGCGCCCGCCATCAGCTGCGGGTCGATGAACCAGTCGGCACCCACCACCAGGCCGGCGCTGCTGGCGCGGAAGCCGGTGGCCTCCGGGCTGTTGGCGCGCAGGGCGCCGCCGCCCAGGATTTCACCCCAGATGGCGCTTTTCTGCCCGCTGGACCCTGCCGCCATGCCCCGGTCGCCGCCCGGCCCGTCCATCAGGCCGGCCACGGCCTCCTGGTGTTCGCCCACGGCGGTGGTCACCGGGGCGGAGATGGCGGTCGACAGCTGGGCGATCAGCTGGGCTGGGGCCAACTGGGCGATCGCCATGTCCATGGTCCGGCCCGTCAGGGGGCTCAGGCGCGACAGCACGGCGGTCTGGAAGGCCACCGCCGCCGGGGTGGTGGCGTCGGCGATCTTGTTCAGGGCGATGCCGATGCCGGCCGCCGGCCCGCCGGCGGCGGCACCGATGGCGGCGTAGTCGGGGTGGGTGGGGGTGCTGGCCGTGTTCAGGGTCAGCACCAGGTCGGTGGTGGCGCCACTGGTGATCGTGCTGCTGGTCACCGTGTAGCCGCTGGCGGTCAGGGTCAGGCCGCTGGTCGTCAGGCCGGAACCGGCCGAGACGATGGTGTAGCTGCCGGCCGCCAGGTTGCCCGTCAGGGTGATGCCGCCGCCGGTCAGGCTGGCTGACCCGCTGATTACCAGGCTGCCGTAGCTGTTGGTCGACGCCACGCCGATCACCAGGCCGCCGGCCGTCTGGCTGTAGCTGCCGGTGATGTTGATGGCGCTGTTGACCAGCAGGGTGGCCCCGCTGTTCACCACGCTGTGCGTGCCGACGTTGATGGCGTCGTTCAGCAGCAGCGTGCCGGACACGAAACGCAGATTGGCCAGGGTGTTGGTGATCTGGCCGATGCCGCCGTTGGCCCCCGTCAGGGTGCCCGGTGCCGCGTCGGTGCCGCCGCTGATCGACAGGTCGTTGGCGGAATAGTTGGCGATGGTGCCGGCGATGGTGCCGGTGACCGACAGCGCCCCCAGGCTGCCGGTGCTGGCGATGTACAGCGCGGTGGCCGAGGACAGGGTGCCGCTGACGCCCAGGCTGGCCAGGGTGCCGCCGATGTAATCGTTGGTGGCCACGGCCAGCAGGGTGTCGCCGCTGATGCTGCCCACCTCCGCCAGGCCGGTGACGCCGCCGATGACGGTGGCGCCGGCATAGCTGGAGCCCGCCCCGCCCTGGACCAGGGTGACGCTGTCGCCCGCCAGATAGTTGGCGGTGCCGGACAGGCCGGCGTTGACCACGCCGCCGGTGATGCTGGCGGCGGCGCTGACCGACAGCACATGGCCGTTGGCGCCCAGGGTGCCGGCGGTCTGGCTGTAGTTGCCCGTTACCGCCACATCGTTGCTCAAGGCCAGGTTGGCCCCGGCGTTGGTCACGGTGTGGCTGCCGACGTTGATGGCGTCGCCCAGGCTGAGGTCGCCCGAGGCGAAGGTCAGGTTAGCCAGCGTGTTGCGGATGGTGCCGCCGGTGAAGGTGCCGACCACGCCGCCGGTGCCGCCCGTCACCACCAGATCGTTGGCGCTGTCGTTGACCACATTGCCGATGATGACGCCGCTGTTGGCGATGGTGCCCAGGATGCCGCTGTTGTAGAGCGCGGTGGCGCCAGCGATGCTGCCGCTGTTCGACAGCGTGCCGATGGCGCCGCTGTTGTGCACGCCGTAGCTGGCGCCGGTGATGGCGCCCTGGTTCACCAGGACGGCGATGGACCCGGTGTTGTTCAGGCCGGCGGCTTGGGGGGCTGGGGCATCCGTCAGGGCGCCGGTGTTCAGCAGCGTGCCGATGGTGCCCTGGTTGTAGAGGCCGATCGTGCCGGTGGCGGTGCCGCTGTTGACCAGCACGTCGATGGTGCCGAGGTTGTTGATGCCGAACAGCGTGCCCGACAGCGTGCCGCTGTTGGTCAGGGTGGCAACGCTGCCGGTCGCGGCGATATGGGCGGCGGTGTCCACGCCGCTGATCGTTCCCGTGTTGTTGAGGGTGCCGACGGTGCCGCCGACATAGTCGTTGGCCCCCGCCAGCACCAGGTCGACGGTGGACCCGATGGTGACGATGGTGGTGGCGACGGCCAGGCCGCTGATGCCGCTGCTGACGGTGACGCCGTAGCTGGAGCCCAGGCTGCCCTGAACCAGGACGCCGGCGGCGTCGCCCGCCAGGTAGTTGTCGGTGCCGGACAGTTTGTCGGTGGTGACGGCGCCGCCGCTGATGCTGGCGGTGCCGCTGACCACCAGGGATGATGTGCCCAGGCCCAGGGTGCCGTCCGTCTGGCTATAGTTGCCGGTGATGCTGACCGTGCTGGTCAGCGTCAGGGTGGCGCCGGTGTTGGCCACCGTGTGAGTGCCCACGTTGATGGCGTCGCTGGTGGCGATGCTGCCGCCGGACAGCACAACGTCGGCACCGGTGCTGACGATGGTGCCGCCGGTGAAGGCGCCGACGCTGCCGGCCGACCCGCCGGTGATGGTCAGGGCGTTGACACTGGCGTTCACCACGTTGCCGACGACCGTGCCGCTGTTGGAGAGATTGCCCAGGCTACCCGTGCTGCCGACGTACAGCGCCGTGGCGCCGCCGGCGGTGTTGGTGAGCGTGCCGGTGACGGCCAGGCTGGAAAGCGTGCCGCCGACATAGTCGTTGGCGGCCACGGCCAGCAGGCTGGTGCCGCTGGTGGTGCCCGCGGCGGACAGGCCGGTGACACCGCTGGTGACGGTGGCGCCGGTGTAGCTGGAGCCCGTGCCGCCCTGCACCAGGGTGGCGCTGTCGCCCACCAGGTAATTGGCCGTGCCGGTCAGGCCGGCATCGACCACGCCGCCGTTGATGCTGGCCGCATTGCTGACGGTCAGCACATGGCCGGCCACGGCCACGGTCCCGGCCGTCTGGCTGTAATTGCCAGTGACCGTCAGGTCGTTGGCCAGGGTCACGGCGGCCCCGCCATTGGCCAGGGTGCCGCTGCCGACATCGACCAGGTCGTTCAGCAACAGGTTGCCGGTGGCCAGCACGACGTTGGCGAGAGTGCTGGTGATGGTGCCGCCGGTCAGGGTACCGATGGTGGTGCCGCTGCCGCCGGTGAAGACCAGGGGGGCGGCCGACAGGTTGAGCACGTTGCCGGCGATGGTGCCGCTGTTGGCCACCGTGCCCAGGACGCCGTCATTGTACAGCGCGGTGACGCCGGTGATCAGGCCGCTGTTGCTGACCACGCCCACGGTGCCGTGATTGGCGATGCCGTATTGATCGCCCGCCAGCAGGCCGCTGTTGCTCAGGGTGCCGATGGTGCCGGTGGCGGCGACATGGACCGCCGTCTGGACCCCGCTGATGGAGCCTGTGTTGTCCAGGTTGGTCAGGCTGCCGCCGACGTAATCGTTGGTGCTGGTCAGCAGCAGATCGACGGTGGATGCGCCGGAGACCACGGTGGAGGTCAGCGTCAGGCCCGCGACGGTGGAGGTGACGCTGACACCGTCGTAGCTGGAGCCCAGGCTGCCCACCACCAGGGTGCCGTTGTTGGCGCCCGCCAGGTAATTGCCCAGGCTGCCCACGACCGCCGTGGCCACGGTGCCGCCGCTGATGCTAGCGACGCCGCTGACCACCAGGGTGTAGTCGCCCACCACCAGCGTGCCGTTGGCTTGGGTGTAGTTGCCGGTGATGCTGACGACGTTCAGCAGGGACAGGCTGGCGCCGTCGTTCACCACCGTGTGGGTGCCGACATTGAAGGCATCGGCCAATGCTTGGCTGCCGCCAGCGAACACCACGTTGCTGGCCGTGTTGCTGATCGTCCCGCCGGTCAGCGTGCCGCCCGCACCGGTCAGGACGAGGTCGCCCGATGACAGGTTGACGATGTCGCCGGCGATGGTGCCGCTGTTGCTGACCGTGCCCAGCGTGGCCGAGGCCGCGTTGTAAATGGCGGTGGCGCCGCTGATCAGCCCGTCGTTGACGATGGCGGCCAGGGTGCCCAGGTTGTCGATGCCGGCCCCGGTCCCGATCAGGGCGCCAATGTTGGTGACGGTGCCCACGCTGCCCGTGACGGCCACGTAGAGCGCGTTGTGGGCGCTGAGGGTGCCGTTGTTGGCCAGGGTGGCGAGCGTGCCGCCGACATAGTCGTTGGCCGCCACCACGTACAGGGCGCTGACGCCGATGGAGCCGGTGACCTCCAGCCCCGTGACATCCGTGGTGTAGCCCAGGCCGGTGAAGGTCGTGCCGGTACCGCCGATCACCACCGGGGTGCCGCTGCCCTGGCCCGCCAGCAGGTTGATGGTGCCGGGCGTGCCGGTCAGCGCGATGGTGCCGCCGGTCAGCAGGGCGGCACCGCCGGCCACCAGCTGGCCGCTGCCATAGGCCAGCGACAACGTGCCGGTGGACTGGACATAGGCGCCCGTCACGCTGACGACGGTGTTCAACAGGACGTTGGCGCCGTTGTTGACCAGCGTGTTGAGGCCGACATTGACGTCGTCGTTCAGTGCCAGGTTGCCACCATCCAGCACCACGTTGGCGATGGTGCTGGTAATGGTGCCCCGGCCCGACTGGCCGGTCAGGGTGCCCACGGTGGTACCGCTGCCACCGGCGATGGTCAGAGCGTTGGCCGAATTGTTGACGATGTTGCCGGCGATGACGCCGCTGTTGGCGATGCGGCCGATGCTGCCGCTGTTGTAGAGGGCGGTGGTGCCGCTGATGGTGCCGCTGTTGGCCACCAGGCCGATGGTGCCCAGGTTGTTGATGCCGCTGCGGACGCCGTCCAGCAGGCCGCTGTTGGACAAGGTGCCCAGGCTGCCGCCGGTGGCGACATAGGCCGCCGTCAGAACGCCGCTGATGGTGCCCGCGTTGTTCAGGGTGCCCAGCGTGCCGCCGATGTAGTCGTTGGACGCGGCCACCACCAGGTCGACATTGGCCCCCACCGTCTGGGTGTCCGCGGCCACGGTCAGGCCGGTGACACCGGAAGTCAGGCTGACGCCGGTATAGCTGGACCCCGCCCCGCCTTGCACCAGGATGACACCCGTGGCGCCCCCCACCACATAGTTGCCCGTGCTGGCAACCGAGGCGTTGATGGTGCCGCCGGTGATGGCGGCCACGCCGCTGACCACCGCCGCGTAGGTGCCCAGGACCAGCGTGCCGCTGGCCTGGCTGTAGCTGCCGGTGATGCTGAGCGTGCTGGCGAGGGCCAGACTGGCGCCGTCGTTCACCACCGTATGGCTGCCGACATTGATCGCGTCGGCCAGCGTCTGGCTGCCGCCGGCGAACACCATGTTACTGGTGGTGTTGCTGATGGTACCACCCGACAGCGTGCCGCCGCTGCCGGTCAGCACCAGGTCGCCTGTGGACAGGTTGACGATGTTGCCGTTGATGACGCCGCTGTTGTTGATCGTGCCCAGTGTGGCCGTGGCCGCGTTGTAGATGGCCGTGACGCCGCTGATCAGGCCCGCGTTCGCCAGCGTGCCGATCACGCCGCTGCCGCTGTTGCTGATGCCCGTCGCCGACCCGACGATGCTGCCCAGCAGCGTGCCGAAGCCGATGTTGCCCAACTGGGCGATGAAACCGGTGTTGTTGACACCGATGGAACCGGAGATCAGGCCCGCGTTCTGGACGATGGTCATGCTGCCGGCGTTGGACAGGCCCGCCGTCACGCCCGTCATGGTGCCGGCGTTGCCCAGGCCGTAGAGCGTGCCCTGGTTGTCGACCGCCGCCCCGGTCGTGCCCAGGATGGTGGCGTAGTTGGTCAGCGTGCCGAGGTAGCCGGCGTTGGCGATGCCCACCGCACCCGCCATCAGGCCGGGGCTCACCGCCGTGCCCAGCGTCCCGTTCAGGATGGAGGTGAGGGAACCCAGGTTGCTCAGCGCCGCCGTCGCACCCAGCAGCGTGCCGCTGTTGGTCAGAGAGCCCAGGTTGCCCGTGGCCGCCACATAGACCGCGTAATCAGCACTGATGGTGCCGGTGTTGGTGATCGAGCCGTAGGTGGCGCCGATGTAGTCGTTGACGCCGACCACCACCAGGCTGGTGCCGCTGGTGGTGCCGCTCACCGCCAGGCCGGCCACATTGCCCACCGACACGGTGGCACCGCTGTAGTCGGAGCCGGTACCGCCTGCCACCAGGGTGATGGAACTGGTGACCCCCGCCAGGTAGTTGGCGGTGCTGGACAGGCTGGCCACCACCGTGCCGCCGCTGATGCTGGCCGCACCGCTGACCACCAGCTGGCTGGTGCCAAGGCCCAAGGTCCCCGCCGACTGGCTGTAGTTGCCGCTGACCGAGACGATGCTGCTCAGCAGGACGCTGGCGCCGCTGTTGACCAGGGTGCCGGCACCGACATTGACCGTGTCGTTCAGCAGCAGGTTGCCGGACGCCAGCACCACGTTGGCCAACGTGCTGGTGATGGTGCCAAGGCCGGACTGGCCGGTCAGGGTGCCGATGGTGGCACTACTGCCGCCGGTGAAGACCAGGGCGTTGGCGCTGGTGTTCACCACGTTGCCCTGGATGGTGCCGGTGTTGGCCACGGTGCCCAGGCTGCCGCTGGTGTACAGGGCGACGGCACCGCTGATCAGGCCGCTGTTGGCGATGCCGCCGATGCTGCCGCTGTTGTAGATGCCGTAGGACACGCCGCTGATGGTGCCCTGGTTATCGACCAGGCCGATGATGCTGGCGTTGTTCAGGCCGGCGGCGTCGACCGAGGGGGCGTCCAGCAGGCTGCCGGTGTTCAGCACCGTGCCGATGACACCCTGGTTGTACAGGCCGACGGTGCCGGTGGCGACGCCGCTGTTGCTGACCAGGCCGATGCTGCCGTGGTTGTCTATGCCGTATTGGTCGCCGCTCAGCAGGCCGCTGTTGGTCAGGGTGCCGATGCTGCCGCTGGTGGCGACATAGACCGCCGTCAGCACGCCGCCAATGGTGCCGCTGTTGTCCAGGTTGGACAGGGTGCCGCCGACATAGTCGTTGGACGATGCCAGCAGCAGGTCGACGTTGGACCCGATGGTGGCGGTCTGCGACACCAGTGTCAGGCCGGCGACGCCGGAGGTGATGCTGACCCCGGTGTAGCTGGAACCCGTCCCGCCCTGCACCAGTGGTGCCGGCGCTGGTCCCGGCCAGATAGTTGCCCAAAGAACCCACCACCGCCGTGCTGACGGTGCCGCCCGTGATGCTGGCGGCACCACTGACGACCAGGGTGTAGGCCCCCGTGATAAGGCTGCCGCTGGCCTGGCTGTAGTTGCCGGTGATGCTGACCGTGCTGGCGAGGGCCAGGCTGGCGCCGCTGTTGACCACCGTGTGGCTGCCGACATTGATGGCGTCGGCCAACGTCTGGCTGCCGCCCGCGAACACCACGTTGGAAGAGGTGTTGCTGATGGTGCCACCGGTCAGTGTGCCGCCGCTGCCGGCCAGCACCAGGTCGGCCGACGACAGGTTGGTGATGTTGCCGGCGATGGTGCCGCTGTTGGCGATGGTGCCCAGCGTGGCCGTGGCCGCGTTGTAGATGGCCGTGACGCCGCTGATCAGGCCCGCGTTCGCCAGCGTGCCGATCACGCCGCTGCCGCTGTTGTTGATGCCGATGGCGGACCCGACGATGCTGCCCAGCAGCGTGCCGAAGCCGATGTTGCCCAGCGCACTGATCGTGCCGGTGTTGTTGACACCGATGGAACCGGAGACCAGGCCCGCGTTCTGGACGATAGTCATGCTGCCGGCATTGTTCAGGCCCGCCGTCACGCCCGTCATGGTGCCGGCGTTGCCCAGGCCGAAGAGCGTGCCCTGGTTGTCGACCGCCGCCCCGGTCGTGCCCAGGATGGTGGCGTAGTTGGTCAGCGTGCCGAGGTAGCCGGCATTGGCGATGCCCACCGCACCCGCCATCAGGCCGGGGCTCACCGCCGTGCCCAAGGTGCCGTTCAGGATGCTGGTGATGCTGCCCAGATTGCTCAGCGCGGCACTGGCGCCCAGCAGCGTGCCGCTGTTGAACAGCGTGCCCAGCGTGCCCGTGGCCGCCACATAGACCGCGTAGTCGGCGCTGATGCTGCCGGTGTTGGCGATGCTGGCCAAGCTGCCGCCGACATAGTCGTTCAGGCCCAGGACCACCAGGTTGGTGCCGCTGGTGGTGCCGCCCACCGCCAGGCCGGCCACGTTGCCGACCGCGACCGCAGCACCGCTGTAGCTGGAGCCGGCGCCGCCCGCCACCAGGGTGGTGGAACTGGCCACACCCGCCAGGTAGTTGGCGGTGCTGGACAGGCTGGCCGTCACCGTGCCGCCGGTGATGCTGGCGGCACCGCTGACCACCAGCTGGCTGGCGCCAAGGCCCAAGGTGCCGGCCGACTGGCTGTAGCCGCCGGTGACCGAGACGATGCTGGTCAGCAGGACGTTGGCGCCGCCGTTGACCAGGGTGCCGGTGCCGACATTGATGGCGTCGTTCAGCACCAGGTTGCCGGACGCCAGCACCACGTTGGCGAGCGTGCTGGTGATGGTGCCCTGGCCCGACGGGCCCGTCAGCGTGCCCACCGTGGCGCCCGTGCCGCCCGCGATGGTCAAGCCGGTGGCGCTGAAGTTGACGATGTTGCCCTGGATCAGGCCGGTGTTCACCAGCGTTCCCAGGTTGCCGGTGCTGGCGATGTAGACCGCCGTGGCAGCACTCAGGGTGCCGGTGTTGGACAGCGTGCCGATGCTGCCGCCGACATAGTCGTTGCTGACCGACAGCAGGAAGGTGTTGCCGCTGATGCTGGCCGCGGCACTCAAGCCCGCCACGCCCGAGACCGTCGCCGTGGCGCCGGTGTAGCTGGACCCCGCCCCGCCCTGCACCAGGGTGTAGGCGCTGCCCACCAGGTAGTTGGCCGTGGCCGACAGGCTGGCCAGCACCGTGCCGCCAGTGATGCTGGCCGCCCCCGTCACCACCAGCTGGCTGGTGCCGGGGGTGACCGACAGCGTGCCCGAGACCTGGCTGTAGCTGCCCGTCACCGTCACGGTGCCGCCCAGCCCCAGGCTGGCGCCGCTGTTGACCACCGTGTGGCTGCCGACATTGAGCTGGTCCGCCAGGAGCTGGCTGCCACCCGCGAACACCACGTTGGAAGAGGTGTTGCTGATGGTGCCACCGGTCAGTGTGCCGCCGCTGCCGGCCAGCACCAGGTCGGCCGACGACAGGTTGGTGATGTTGCCGGCAATGGTGCCGCTGTTGGCGATGGTGCCCAGCGTGGCCGTGGCCGCGTTGTAGATGGCCGTGACGCCGCTGATCAGGCCCGCGTTCGCCAGCGTGCCGATCACGCCGCTGCCGCTGTTGCGGATGCCCGTCGCCGACCCGACGATGCTGCCCAGCAGCGTGCCGAAGCCGATGTTGCCCAGCGCACTGATCGTGCCGGTGTTGTTGACACCGATGGAACCGGAGACCAGGCCCGCGTTCTGGGCGATGGTCATGGAGCCGGCGTTGGACAGGCCCGCCGTCACGCCCACCAGCGATCCTGCATTGCCCAGGCCGTAGATCGTGCCCTGGTTGTCGAGCGCCGCCCCGGTCGTGCCCAGGATGGTGGCGTAGTTGGTCAGCGTGCCGATATAGCTGGCGTTGGCGACGCCCACGCCGCCCGCCATCAGGGCGGCGCCCACCGTGCCCAGCGTCCCGTTCAGGATGGAGGTGATGGAACCCAAATTATCCAGCGCGGCGTTGGCGCCCAGCAGCGTGCCGCTGTTGAACAGTGTGCCCAGCGTGCCGGTCGCCGCCACGTAGACGGCGTTGTTGGCGCTGACGGTGCCGGTGTTGGTGATCGTGCCGACACTGCCCCCAACATAATCGTTGAGGCCAAGGGTATAGAGGGCGTTGCCGATGGCGGTGCCCGTCAGTTCCAGGCCCGTCACGCCGCTGGCCAGGACATAGCCGGTATAGCCGGACCCGGTTCCGCCGGCGATGACCGGGCTGCCGCCCGTCGCACCCGCCAGGACATTGGTGGTGGCGGAGACGCTGGCGAGCGCGACGGTGCCGCCCGTGACGACGGCCGCGCCACTGACCACCAGTTCGCCGCTGGACGCGTTGACCGACAGCGTGCCCACCGATTGGCTTAAGTTGCCGGTGACACTGACAACGGTGTTGATCACCACATTGGCGCCGCCGTTGACCAGGGTGTGGGCACCCAGGTTGATGGTGTCGTTCACCAGCAGGTTGCCGCTGGCCAGCACGACGTCGGCGCCGGTGCTGGTGACGGTGCCCTGGCCCGATTGGCCGGTCAGGGTGCCCACCGTGCCGGCGGCACCGCCGGTGATGGTCAGGGCGTTGGCCGACAGGTTGGCGATATTGCCGGCCACCGTGCCGGTGTTGGCCAGGGTGGACAGGGTGCCACCGGCGGCGATGTAAAGGGCATCGACGCTGCCGGTCAGGGTGCCGGAGTTGGACAGGGTGCCCAGGGCGCCGGATCCGGCGACATAAACGCCGTAGGTGGCCCCCAGGCTGCCGCTGTTGGCGATGCTGGACAGCACGGTGCCGACATAATCGCTGGTGAAGGCCAGCAACAGATCGACATTGCTGCCGATCGTGGCGGTGCTGCCCGTCACGCCGGCGCCGGCCAGGCCGGTCACCACGGTGGCGCCGGTATAGCTGGACCCCGTGGTACCCTGGACCAGGGTGAAGCGGTCGCTGGTCAGGTAGTTGGCGACCGACGCCAGGCTGGCGTTGACCGTGCCGCCGCCGATGCTGGCGGTGCCGCTGACCACCAGCTGGGCGCCCTGGGCCAGGGTCAGGCCGCCGGCCGACTGGCCGTAATTGCCGGTGACGCTGACGATGCTGGCCAGCAGGACGGACGCGCCGATGTTGGAAAGAGTGCCGCTGCCGACGTTCACCCGGTCGTTCAGCAGCAGGTTGCCGGTGGACAGCACCACGTTGGCCAGCGTGCTGGTCAGGATGCCCTGGCCGGATGTGCCGGTCAGGGTGCCCACGGTGGCGCCGCTGCCGCCGGCGATGGTCAGCACGTTGGCGCTGGCGTTGAGGATGGTGCCGGCGATGGTGCCGCTGTTGACCAGCGTGCCGATGGTGCCGCTGTTGGTCAGGGCGTTGCCATTGAGCAGCCCGGCGTTGACCAGCGTGGCGATGGTGCCGCTGTTGTTGATGTCCCAGGCCGTGCCCAGCAGGGTGCCGCCGGCCAGATTGGACAAGAGGCCGATGCTGCCCGCGTTGACGATGGCCGATGCCAGCCCGCCGACAATCAGGCCGGCGTTGCTGACGGTGCCGATGGCCGCGCCGCTGGCGACGCTGACGCCGGTGGCGCCGTTCAGGGTGCCGCCCGTCAGGTTGGCCAGGGTGGCGATGGTGCCGGCGGCATCGGCGACGGCGACGTAACCGGCGATGGTGCCGCTGTTGCTGAAGGCGCCGATGTTACCGGAATTGATGACGCCGCGGGTGGTGCCGGCGATCAGGCCGCTGTTGGACAGGGTGGCGATGGTGCCGCCGGCCGAGTTGCGGATGCCCATGCCGACGCTGCTGCCGCCGCCGATGATGGTGCCGGTGGTGGTGTTGATCAGCGTGCCGACGGTGCCGGCGTTGCTAAGGCCGGCGACGGTGCCGCTGTTGCCGGTGGCGGTGATCAGGCCGCTGTTGTTCAGGGTGCCCAGGGTGCCGGCGCCCAGGATCGAGATGCCGTAGCGGCTGGCGGTGATGGTGCCGCTGTTGGACAGCGACCCCACGCCGGTGCTGGCGATCTCCACACCATAGGTGTTGCTGGCGGCGATCCTGCCGCTGTTGATCAGGACGTCGATGCGGGTGGTGGCGATGCCGGCGGTCACGCCGCTGATGGTGCCGCTGGCGGCGTTGATGACAGTGGCGATGGTACCGCCACTGTCGATGCCGTACCCCGTGCCGGTGATCAGGCCGCTGTTGGTGATGGTGCCGATACGGCCGCTTGTGGTCACGCCGACGCCGCTGCGCCCGCTGATCGTCCCGCCCGCCTGGTTGGTCAGGGTGACGATGGTGCCGCCGGTGGCGACGAAGACGCCGAAGCCGGAGGAGGAACCTGCCAGGGTGCCGCTGTTGACCAGGGTGCCCAGGCTGCCGGTGCCGGCGATGTAGACCGCCGTTTGCACGCCGCCGATGCTGCCCGTGTTGCCGATGGAGGCGTAGGTGGTGCCGACATAATCATTGCGCGCCACCAGCAGCAGGTTGTTGCCCGACACGCTGGTGCTGTTCGAGAAGCCGGTGAGGGTGTTGGTGGTCAGCGCCAGGCCGCTGTAGCTGGACCCCGACCCCCCGGCCACCAGGGTGCGCGATGTGCCGGCGACATAGACGCCGGTGCTGCTGGAACCGACCGTGACGGTGCCGCCGGTCAGGGTGGCGGCCCCCGTGACCACTAGAGCATTTTGAAATAAGGCTGAATCGGTAAGGGGGATTCCCATTTATTTGGGCCTCTGATTCACTGCGTCTGTCTTGAGATGGAGGCAGTGGCGATGGGTCGTCCGTATTCAATGGATCTTCGTGAACGGGTAGTGGCCGCAGTTCAGGGGGGCCTGTCGCGGCGTCAGGCGGCGGCTCGGTTCGGTGTGAGCGACAGCGCGGCGATCAGGTGGATGAAGCGCCTGAACGAGACGGGTGACGTCGCCCCTGGTCAGATGGGCGGTCACAAGCCCAAGAAGATATCCGGTGACCATCACACCTGGCTTGTTGCGCGCTGCCAGGAGCGGCCCTTCACCCTGGCCGTCCTGATCGCGGAACTGGGGGAACGCGGCCTGAAGGTCGACTACCGTTCGGTCTGGGAGTTCGTCCGTGGCCAGGGGCTGACTTATAAAAAAAGACGCTGGTCGCCAGCGAGCAGGACCGCCCCGACGTTGCCCACCGACGAGCGCAATGGGTGAAGCACCGGGCGTCGGTCGATCCGTCCCGCCTGGTGTTCATCGACGAAACCTGGACCAAAACCAACATGGCGCCACTCCGAGGATGGGGGCCGCGCAGTGAGCGCCTTGTCGGCAAGGCGCCCTTTGGCCATTGGAACACCATGACCTTCCTGGCCGCCCTGCGCCATGACCGCATCGAGGCTCCTTGGCTCTTGAACAAGCCCGTCAACGGCCAGCGCTTCCAGGTCTATGTCGAGGAGGTTCTCGCTCCGACCTTGAGCAAGGGCGATGTCGTCATCATGGACAACCTTCCCTCCCACAAGGCCAAGCCCGTTCGCAAGGCCATCCGCGACGCCGGCGCTAAGTTAATCTTCTTACCAAAATACTCCCCGGACATGAACCCCATCGAGAAGTTCTTCTCCAAGCTCAAGCATTCTTTGCGTGAGGCCCAGCCACGATCTATCGAGGCCCTCTGCAAGAGCATCGTAAAGACCATGGATACTGTTACGCCAGCGGAATGCTCAAACTACTTCAAAAGTTGCGGGTATGGACCAACCTAAAATCATAATGCTCTAAGTTGCCGCTTGAACCCAGTGTCAGCGCACCGGTGGTCTGCCGATAGGAGCCGGTGACGGTGAGGGTGTTCACCAGGCTGAGGTTGGCAGTGTTGACCAGGGTGGGGGCGGTGACGTTGTCGTTCAGCAGCAGGTTGCCGGACGCCAGGGTAAGGTTGCTGTTGGCGCTTAGGGCGCCGATGTTCAGAACGGTGCTGATGGTGCTGTAGCCGGTCAGCGTGCCCACGGTGGCGCCGGTCCCACCGTTGATGACCACGCTGTCGCCGCCGTTGAGGGTGATGTTGCCGACGATGGTGCCGCTGTTGTTGATCACGCCCAGGCTGGACAAGGTATCGACGAGGATGGCGGCGCCGCCGCCCATGAGCAGGCCGGCATTGTCCAGCGTGCCGATGGTTCCCGCGGCGCCTGCCGTGCTCCCGGTCAGCCATATGGCCCGTGACCCGGCGCGGATGGTGCCGCTGTTGGACAGCGTGTTGATGGTGCCGCCATTGGCGATGGCGAAGGCGGTCTGCCCGGCGCCGATGCTGCCGGTCCCGGTGTTGCTCAGGCTGTTGATGACGTCGTAAACCACGACGCCGAAATAGGCGCCGTTGATGCTGCCGCTGTTGACCAGCGTGCCGATGGAGCCGCCCTCCAGATACATGCCGGTGAAGACGGAGGTGATGAGGCCGCTGTTGCTCAGGGTCCCAATGCCACCGGTGTCATGGATGGCCATGGGGCGGCTGGAAATGGTGACAATGCTGCCTGAGATGATGGTGGTGCCAAATACGTCGGCGATGGTGCCGGTGTTGATCAGCGTGTCGATGCGGCCGGTGTTGTTGATGCCGGCCCGGGAGCCGCTGATCACGCCGCTGTTGCTCAAGGTGTGGATCGTCGAGGAAGAGGCGACGAACACACCCGTCATCCCCTTTATGACACCACCACTGTTGTTGTTGAGCTGGGCCATGATGCCGGCGGAGATGACGCCGCCGTAGTTGCCGTGGGTGTCCTGGATGGTGCTGGTGATCGTGCCGGTATTGGTGATGGTGGTGTTGGTGCCGGTGTCGTAGACACCATCCCCGCCGGTGATCAGGCCGCTGTTGGTCAGGACCAGGTTGCTGCCCGATGCCACGAAGACACCGTTGGTGGAACCCTGGACCACGCCGGTGACGACGTAGGGGGTGGTGCTGCTGTTGACCGTGCCGGTGCCGATCTGCGTGCCGGCGATGGTCAAGGCCTGGGCGGGCTCAACCGCCGCCATGCCCAGGATCACCCCCATCACCACCAGGGAACTGCCGGCCAGCAGCTTCTGCCGCGAATGTCCGCCCATGGTCGCCATCGTTACCCCCGCCCCTTCCAGGATCCGTCAGGCGCGAGCAACCGCACCTCATTTTCCATTTATGGAAGTTCTTACGGGGGTATGCAGAATAGATCAACTGTTGAGGTAGTGATCAATCGTACTGCCAACTGCGTATCGGATCAGGACGCACCTACCCTGGATATATGCCTTTTGCGTGCAATCGACGGAATGTCCGACGATTCTTGTTCCAGACTGTCGCGCAAATACTCGATCAGTAGTGCAACCTTCGGTGACAGGTGGCGGCGGTGGGGATAGACGGCCCAGACGCCCTCATCCGGCGGGCGCCACCCATCCAGCAGGGTGACCAGGCGGCCCGCCGCCAGGTGGCCGATGACGTAGAAGTCCGGCAACTGGCAGATGCCCAGACCCTGCAGGGCCGCATCGACCACGGCGAATCCGCTGTTGCAGTGCCAGTTCCCCTGCGGCCGGAACTCGACCAATTGGCTGTCGGCCTGGAAGTGCCAGACGTCGGTGGTCCCCACCAGGCAACGGTGGCGGGCCAGGTCGTCCAGCGTCTGCGGCCGGCCGTGCCGCTCCACATAATCGGGTGCGGCGCACAGGTAACGGGTGCGCGACGCCAGCCGGGTGGCGATCAGGCGGCTGTCGTGCAGGCTGCCGGTGCGGATGGCGAGATCAAAGCCTTCGCCCACCAGATCCACCACCCGGTTGCTGAGGTCTATGGTCACGGCCAGTTGCGGGTGGTCGGCCGCGAAGCGGTTGACCAGGGGGACGATGTAGCGCTCGCCATAAGCGATGGAGCAGGTCAGGCGCAGATGCCCCTTGGGCGCGCCGTCCTGCTCGCTGACGGCGGCGTACATGTCCTCGCGCTCATCCACCAGGCGGCGGCACCGTTCCAGGAAGGTGGTGCCGGCGTCGGTCAGGCTGACATGGCGGGTGGTGCGGTAAAGCAGGCGGACCTGCAACCGGTCCTCCAGCCGCGCCACCTCCCGGCTGACGTGGGAGGTGGAGATGCCCAGGCGCTTGGCCGCGCGGGAGAAGCTTTCCGTCTCCCCCACGGCGATGAATTCGTCGATACCGTCCCATCGCGCCATCGCAAAGGCACCCTCGGATTGTTGCCGTCCAACAACAATCATTTGCCGAGGCACCCCGCCCTTGCCAGAAAAAACGATACTATAGTCGCGCGGACGAAGCCGCCCCGCCTGACATAAGGTGGCGGTATCAAGGCCGGCCGACCCGGCATTCATTCTGCATGAGATAGGACACGCACCCATGAAGACCCGCGCTGCCGTCGCCTTCGAGGCCAAGAAGCCCCTGGAGATCGTGGAAGTCGACCTCGAAGGCCCGAAGACGGGCGAGGTTTTGGTGGAGATCATGGCGACGGGCATCTGCCACACCGACGCCTACACCCTGGATGGCCTGGACAGCGAGGGCCTGTTCCCCTCCATCCTGGGGCATGAGGGGGCGGGCATCGTGCGTGAGGTGGGGCCGGGCGTCACCAGCGTGAAGCCGGGCGACCATGTGATTCCCCTGTACACGCCGGAATGCCGCCAGTGCAAATCCTGCCTGTCGGGCAAGACCAACCTGTGCACCGCCATCCGTGCCACGCAGGGCAAGGGTCTGATGCCCGACGGCACCAGCCGCTTCAGCTACAAGGGCCAGCCCATTTTCCATTACATGGGCTGCTCCACCTTCTCCAACTTCACGGTGCTGCCGGAAATCGCGGTGGCCAAGATTCGTGACGACGCGCCGTTCAAGACGTCGTGCTACATCGGCTGCGGTGTCACCACCGGCGTGGGTGCCGTGGTGAAGACGGCGAAGGTGGAGCCCGGTTCCAATGTCGTCATCTTCGGCCTGGGCGGCATCGGCCTGAACGTCATCCAGGCGGCCCGGATGGTGGGCGCCGACAAGATCGTCGGCGTCGACATCAACGACAGCAAGGAGGAATGGGGCCGCCGCTTCGGCATGACCCATTTCGTCAACCCGAAGAAGGTGGAGGGCGACATCGTCCAGCACCTGGTGGCCCTGACCGACGGTGGTGCCGACTACACCTTCGACTGCACCGGCAACACGGTGGTGATGCGCCAGGCGCTGGAGGCCTGCCATCGCGGCTGGGGCGTCTCCGTCGTCATCGGCGTGGCGGAGGCCGGCAAGGAAATCTCCACCCGTCCGTTCCAGCTGGTGACGGGCCGGGTGTGGAAGGGTTCCGCCTTCGGCGGCGTCAAGGGCCGCACCGAGGTGCCGAAGATCGTGGACTGGTACATGAACGGCAAGATCCAGATCGACCCGATGATCACCCACGTGCTGAACCTGGACGACATCAACAAGGGCTTCGACCTGATGCACGCCGGCGAGTCCATCCGTTCGGTTGTGGTGTTCTGATTATCTTTAGGTTCCCTCAAACGCCGGGCGCCGCCGTCCGGCGGCTTGGCTTACGGGCCTGACCGGCCCGCGTCGGCGGTCGCCGACGTCCAGAGGAAGCGGGCTGTCTGCCCGTTTCCTCTGGTGCGAGCTTCAAGAATATCAGCGCCTATTGCCGGAGAGTTGTCCCATGACCCTTGAGACCGTCTCGACCAGCCGCAGCCATGGTGGCACCCAGGGCGTCTACCGCCATGCCTCGACCTCGACCGGCACGCCCATGGTGTTCAGCGTCTTCGTGCCGCCCCAGGCGGCGGACGGGGGCAAGCTGCCGGTGGTGTGGTACCTGTCGGGCCTGACCTGCACCCATGCCAACGTGACCGACAAGGGCGAATTCCGCGAGGCCGCGGCCGACCTGGGCCTCATCATCGTCTGCCCCGACACCAGCCCGCGGGGCGAGGGTGTGGCCGACGATCCGGCCTGGGACATCGGTCAGGGGGCGGGTTTCTACGTCGATGCCACGCAGGCGCCCTGGACGCCGCATTTCCGCATGTGGTCCTACGTGACCAAGGAACTGCCGGACGTCGTGGCGGCCAACTTCCCCATCGATCTGGGCGCCCAGGGCATCACCGGCCACTCCATGGGCGGGCATGGCGCCCTGACCGTGGCGCTGCGCCACCCCGGCCGCTTCAAGGCCGTGTCGGCCTTCGCCCCCATCGTGGCGCCGACCCAGGTGCCCTGGGGCCACAAGGCCTTGCCCGCCTACCTGGGCGATGACCAGGCGGCGTGGCGCCGGCATGACGCCGTGGCCCTGATCCAGGACGGTGCGCGCGTGCCCGACCTGCTGGTCGACCAGGGCACGGCCGACGGCTTCCTGGAAAACCAGCTGCGGCCGGAACTGCTGCGCCAGGCCTGCGCCGACGCCGGCATCCCCCTGACCCTGCGTTTGCAGGAGGGCTACGATCATTCCTACAACTTCATCTCCACCTTCATGCGCGACCATCTGGAATGGCACGCTGAGCGCCTGAAGTGAGCCGTTGACGGCCCCGGCGGGCGGCCCCACCTATGGCGGTGGCCTCCCTTGTGCCGGGGCCGGAAGCGGGAGGATCACATGGGCAAGCAGGGGCGCATCCGCGTCGGCATCGGCGGCTGGACGTATGAGCCGTGGCGGGGGACCTTCTACCCCGACGGCCTGACCCAGAAGCGCGAACTGGAATACGCCAGCGCCAAGCTGACCTCCATTGAGGTCAACGGCACCTATTACGGTTCGCAGAAGCCCGAGAGCTTCGCCAAATGGCATGACGAGACGCCGGACGATTTCGTCTTCGCGCTCAAGGGCCCGCGCTTCACCACCAACCGCCGCGTCCTGGCGGAGGCGAAGGAGTCGGTGGAGAAGTTCCTGACCGGCGGCCTGCTGGAATTGAAGGACAAGCTGGGCCCCATCAACTGGCAGTTCATGCCGACCAAGAAGTTCGATGCCGGGGATTTCGGCGCCTTCCTGGAACTGCTGCCCCCGACGGTGGAGGGCCGCGCCATCCGCCACGCGGTGGAGGTGCGGCACGACACCTTCCGCGCCCCCGAGTTCGCCGATCTGGCGAGGGCGCGCGGCGTCGCCGTCATCCGGGCCGGCGACAGCGACTATCCGGAGATCGAGGCCGACACCGCCCCCTTCGTCTACGCCCGCATCATGGGCACGACGGAGGGGCACGGGAAGGGCTACAGCGACGCGGCCCTGGACGCCTGGGCCGACAAGGCCAAGGCCTGGGCGGCGGGCGGCCGCGATGTCTACCTCTACGTCATCAGCGGCCACAAGGTGCGCAACCCCGCCGCCGCCATGGCGCTGATCGAGCGGCTGGGATGATGCGCGACCTGCTGGCCGGGCTGGAGGCGCCCCCGCCGGCGCGGCAGGAGATCGGCCCCGGTGCCGTCATCCTGCGCGGCTGGGTGCTGGACCTGGCGCCGGACCTGCTGGCGGCGGTCGCGATGGTGGCGGGGGCGGCGCCCTTCCGCCACATGGTGACGCCGGGCGGGTTCGAGATGTCGGTGGCCATGACCAACTGCGGGGCCGCCGGCTGGGTGACGGACCGTGCCGGCTATCGTTACGACGGCCGCGATCCCCTGAGTGGCCGGCCCTGGCCGGTGCTGCCGCCCCTGTTCCGCGACCTGGCGGCCGGGGCCGCGGATGAGGCGGGTTATCCCGGCTTCGAACCCGATGCCTGCCTGATCAACCGCTATGAACCCGGCAGCCGCCTGACCCTGCACCAGGACAAGGACGAGCGCTACCAGGGCCATCCCATCGTCTCGGTGTCGCTGGGCCTGCCGGCGACGTTCCAGTTCGGCGGCCCCAAGCGCGCCGACCCGGTGCGCCGCGTGCCCCTGGACCATGGCGACGTGGTGGTCTGGGGCGGGCCGTCCCGCCTGTTCCACCACGGCATCCTGCCCTTGAAGGAGGGGGAGCATCCCCTGCTGGGCCGGCGGCGCATCAACCTGACGTTCCGCCGGGCGTTCTGATCAGTCCGTCGCCGGCCGCTTGGCGCAGCCGTACAGGATGACCTGGCACATGGCGCGGTAGCGGGCGGTCAGCTGTTCCGAGGGGAAGGGCGGCAGGCTCTGGTTCACGGCGCGGGCGCCGTCGGCCAGGGCCTGGGCCACCTGGGCCACCGTGAACTCCCCCGTCAGTGCCAGGCGGCCTTCCGCCTGCAACTCCAGCAGCAGGGCCGCCAACCGGGCCTGGAAATTGACTGCCGCCTCGATCATCTGGGCACGGCCGCGTTTGAAGGCCTCCGCGTTCAGGTCGATGATGTGGGGCGACTGGTTCAGGACGCGGCGGGTATAGCCGTAACGGGCGTCCATGATGGCGGTCATGATGTCCAGTGCGCTGCCCCCGGCCTGGCGCACCTTGTCCCCGGCCGCCATGCCGGTTTCGATCAGCTGTGCGTTCTCATGCCGGATGGTGGCCTGGAAGGCCGCTTCCTTGTTGCTGAAATAATGGTACAGCGCGCGCCGGGTGAAGCCGCAGGCCTCCGCCAACTCCACCATCGTCAGGTCGCTGTAGCCGTAGTCCAGAAACGCCCGTTGGATCCGCTGCATCAGATCTTGGCCGGGCTTCATTGTTTTTTCTGCCATAGGTGCCGCTAGTTCCGCATTCCGCCGCTATCAGGCACCAGTACTTGGTGGCTGTCTCAGCCTAGCGCACGTGCGCAGATGTATTAACCATTTTTTGGGGCTGATATTCACCGTACCACGGTTTAGTCACCGGCTGGGGCGGGAGATAGTGGCCTTTTGGTGAGAATGGGACGCATTCGGGTGGTGCGATACTTGGTCTCAGCTGGGTGCGGGGGGGTGTTATTTAGCCCCCTGGTGGCCGCTGACGCTATGGCCGGCGTCGGGCGCCAGCTTCCAGGCATCCACCAGGCTCAGCACCACCGCCGCCCCCATGGCCAGGAAGGCGTTGCGGTAGTCGGTCAGATCCGGCGCCCCTTGCGGGTGGCCGCGCAGGAAGGCGCCCAGGTTCAGGGCCAGCGCCCCCGCCACCACGCCCAGGCCCGAGGTCAGTTGCGCCAGCATGGCGGCCAGGGTGTTGGCGGCCGACACCTCCGGCTTGGGCACGTCGGCGAACTGGATGGTGCCCATGGCGGTGAACTGCATGGAGCGGAACATGCCGCCGGTGAACAGCACCAGGCCGATGATCCATCGGGGCGTCTCCGGCGTGAACAGGCCGCAGGCCGCCAGGGAGATGCCGACCAGCGCGCCGTTCAGGACCAGCACCCGGCGGAAGCCGAAGCGGCGCAGCACCTGGTTGGTCATCAGCTTCATCGTCAGGTTGCCGGCGAAGATGCACAGCACCAGCTGGCCGGCGACGAAGGCGTCCAGGCCCAGCACTGTCTGGAACAATAACGGCGTCAGGAAGGGCACGGTGCCGATGGCGATGCGCTGGACCGACCCGCTCCAGATCGACACGGCGTAGGTCGGCAGGCGCAGGGCGTCCAGCTTGAACAGCGGCGACGGGTGGCGGCGGCAATGGCGGATGGTCAGGGCGCTCAGCACCACGCCCAGGCCCAGGCCGGCCAAGGTCTGCCCCGGGGCCTGCGCCCCCTGGCCCAGGCTGTCCAGGCCGAAGACCAGGGCGACCAGGGCGCCGGCCGACAGTAGGAAGCCCAGGGCGTCCAGCGGGCGGCTTTCCGCCGGCCGCTCATTGGGGATCCAGGCGATGGTCAGGGCCAGCGCCGCCAGGCCCAGCGGCAGGTTCAGGTAGAAGATCCACGGCCAGCTGGCATAGGTGACGATGAAGCCGCCCAGCGGCGGCCCCAGGACGGGGGCCACCAGGCCGGGCCAGACGGTGGTGCCGATGGCCCGCATCAAATCCTTCTTGTCCGTGATGCGCAGGATGATCAGCCGGCCCACCGGCACCATGGCGGCGCCGCCGATGCCCTGCAGCACGCGGGCGGCGGTGAAACTCCACAGGCCGGGGCTGAGACCGCACAGCAAGGACGACAGGGTGAACAGGGTGATGGCGCCGCCGAACACCGTGCGCGGGCCGAAGCGGTCGGCCACCCAGCCGCTGATGGGGATGAACACGGCCAGCGCCAGCAGATAGGCCGTCATGCCCAAATTCATGTCCACCGGCGCCACGCCGAAGGACCGGCCCATCTGCGGCAGCGCCGTGGCGATGACGGTGCCGTCCAGCATCTCCATGAAGAACGCGCCTGCCACCAGGAAGGTGATGGCGCGGCTGTGGAGCTTGGGCTGCGGCGGGGCGGCGGTTGCGGTGTCGGGCATGGGGCACAGGCGGTGGGGAAGCGGTGCGACGGCCGACTATGCCGCCGGCGCACCGTTCCCGTCCCACGCAAAGGTACCGGATCAACTATCCGTTCGCCTGTGCGCTATCGGCAGGTGGTTTCACCCCACCTTCCACGCCATGGTGCCCTTGGGTGCCTTGTACCAGCCGGGGTCGCGGTAGTCGGCGGCCACTTCGTCGCGCACCTTGATCACCGTCACCATGCCGCCCATGTCCAGGGCGCCGTAGGGGCCGGTGCCGGTCATCATCGGGGGCGTGTTCGCCGGGCCCGGCATCATGCCGGCCATGGCCCCCATGTCGCCCATGCCGCCCTCACCCATGGGCATGTAGCCCGGCAGCTGCTTGGCCATGTCCCGCGCCACGTCCCGCTGGTCCACGCCCAGGAAGTTGGGGATATCGTGGCCCATGGTGTTCATGGCGTGGTGGCCCTTGTGGCAGTGGAAGGCCCAGTCGCCGGGGTTGTCGGCCACGAACTCCACCGTGCGGGTGGTGCCCACCGGCACCTGGATGGTGGTCTCCGGCCAGCGTGCCCCTTCGGGGATCATGCCGCCGTCGGTCCCGGTCACCCACATGTGGTGGCCGTGGATGTGCATGGGGTGTTCGTGCATCGACACGTTGCCGATGCGCAGGCGCACCCGCTCCCCCGTCTTCACCACCAGGTGCTCCACCGCCGGGAAGACCCGGCCGTTGATGGTCCAGGTGTCGTGCTCCAGCATCACCGCCGGGTCGGGGCGCGAGGTGCCGGGGTGGATGGCCCAGGCGTGCAGCATCATGGTGTAGTCGCGGTCCACCGGGCCGATGGCGGCATCCTTGGGATGGATGACGAACATGCCCATCATGCCCACCGCCATCTGCACCATCTCGTCATAATGGGGGTGGTACATCTGGGTGCCGTGCTGGCGCAGCGTGAACTCGTAGGCCCAGGTCTCCCCCGGCGGGATGGGCGGGGCCGACAGGCCAGCGACGCCGTCCATGCCGGACGGCAGCAGGATGCCGTGCCAATGGATGCTGGTGGCCTCCGGCAGCCGGTTGGTCACCAGGATGCGCACCCGGTCGCCCTCCACCGCCTCGATGGTGGGGCCGGGGGTGCTGCCGTTGTAGCCCCAGACCTTGACCTTGAAGCCGGGCGCGAATTCCTGTTCGAACTCATGCGCCGTCAGGTGAAATTCCTTGACGCCGTCCTTCATCACGAAGGGCAGGGTGCCGCCGTTCAGGGTGCCACTATTCAGGGTGATGGTGGCCGGCCGGTCGGTGCCGGGCACCAGGCGGGGTGGCCGCGGCGGGGTCACCGGTGCCGCGGCCTTCATGCGCGTGGCCATGGGCGCCGGTTTTGCGGGCGCCGGCTTGGGCGCCATGGTCATGGACCCCATGTCCATATGGCTGTGGTCCTGCGCCGACGCCTTGGTGCCGCGCAGCAGGGCGCCGGCCCCGCCCAGCAGGGCGGCGGACTTCAGGATCTGGCGGCGTGCCCAAATGCTCATGACGGGCCTCCCGGTTGGGTCGTGGTGGGGATTTGCCGGCCGCCGGCCAGGCGGATCAGGTCGCCGTCGGCCAGCCAATAGTCGCGGACGGCGGCGATGTAGCGGCGATAGGCGGTGATGCGCGCCTGGCGGGCGGCCATCACCTCGAACGGGCTGGTCAGCATGAAGTTGTATTCGGCCATGCCCAGGCGCACCAACCGCTCCTGCAAGGGGATGACGGTGTCATGGTAGCGGGTCGCCAGGTCGCGGGCGCGGGCCAGGCGGTCATAAGCCTCGCGCGCCTGGGACCGCAGATCGACGGCAGTCTGCATCACGCGGCGCGCCTCCTGCCGATACTCCGCCACCGCCTTGGCCGCCGCCGGCTGGCCCTGGTCGAACAGCGGCAGGGGCAGTTGGAAGGCCGGGCCCAGCACCAGGGACCGGTCGGTCTCCCGCTCCCCGCCCACACCCAGGGCGGATTCCGACCACAGGCTGTCGGCGCCGGCCAGGCCCAGGGACTCCGCCTTGGCCGCCACCGCACGCCGGGACGCCGCCAGGGACAAGTTGCCGGTGACCACGGCAGTTTCCACCATCGCCCGATCCGGCTCATGGGGTGGCAGGTCGGGCAGGGTGCCGTCCACCGACCAGGCGCCCTCATCACCCGACAGGCCCATCAGCCGGGCCAGGGTTTCGCGCGTGGCGACGGTTTCGCCCTCGGCCTCCGCCTGGTCCACGCGGGCCTCCTCCAGTGCGGCCTGCTCCGTCGCCAGGCGCCGCTCGCTGACGTTGCCGGCCTGGGCCAGCCGGCCCATCAGGTCATAGGCCGCCTGCTCCGCCATGGTCGCCTGGGCTTGGGCGCGGGCGTTTTCCAGGGCCGCGCGGTGGCGGATGTAGGCGGCGCGGGTGTCGGCCGCCAGGTCGATGATCTGGGCGGAGGTCGCCAGCTTCACCTGTTCGAACCGCTCCGCCGCCACGCGCCGGCGGGCCGGGATCCACAGCAGGTCCAGGAAGTTGGCGACGACGCTGAATTCCAGCTTGGGCGGCCCGTCGCCGCGGGTGGGGAACTCCGTCGCCAGCGACAGCAGCGGGTTGCGCAGCAGGCCGGCCTGTACCAGGTCGGCCTGGGCCACGCCCAGATCCTCATAGGTGGCCTGAAGGCCGGAATTGTTCAGCAACGCCACCTGCACGGCACCATCCGCCGTCAGCGGATGGGACAGCAGATCCTTGACCGCCTGGGCAGCGGCCTGGTCGTCGGCATCGCCGCGCTTCCAGGCCACCCGTTGGGCCAGGGGTGGGGGCAGGCGGTCGGCCACCTGCCGCTGAACATCGGGGAAGCCGGCCTCCGGCGGAACGGAGGCGCAGCCCGCCACGGCCGCCAGCAGGGCGACACGCGCGAGGGTTCGTACCAGCATCGGGTAAACTCGAAAGGGGAAGGGGCAGCGGCTTGGGGCGCCGTCACGCGGGATATGCGTGCGGCGTCAGACGGGGCGCCCGGTTCTGGGCGGCCCCAGGGCCGGCGCCAGGGACAGCCCCATGCCGGTGGTGTGCCCCGCCGCCAAGTCCGCCACGCCCGCCAGGGGGGCGGGGCCCGTCACCATCTGTGCCGGCACCAGGGCGCCGGCGGCCATACCGGCGCATCCGGCCATGCCGTTGGCACAGCAGCAATCGGCGGTGTGGTGGCACGTCTGGCCGGCGTCGGCGCCGACCGCGTGGAGGGCCGCCCGCGTCATGGCGTGATGGGCCGCAGGCTGGGCGGCGGCCATGCCGCATTCATGCGCCCGCGCAGGCTTGGCCACGCCCGCGATCAGGATCGCGAGGCCCAGGAAGGCCAATAGGTGGATCAGCGGGCGCAGGCTCATGGGGGCGAACTATACCGCCGCGCGGGCCCAGGGCAAGAGGCAGACACGCGCAGGGCCGGGACTATGCCCGGCCCTGCGCATCGAATTGATGATGATCAATGGGAACTGGGATCAGTGGTGGCTGGCGCCGACGTGCCCGGGCTTGCCCTTGCGCTTGGTCGCGGCCATGTCGTGCAGTTCCTTCTCGGTCATGGATTTCTCCATGGATTTGGACGCGCCTTTCAACGCGCTTTTCTTGATATCGCCGCGCTTGGCGGCCAGGGCGGCGCCGGCGGCCTTTTGCTGGGCTTGCGACTTGGCGGGCATGGGAATTCTCCTTGATCGAAGGCCGTGGATCAGATGCCGATGGTGGTTTCCATCTGGCGGGCCGCGACAGGGGCGCCCATGGCACCGCCCAGGGGCGTGGTCACGGTGGCGGCCGGGGCGGGGGGAAGCGGGGCCCTACACTGGCCGATGATCAGCGGCTTGGGCGGCTCGATCAGGTCGTCCGGCATGGCGCGGTCGTAGTCGTGCAGCAAGGTGCTGACCCAATAGACGCCGATCAGGATGGCGTACAGGGTGGTCATGGCGGCCACCGCGCCGAAGGCGGCGAACAGCAGGGTGTGGAACAGGACGGGGGCGCTGGCCGGTATGCCCAGACCCCCGAAGAGGAAGGCGCCCATGACGGCGCCGATGGCGCCCAGCAGCGCCTCCACCGTGAACAGGCCGGGACGGCCATTGACGATACGGCCGCAAACCAGGCCGATGACGATGCCCAGGCCGATGCAGAGTACCACCTGCATGACGATCTCCCTCAGTTGGCGCCTGACACCGTGTCCGCCCTTTCCCGGGGCGGGTCCCATGGGCATGGGGCGGGCTGGAGGGGGGGCTGATTGGGGCGCCTTGATGGCGTGAGTTGCCGAATAAATCCGCCCCTGATCGCCTTTGTTCCCGTCTTTTGGGCCGACCGTCTTCCGTCCGAGGGGCGGCATGGGAAGTCGGCCCAAAGTCCTAGGGCAGGGGAACGGGCTACCACGGAACAATTCCGGCGCCCTCCGGTTGGGGATCGGACAGTCAATCCTCAATGCCCAACCTCAAGGGAGGCTCAAATGCTCGGTACCATTTTATTGGTTGTGTTGATTTTGCTTCTGGTCGGCGCCCTGCCCAGCTGGCCCTACAGCGGCGGCTGGGGGTACGGTCCCAGCGGCCTGCTGGGCCTGGTGCTGATCGTCGTTCTCATCCTGGTATTGACGGGCAGGGCCTGACGCGGCCGTCCGATCATGCCTGGATGATCCTCAATGATCCCTGCCCGCCGCGCCCCTTCAACCGGCGTGGCGGGCGAGGGACCGGTTGACGGAGGATATGATGGCCAGTCACGACATCGGTCGCCTGCTGGGCGACGTTTCCAGCCATTTCGCACGCCCCCACGACATCGTCGTTTCCGACCAGTTCACGCGGGATCAGAAGATCCAGCTGCTGCAGCACTGGGAACACGACCTTCAGTTGCTGATGGTGGCGTCGGAGGAAAGCATGACCGGCGCCCTGCCGGGCCAGACGGCCGAACAGATGAAGGCGGTCTGCGACGCCCTGTCGGCGCTGGAAGGGCTGCGGCGGGCCGCCGGGCCGGCCAAGGTCGGCTAATCCCACCAATTCGACACGGAATTCTCACGGGCGGTGGAACAAACCGTCGTTCCCGGCGGTTTTAGACCATCCCCTAACTCTTGGAGATCGAAGGAGATCCAGACCATGGCTAGCATCAGCATCGACGACGTCACCGGCAAGGCCTCGGATATCGCGGCGGATTCCCTGTCTGCGGCACGCGCCGCCGGCCGCAACGCCTATGACGCCGTGCGCGAAGGGGCGTACGCCGCCGCGGGCGTGGCCAGGGCCAAGGGCGACCTGGCCGTCCAGGAGGTCAGCACCCGGGTGGCCGCCCGGCCCCTGACCGCCATCGCGGTCGCCGGTGCCGCCGGCTTCATTCTGGCGCGCCTGTGCAGCCGCTAAGGTGATGCACGGCACATCACATAAGGTCCGATTCCGACAATACGGGGTGTTGACCTGATGCTTCGGTGACGCATCTCTTTGGTATCCGGCCCGAATCCGCGCTCACCCGCGTGGGTCCGGGCCGGATATGTCCTTGGCCTATTGGACGGGTGATCTCCCTTGCCGGTTTCCGTCGCGACCCCCTTGGCTTCACCCACCGTTCCCCATCCACGGCTGGTCGATGCCGCCGGGCAGTATCACGCTGTCCGCGCCGAAACGCTGGCCCGGATCGCAGGCTTGGGGGCGGAGGACCAGACGCTGCAGTCCATGCCGGACGCCAGCCCCACCAAGTGGCATCTGGCGCACACCACCTGGTTCTTCGAGACCTTCCTGCTGGCGCCTTTGGCGCCGGGCTATCAGTCCTTCGATCCCCATTTCCGCTACCTGTTCAACTCCTATTACGAGGGCGTGGGGGAGCGCTGGCCGCGCGCCGCGCGCGGGCTGCTGTCCCGGCCCACGGTGGCGCAGGTTCTGGACTATCGCGCGCATGTCGATGGCGCGATGGCGGACTGGCTGGCGCGGACCCCGCCGGACGCCGCGACATCCGCCTTGCTGGAACTGGGCCTGCAGCATGAGCAGCAGCACCAGGAACTGATCATCACCGATATCAAGCACGCGCTGCTGCTGCACCCGTTCCCGTCCGCCGTCTTCCCCCCGCCCTCCGGACCCTCGGCGCCCATCGACCTTACGTGGCGCGCCGTGCCGGCGGGACTGTACGCCGTTGGGGTGGATGCGGGGCCGGGCTTCACCTTCGACAACGAGGGCCCGCGCCACAAGGTCTGGCTGGACGGGTTCGAGATCGCGGAACGGGTGGTCACCAATGGCGACTACCTGGCGTTCATGGAGGACGGCGGCTATCGCCGGCCCGAGCTGTGGCTGTCCGACGGCTGGGCCGCGGTGCGGGCCAACGGCTGGCGGGCGCCGCTGTACTGGGACCAGGGGGAGGAAGGCGCCTGGCAGGTGAAGACCCTGCACGGCGTGCGCGCCGTCGATCCCCACGATCCCGTCTGCCACGTCAGCCAGTATGAGGCCGACGCCTATGCCCGCTGGGCGGAGGACCGCTGGCCGGGCGCCCGCCTGCCGACGGAACAGGAATGGGAAATCGCGGCGGGAGAGCCGGACCTGGCACCGGGGGCGGAACCGGGCGGCGCCGATCGCAGTTTCCATCCCCGCAAGGTCGGGGGTTTCTATGGCGACGTCTGGGAATGGACGGCCAGCGCCTATCTCGGCTACCCGGGATACCGTCCGCCGGAGGGGGCCATCGGCGAATACAACGGCAAGTTCATGAGCGGCCAGATGGTGCTGCGCGGCGGATCGCGCGCCACCCCGGCGGGCCATGTCCGCAAGACCTACCGCAATTTCTTCCCGCCGGCCGCGCGCTGGCAATTCTCAGGCATTCGACTCGCGAGGACGCCATGACGGTGATGGAAACGACGGAACGGGTGAGTTTCCTGGACTATGAGCCGGCGACTTCCAGTTTCCGGGAGGATGTGCTGGCCGGCCTGGCCCAGCCCATACGGCGCATCCCCTGCAAATATTTGTATGATTCCTGCGGTGCGGAACTGTTCGAACGCATATGCGACCTGCCGGAATATTATCCTACCCGCACCGAACTGGGCATGCTGGAACGCTTCGGGCCGGAGATCGCGGCGCTGGCGGGCCCTGGGGCGCAGGTGGTGGAGTTCGGCACCGGCGACGGTCGCAAAAGCCGCCTGCTGCTGTCGGCGCTGGACAATCCGACCGCCTATGTCTCCATCGACATCTCCCGCGACCAGCTGATCCGCGAGGCGGCGGCCCTGGCCATCGACATGCCGGCGGTGGAGATCACGGCCGTCTGCGGCGACTATACCCAGCAGACCCTGGCCCTGCCGGGCGAGGGCCGGCGGCGCATCGGCTTCTTCCCCGGCTCCACCATCGGCAACCTGACGCCGGTGGCGGCCACCGCCTTCCTGGCGCGCTGCGCCAACATGCTGCCGGGCGGCGCCATGCTGGTGGGCGTGGACATCCCCAAGGACATCGACGTGGTGGAGGCCGCCTACAACGACAGCCAGGGCGTCACCGCCGCCTTTTCCCTGAACATCCTGGCGCGCATCAACCGCGAACTGGCCGGCACCTTCGATTTGTCCGGCTTCCGCCACCACGCCCGTTTCAACCACCACCAGTCCAAGATCGAGATCTTCCTGGTCAGCCGGCGCGACCAGCGTGCCGCCGTGGCCGGCCGCTTCTTCGACTTCCGCGCGGGCGAGCACATCCACATCGAGGATTCCTACAAGCTGGCACCCGCCACCTTCCAGAACATGGCCCGCGCGGCCGGGTTCGAGCCCACCCAGGTGTGGATCGACCCGGACAATCTGTTCAGCCTGCATTGGCTGCTGGCGCCGTTGTGATCGGCGTTGGTGGCTGGACAAAGCCTTTTCGGACAGGGAACCTTTGGATCGGGAATGAAACGGCCTGAAGGTTTTCCTGGATGACGACGTGCGTGCGCGTGGCTTCTGACCGCGCGGGGATTCGGCCTTGAGCGCGGATTTATGGCTGGTCCTGGCCGCCGGGGGCAGCATCGCCCTGGCCGTCGTGCTGATCGTCCGGTTGCGCCTGCACCCCTTCCTGGCCCTGTTGTGCGCGGCGCTGGTGTTGGCCACCGCCCGGGGGATGGACGCGGCCCACACCCTGGGCGCGGTGCAGAAGGGCTTCGGCGACATCATGGGCGGCGCCGGCCTGGTGGTGGCCTTAGGCCTGACGCTGGGCGTCATGCTGAAGGTGTCGGGTGCGGCCGCGTCGCTGGCCGCCGCCACGGTGGGTGCGGTGGGGCCGCGTTGGCGCCCCTGGGGCTGCCTGCTGGCCGCCCTGGTCCTGGGCCTGCCGCTGTTCTTCGAGACTGGCGTCGTCCTGCTGCTGCCCATCATCGCAGCATTGCCGGCGATGGAGCGGCGCGGACGTCTGGCTTTGATGCTGCCGGCGCTGGCCGGATTGTCGACCTTGCACGCCCTGGTGCCGCCCCACCCGGGCCCCATGATCGCGGTGGAGCAGATGGGGGCCGCCGTGGGGCACACCCTGCTGCTGGGCGTGGTGATCGGCCTGCCCGTCGCGGTGCTGGCCGGGCCCCTGTTCGCCCGCTTCATCGCCCAGCATGTGGATGTGGAGGAGGTTGACGATCCCGCGCCGCCGTCAGGCCCGCTGCCGTCGCCCTGGCCGGCCCTGGGCATCGTCCTGCTGCCCGTCGTGCTGATCGCCGCCAAGGCGCTGGCCGACCTGCGGGGCGGCGGCGGGCCGGTCCTGGCCCTGCTGGGGGCGCCGGTGCCGGCCCTGCTGGTGGCCAATCTGGCAGCACTGGCGGTCTTCTTCCGGCGGCCGGGCGTGGATTGGACCGGCCTGTGGCATGAGGCCATGGCGCCGGCCGGCGCCATCCTGCTCAGCATCGCCGCCGGCGGCGCCTTCAAGGAGGTGCTGGTGGAGGCGGGGCTGGCCGATACCCTGGCCCGCTTCGCGGAGGCCGGGGCGGTTTCCCCCATCCTGTTGGCCTGGGGCATCGCCGTGATGATCCGGCTGGCCACCGGCTCCGCCACCGTGGCCACCATCACCGCCTCCGGCGCCCTGGCCGGCGTGGCCCCTGCCGCCGGGGTGGCGCCGGAGTACCTGGTGCTGGCGGTGGGGGCCGGGTCGGTCTTCTTCTCCCACGTCAACGACCCGGGCTTCTGGCTGGTGAAGAACTATCTGGGCACGTCCACCATCGGCACGCTGAAGACCTGGTCGGTGCTGGAAACCATCATCTCCGTGGCCGGCCTGGCCCTGGTGCTGCTGGCCAGCCACGTTTTCTGATGAGGAAAGCCAGGCCGCAGGCCTGGTAGCCCGCGACTGCGGGCGCCTGAGCTTTCCGGGGAGCTGGAGGCGGACTGGAAAGCGAGGACAGGCAAGGCCCCGGATGGGGCCGCCCGCCGCCTGAGGGCGAACGAAAACTAAGCCGCCAGGCCGTATCGCTTCAGCAGGGCGTCGTTCTCCGGCTCGCGCCCACGGAAGGCGATGTAGCTGTCCAGCGCCGGGCGGGACGATCCCACGGCCAGGACCTGGGCGCGGAAGGCTTCGCCCGCCCGGGCCATATCGTCCTCCAGGAACTTGCTGAAGCCGTCCAGCGACAGGCGCTCCGCCCACAGATAGCTGTAGTACCCCGCCGCGTAGCCGCCGGCGAAGATGTGGGTGAAGGCGTGGGCGAAGCGGTGCCAGGCGGGTGGGATCATCACCGCCACCTCACCGCGCACCCGGTCCAGCAGGGCCTGGATGGTGGCGGCGTCGTTGATGCCCGCGTCCAGGTGCATCTGCAGGTCGAACAGGGCGAACTCCACCTGCCGCAGCAGGGCCAAGGCCGCCTGGAAACGCTGGGCGCCCAGCATGGCGTCGAACAGCGCGTCCGGCAGCGGCTCGCCCGTGTCCACATGGCCGGACATGGAGCGCAGGATGTCCCGGTTCCAGGCGAAATTCTCCAGCAACTGGCTGGGCAGTTCCACCGCATCCCACTCGAACCCCGTGACACCGCTGATGGAGGGGTAGTCGACCTCGCTCAGCACATGGTGCAGGCAATGTCCCATCTCATGCAGCAGGGTCAGCACGTCGCCGTGGCTGAGCTGGCTGGGCTTGCCGGCAGCGGGCGGGGCGAAGTTGCAGTTGAGGTAGGCGACCGGCAGCTGTGTCGCGCCGTCGCGGCGCAGGCGGGTGCGGCACACGGCCATCCAGGCGCCGCCCTTCTTGCCGGTGCGGGCGTACAGGTCCATGAACAGGCCGGCGAAGGGCACGCCGTCGCGCGACAGGGTGTAATACCGCACGTCCGGGTGCCAGACGCGGGCGCTCTCATCCAGGGTCAGGGTGATGCCGAACACATCGTGCAGCAGGGCCAGCAGGCCATCCATCACCCGGGGCAGGGGGAAGTAGGCCTTCACCTTCTGGTCGTCGATGTTGTGCAGGGCCTGGCGCAGTTTTTCCGCGACATAACCACTGTCCCACGGCTCCAGCGCGTCCAGGCCCAGCGTCTCCTTGGCGAAGGCCTGCAACTGCGCGCGGTCGGCCTCCGCCGGCGGGCGGGCGCGTTGGGCCAGGTCGCGCAGGAAGTCCACCACCTCCGTCCCGCTGCGGGCCATCTTGGTGGCCAGCGACAGGTCCACCGGGTTGGCGAAGTCCAGCAGGGCCGCCGCCTCACGCCGCAGGGCCATGATCGCGCCCATGCGGTCGCTGTTGTCCAAGGTCTCGGGGTTCACGCCCTGCTCAGACGCGCGGGTGCCGAAGGCGCGGTAGACGCGATACCGCAGGTCGCGGTTGTCGGCGTAGGTTAGGATGGCGCGGACGGAAGGGTGGTGCAGGGTGACGACCCAGCCCTCCAGCCCGCGGGCCGCCGCCAGGCTGGCCAGCATGGCCTTGTCGGCCGCCGGCACCCCGGCCAACGTCGCCTCATCGGTGATGTGTTCGATCCAGGCCTCGGTCGCGTCCAGCACGGCGCTGCCGTAGGCGGTCTGCAACCGGCCCAGTTCCACCTGCACGGCGGCGAAGCGCTCGCGCTGTTCCTGGGGCAGGGCCACGCCGCCTAGCTTGAAGTTGCGCAGGCTCAATTCCACCAGGCGCCGCTCCGTCGGGCCCAGCGCGCCCAGATCCACGGCGGCGTAGGCGGCGTAGAGTTCCGCGTTCTGCGCCACGGCCGATGAATAGGTGATCAGCCGTTCCTGCGCCGTGGCGTGGGCGGCGCGCAGGTCCTTGGTGTCGGCCACGCTGTGTAGGTGGCTGACGGTCTGCCACAGGTCCGACAGGTCGGCCTCCGCCTCTTCCATCGCCAGGCAGACGGCGGCGAAGCCGCGGTCTGTGCCGTGGACGACGGCCTGGACGACGGCGTCATGGCGCGCGATGGCGGCCTCCAGCGCCGGGGCCACATGCTCGGGCTTCACCGCGTCGAAGGCGGGCAGGGGGCCCATGTCCAGCAGAGGGTTGTCCAGCACGGGGGCGTCGCTGATCTGCGGGGAAACGGCGGTGGTCATGGGGCTTGCGGAGTCCTTGGAGGTTGGGGGACGGCCTGATGGGCGTCCACCGTCCCATATGGGGTGGGGACGGCGCAATTGCGCGGGGGACCGTTTCGCCAAAAGCGTATTCGGCATAGGGCGTGCATCGGCCGCGGGCAGGTCAAGTGGACAAAAAGAGGTAGGACTGACCGCTAAGTGACTGCCATGAATGGGGTTTTTGCACCCTGGCGGGGATATATGCGAATGGACACGCGGGGAACCGTGGGTTAGCGTTTATTATGCGCCGGCAAAAAGATAACAGTAATTTCATGGCGTTAGTTTGGCAGATGATGGCTGTCGCCCGTGAAGGTCCGCCGGGAAGGCCCGCCGGCGCCGGTGGTTTTTTCCTTCGCAGGGGGTACCTATGACGCGCCTGTCGACAGCCCCGCCCGCGAGGGGCACGGTTCCCCTCGGGTTTCGGGCGAGTTTCAGGGAACAGTAGAAATCCGGCCGCGAAATCGGCACTTTGCCGCGCGACCGTACGGTTGGCGGTTGGAACGCTTGGGGCCCAGGGGCGACGTGATGGAATTGGATCGCAATGCCGGGGCCACATGCAGGGGTGGGCCGGCGGATGACTGACGGGGCCACGCACCACATCCTGGTGATCGAGGATTCCCCCACCCAGGCCCTGCAATTGCAGATGCGGCTGGAGCGGCAGGGCTGGGGCGTCACCGTCTGTGGTGACGCGGAAAGCGCATTGGACCAGTTGGGCGGCGACCTGCCGGACCTGGTGATGGTGGACTTCCACCTGCCGCGCATGAACGGCGACGAATTCGTGCGCCGGGTCCGCATGGACATGCGCACGCGCGGCCTGCCCGTGCTGATGCTGACCGACAGCCACGCGGCCGACCGGGAACGCCAGGGCTATGACAGCGGCGCCGACGCCTATGTGCCCAAGTCCGCCGACACCGACATCCTGCTGAGCCGGGTGGCGGCACTGCTGCGCCAGGCCCAGGCGCCGGCGGTGGGGAAGATGAGCCCCACGCCCTTCCGGCAAAGCCGCCTGCTGGTGGTGGACGACAGCCCGACCTATCTGTTCTTCATCACCGCCCAGTTGCAGGAGGACGGGCACGAGGTGGTGGCCGTCTCCAGCGGGCAGGAGGTGCTGGATCTCATCACGGAGGAGAAGTTCGACTGCGTTGTGGTCGACCTGGTGATGCCGGTGATGAGCGGGACGGAGCTGTGCCAGAAGCTGGACGTCATCCGCCGCCAGCATGACCGCCTTTTCCAGATCATCATCCTGACGTCCCGCGACAGCAAGGAAGACATGATGCGCGGGCTGGAGGCCGGCGCCGACGACTTCGTGGGCAAGGGCAGCGAGAGCGAAATCCTGAAGGCCCGCATCCGCGCCTTGCTGCGCCGCAAGTTCCTGCACGAGGAAAACCTGCGCATCACCAGCGAGTTCCGCGACAAGGAGGTGGAACTGGAACGCACGCGCGACGAACGCCGCGTCGCCCAGGAACGCGCCGCCATGGCGGAGGCGCTGGAACGGTCCCATGCCGAGCTGGCGGCGGCCTACGGCGAGTTGCAGGACACCCAGTCGCAACTGGTGCAGGCGGCCAAGATGGCCTCATTGGGCGCGCTGGTCGCCGGCATCGCGCATGAACTGAACAACCCGCTGGCCTTCGTCGGCAACCATCTGGGCACCGTGTCGCGCTGCGTGGAGAACCTGACGCCGGAGATCGAGGGGCATCTGTCGGAAAGGGGCGCCCGCGACCTGGAAAAGCTGCGCCAGCGCCTGGACGCCATCCGTGGCGGCATCGACCGGGTGGAAAACCTGGTGGTGAAGCTGCGCACCTTCTCCCGCCTCGACGAGGCGGAGGTGAAGGAGGTGGATATCGAGGATAGCCTGGAGTCGGTGCTGACCCTGCTGCACCACAAGCTGTCCAGCCGAATCACGGTGGAACGGCGGTATGAGGGCCCCAAGCGCATCACCTGCCAGCCGGGGCCGCTGAACCAGGTGCTGATCAACGTCGTCGGCAACGCCATCGATGCCATCGCGGGCGAGGGCACGATCACCCTGGAAACGGGGCGGAACGGCGCCATGTTCCGCCTGGTCGTGCGCGATACCGGCCACGGCATCCCGGCGGCCATTCGCGACCGCATCTGCGAACCCTTCTTCACCACCAAGCCGGTCGGTTCCGGGACTGGCCTTGGCCTTTCGATTTCCTATAGCATCATCCAGCGTCACCGGGGGCGGTTGGAATTCAACAGTGAAGAGGGGCGGGGTACAGAGGTGGTGATCGAGATACCCTTGGACGGGACGGCGGCCGGTGCCGCCGGCGCCGCCACGCCCACCCGGCATGTCGATCAGTCGTTGCCGAGGAGCGCCTGATGAGCGACCGGGAACTGCCCACCGTCATGGTGGTGGATGACGAACCGGAAGTGCTGATGGCCGTGGCCGATGCGCTGGAGGATGAATTCAACGTCCTCACCAGCACCTCGCCCCTCAAGGCCCGCGCCATGCTGGAGGGCGACGTCGCCCCCCTGGTCATCATCTCCGACCAGCGCATGCCGGAGCTGGCGGGGCATGAGTTCCTGCGCTGGGCGCGTGAGCTGTCGGACGCGACGCGGGTGCTGATCACCGGCTACACCGACATCGACGCCTTGGGTGCTGCCATCAACGCCGGCCAGATCTACGGCTACCTGCCCAAGCCGTGGACGCCGGACAAGCTGCGCCGCCTGATCCGCGAGGCGGCGGAGCATTGCGCCGTCCGCCGCGCCCTGGCGGAGGAGCGGCGGCTGCTGTCGCACCTGATGGACAGCGTGCCCGACGCCATTTCCTTCAAGGACCAGAACCTGCGCTATCTGCGCAGCAATTGGGCCCATGCCCAGGCCATCGGCGTGGCCGACCCGGCGGACCTGATCGGGCGCACGGATGAGGAATTGCAGGCCCAGGCGGCCGACGCGCGTCAGGCGGCGGATACCTTGGCGCTGGACGCCGGCATCACCCTGACCGACCAGCGCCATGAGTCGGAGCCCGCCAGCGACGGCACCCTGTCGGAAGGGCCGCGCTGGTATTCCGTCATGCGCTCGGCCTTCAAGGGGGAGGATGGCAATGTCGGCGGCTTGGTCACCATCGCCCGCGACATCACCGCCGCCAAGGAGGCGGAACAGGCGCTGAGCGAGGCGCACGCCACGCTGGAGCGCCGGGTGGAGGAGCGGACGGAGGACCTGGCGGCCACGGCCCGCGACCTGATGGCGGCGCGCAAGGCGGCCGACATGGCCAATGAGGCCAAGTCCCGTTACCTCGCCACCGTGGCGCATGAACTGCGCACGCCGCTGACCGGCGTCATCGGTTTTTCCGAACTGCTGCTGCGCGGCGGGGTCAGCCCCGGGGAATGGCACCGCCTGCTGACTTTGCAGGCGGAGGCGGGCCGTACCCTGCTGGGCCTGCTGGACGATATCCTGGACTTGTCGAAGATCGAGGCCGGACGCCTGTCGCTGGAAACCCTGGCGCTGGATTTCCGCGCGGTCATCGACGATTGCGTGGCCCTGGTGCGGCCGTCGGCCGTGGGCAAGGGCCTGGCCCTGACCTCCGCCGTGGCCAGCGCCCTGCCGCCCCGGATCATGGGTGACCCGACCCGCCTGCGCCAGGTGGTGCTGAACCTGCTGACCAACGCCGTGAAGTTCACCGCCGCCGGCAGCATCGCCGTGACGGTGGAGGTGCTGCCTGACGGCGGGCCGGCGCGGCTGCGCGTGTCGGTCAAGGACACGGGCATCGGCATTCCGCCGGAACGGCTGTCCCACCTGTTCGAGGAATTCGCCCAGGTGGACGAGACCACGGCCCGCCGCTTCGGCGGCACCGGCCTGGGCCTGGCCATCTGCCGCCGCCTGGTGGAGCGCATGGACGGCCAGATCGGCGTGGACAGCGTGGCTGGCGAGGGCAGCCGCTTCTGGTTCGAGGTGCCGCTGGCGGCACCGGCGCCGGAGGCCGTGGCCCAGCCGCCGGCGCCGCCCGCCGCCGCCGCCACCGGCAAGGATGAGAAGCCCAAGGGCCGCCGCATCCTGCTGGTGGAGGATGACCGCTCCACCCAGATCCTGGTTTCGACCATCCTGCGCGGTGTCGGCCATGAGGTGGAGATCGTGGACAATGGCGCGGCCGCCGTGCAGGCGGTGGACCGGGGCACCTACGACCTGGTGTTCATGGACATGCACATGCCCATCATGGGCGGGCTGGAGGCCACGGTGCAAATCCGTGCCCTGGCCCGGACGCCGGACCGGCCCCTGCCGCCGCTGGTGGTGCTGACCGCCGGCGTGACGGCGGAGGAGCGGGAGCGCTGCCGTGCCGTGGGCCTGGATGTCTTCCTCAGCAAGCCGGTGGATCTGGAAAAGCTGTTGCACGCGGCGGCCACCGTCGGCTTGGTCGGGCCCGAAAAGGGGACGGCCAATGCCTGAACGCGGTTTCGCCACCACCGGCCAGGCGGCGACCTCCTTCCTGTTGCGCTTCGACCTGGACGGCCGCGCCTTCGGCCTGCCGCTGGCGATGGTGGAGCGCGCGGTGCGCGCCGTCGCCGTGACGGCCCTGCCGGGCGCGCCGGGCCTGGTGCTGGGTGTCATCAACCTGCAGGGCCAGGTGGTGCCGGTGATGGATATCCGCCGCCGCTTCGGCATCGCGTCGCGGCCGCCGGCGGTGACCGACCACATGATCGTGGCGCGCGGCCCCTACCGCACCGTGGTGTTGCTGGTCGACACGGTGGTGGGCACCGTGGCCGGGGCGCCGGTCGATTGGGTGGCGGCGAACGGTGTCGTGCCCGGGGTGGATGACGCCATCGCCGGCGTGGTGCGGTTGGAGGACGGCCTGCTGCTGATCCATGATTTGGATCGTTTCCTGACGATGGAGGAAGAGGACCAATTGGCCGCGGCGCTGGCGGAACAGGCCCGCGCGAGGCCCGGCCACACCAGCGCCGCCGACACCGGGGGCGCGGACGGAGGGGTGCATGGAACGCACCTTGCCTGACATCCTGCTGGCAGCCATGTCGGAGCGGTTGAGCGACCGCATCGGCCTTTATTTCCCGGAAGACCGCTGGACCGACATGGAACGCGGGCTGGAGCGCGCGGCGGTGGAGCAGGGCTATTCCAGCACCCGGGCCGCCGTGCAGCACTGGCTGACCACCGGCCCCGACCGTTTGCAGCTGGAGGCCTTGGCCGGCCACCTGACGGTGGGCGAGACCTATTTCTTCCGCGAGCCCAAGAGTTTCGAGGCGCTGGGCCAGCGCATCCTGCCGGACCTGATCAACGCTCGCCGCAATGAGGTCAAGTCCCTGCGGCTGTGGAGTGCGGCCTGCTGTACAGGCGAAGAGGCATACAGCCTGGCCATGCTGCTGGACAGCCTGCTGCCCGACCGCGCCGACTGGACCATCACGGTGTTGGCCACCGACGTGAACCCCCGTTTCCTGCGCCGCGCGGCCGAGGGCGTCTACGGCGAATGGTCGTTCCGGGGCGTCGATCCCGCCATGCGGGCGCGTTATTTCACGGCGCTGCCGGGCGGGCGGTTTCGCATCAGCCCGCACATCGCCCGCATGGTGACCTTCGCCTATCACAACCTGGTGGACGACCCCTATCCGGCGTTGGAAAGCAACACCAACGCCATGGACATCATCCTCTGCCGCAACGTGCTGATGTATTTCAACGCGGAGCAGGCGAACAAGGTGGTGCGCCGCCTGGCGCGGTCGCTGATCGACGGTGGCTGGCTGCTGCCCAGTTCGGTGGACGGCGCGCCGCCCATGTTCGCGCCGCTGACCTTCGTGCCGTTCGAGGGCGCCACCGTCTATCGCAAGCTGGCACCCCAGCCGCCGCCCTTCCCGCTGACGCTGCCGGCGTCGCCGGCCTTCGTGCCGCCGACCACGATCGAGCCCAGGCCAGTGCTTCATCCCTTGGCGCCGATGCCGTCCGCGCCTCAACCGCCCGCCCAGGTCAAGCCCCGGGAAACGCCGGCGCTGGAGCGCTGCCGCGCCCTGTACGACCAGGGCCGCTATGCCGAGGCGGTGGAAGCGCTGGAGGCCCGGCTGGCCGGCGCCCCGGGGGATGAGCCCGCCATGCTGCTGCTGGCGCGCAGCTACGCCAACCAGGGTTACCTGGCGGAGGCAGCGCACTGGTGCCAGGGCTCACTGGACCATAACCGGCTGAGTGCCGAGGCCCACCACCTGCTGGCCATGATCCAGCAGGAACGGGGCAACAACGCCGCAGCGGCCGCGTCCCTGCAACGCGCCCTGTTCCTGGCGCCGCAATCCATCGCCACCCACCTGGCCATGGCCAACCTGGCGCACAGCGAAGGGCGCGACCGCGATGCCCGCAAGCATTACCGCAACGTCATGGGCCTGCTGCAAGGGCGCCCGCCCGAGGAAATCCTGCCCGATGTGGAGGGTATGACGGTGGGGCGTCTGCTGGACGTGGCGGCGCATGCCCATGCCGCCCTGGGCCAGGTTCTGGGGGGAGAGGCCTAAGCCATGTCAGACCAAGCCATGCCCGACCAACAGGCTGTCGATTGGGAAAGCATCCACCGCCGCCTTGCCGGCTGGCAGGCCAGCCTGGACCGGGGCTGGGTGCCAGATGAGGAAACCACCCGCCGCATCCTGCACCGCCGCAGCGTGGAACTGGCCAAGCCGCCGGCCGATGCCCTGCTGACCGATGGGCTGGAGGTCATGGAATTCACGGTGGGTGAGGAACGGTACGGCTTTGAGACGGCCTCGGTGGGCGAGGTGCTGCCCCTGGCCGGCCTGACCATCGTGCCCAAGACGCCGTCCTTCATCGCCGGGCTAACCACCGTGCGCGGCCAGGTGTTGCCCCTGATCGATCTGGGACGCCTGCTGGATCTGCCCAACGTGACGCCCGGCGACCTCCGGCGCGTGATCGTGCTGGGCCAGGGCCAGGCGCAGGGCCATGTCGATGGCGCCGTCGGCCTGCTGGTCACCAGCATCATCGGCGTCACCCAGGTGTCGCGCGCCGCGGTGCAGGCGCCACCCAGCGTCATCACCGGGCGCCAGCGCCATTACCTCACCGGCATCGTGCCGCCCCATCTCGCCCTTCTGGACGCCCGGCGCCTGCTGGCCGATCCGGACCTTGTCATTGAAGGGGGGACGGCGGCCCGCTAGGGCCGACGCGTCCTTCCACCCGCCCTGTCAAATTCCACCGTCCACGCACAGCCCCTCGGGAGCGCCGGTCATGAAGTATTCTGTCGGAATGAAAATCTGGATCTGCCTGTGCAGCGTCCTGTTCATTCTCCTGGTGGTGGCCGCCACCTCTTACGGCAACATCCGCCAGCTGACCGAAACCACCACGCTGCGCTCCCATTCCTATGAGGTGCAGGCCCGCCTGCTGTCCCTGCTGTCGTCCGCCCAGGACATGGAAACGGGCCAGCGCGGCTATCTCATCACCGGTGAGGACCGCTATCTGGAACCCTATCGCCAGGGCCTGGACACCATGGAAAAGGCCATGCAGACGGTGGCGACCCTGACCCTGGACAACCCGGTGCAGCAGCAGAACCTGGAACGGCTGCGCACGCCGGTGAAGGAAAAGGCGGCGGAACTGAAGGAAACCATAGACCTGCGCCGCACCCAGGGCTTTGAACAGGCCCGTACCGTCGTGCTGACCGACCGGGGCAAGCAGTCGATGGATGACATCCGCCGCATCGTCGCCACCATGCAGGCGGGTGAGGCGGAATTGCTGCGCGTGCGTGAGACGGCGGCGGCGGCCAGTGCCGAGAACACCGTGTGGGTCATCGCCGGCGGGGCGGTCGTCGCCGCGGCCTTCGTCATGATCTCCGGCGTGTTCCTGGCCCGCAACATCGCGACACCGCTGCGCACCATCACCACCACCGCCGAACGCATCGGCGCCGGCGACCTGACGGTGGTCGCCACCGGCGATGCGACGGACCGCGCGGACGAAGTGGGCATCCTGACCCGCACCTTCCACGCCATGACGGGCAACCTGCGCACCCTGGTGCGCGACCTGCGCGAGGGCACCAACGTGCTGGGCACGGCTAGCAGCCAGATCGTCACCATCACTGCCCAGGTGGCGGCCAGCGCCGCCGAGACGGCCACCGCCCTGGCCCAGACCAGCGCCACGATGGAAGAGGTGAAGAAGACCTCGCAGGTGTCCAGCGAGAAGGCCCTCTACGTCTCGCAGACGGCGCAGAGCACCGCGCAGATCTCCCAGAACGGCAAGCAGGCGGTGGAACAGTCCATCGAGGGCATCGGCAAGGTGCGCGAGCAGATCGGCGCCATCGCCGAGGCGGTGATGCAGCTGAGCGAGCAGAGCCAGGCGATCGGTGAGATCGTGGCCACGGTCAACGACCTGGCCGAACAGTCCAACCTGCTGGCCGTCAACGCCGCCATCGAGGCGGCACGCGCCGGCGAACAGGGCAAGGGTTTCGTCGTGGTGGCGCAGGAGGTGCGCAGCCTGGCTGAACAGTCCAAGCAGGCCACCACCCAGGTGCGCTCCATCCTGGGCGACATCCAGAAGGCCACGGCCACGGCCGTGCTGGCCGCTGAGCAGGGCAGCAAGGCGGTGGATGCCGGCGTGAAGCAATCGGTCGCCGCCGGCGAGGCCATCGACCGCCTGGCGCAGAGCATCGCCGTAGCGACGCAGGCCGCCACCCAGATCGCCGCCTCCAACCAGCAGCAGCAGGTGGGCATCGACCAGGTGGCGCTGGCCATGGAGAACATCAAGCAGGCCAGCATGCAGAACATGAACGCCACCAAGCAGGCGGAAACCGCCGCCCAGAACCTGAACGAACTGGGGCACAAGCTAAAGGTCATCACCGGCCAGTACCAGGCCTGAGGACGGTGGCATGAGCCAGTCGGACGATCAGCTGCTGAAGCGGTTGCTGGCGATGTTCGAGGTGGAGGCGGAGGAACACCTCTCCGCCATCGCCGCCGGACTGCTAGCCCTGGATCAGGCGCCGCCGCCTGACCGCGTGCAGGAGCTGGTGGAAACCATCTTCCGTGTGGTGCACACCCTGAAAGGGGCGGCACGCGCGGTCAATCTGGGCGCCGTCGTGGACGTGTGCCATGCCATGGAAAGCGTCTTCGCGGCGCTGAAGGGCGGCAAGCTGGCGCTGAGCCCGGCCGGCCTGGACCTGCTGCACCAGGGGTACAACCAGGTGCGCGGCCTGCTGGCCGGCAGTGCCGCCGCCGGCCCGGCGCAGGACCGCCTGGTGGCGGCGTTGGACGCCTATGCCGTGGGGATCGAGCCGACACTGGCCGTGGTGGCCGCCCCGCCGGCGCCGACCGCCACCACGCCCAAGACCAAGGCCCCGACCAAGGAACCGGCGCCGGAGCCCGCCCCGGCCGAGAAGGGGACGGAGAAGGCGGAGGAGGTGCCGGCCGAGGGCACGCCCCGCCTGGGCAGCCGTCCGACCCTGCGCATCGCCACGTCCAAGGTGGACGCGCTGCTGCGCCATGCGGAGGAACTGGTGTCCGCGCGCCTGGCCGCCGGGCGCCAGGTGTCCGACCTGTCGGGCCTGGCCTCGGAAATGGCGGAACGCGTCCGCTCGCACGAGCGGGGACGGCGCCGGCTGGAAGGGTTGGACGACACGCCGGCCGGCCGCGTGCTGAAGCAGCAGGGCGACACCCTGCGCTGGCTGTCCGGCCGCCTGACGCAGCTGGCCAATTCCGGCCGCCAGGATCTGCGCATCCTGGGCAAGATGCTGGACGGTCTGCTGGATGAGGCCAAGCAGGTGCTGATGGTGCCGGTGTCGGCGCTGCTGGATCCCATGGCGCCGCTGGTGCGCGACCTGGCCCGGGCCGAGGGCAAGGACGTGGATCTGATCATCCGGGGCGGCGACCTGGAAATCGACCGTCGCATCCAGGAAGAGATGAAGGACGCGCTGCTGCACCTGGTGCGCAACGCCATCGCCCACGGCATCGAGATGCCGGGCGCCCGCGAGGCCCAGGGCAAGCCGGCGCGCGGCACCCTGGCCATCACCGTGGCGCAGACGGAGGCCGGCCGGGCGGAGATCGCCATTTCCGACGACGGCGCCGGTTTCGACGTGGCCGGCCTGCGCACCGCCGCGACCGAACAGGGGCTGATGTCGGCGGCGGACGCCGCCGCGCTGGACGATGACGCCGCCCGGGCTTTGGCCTTCCGTTCTGGCCTGTCCACCAGTTCGCTGCTGACCGACGTGTCGGGGCGCGGCCTGGGCCTGCCCATCGTGCAGGAAAAGGTGGAGCGGCTGGGCGGGCAGATGGCGGTGGAATCCACCGTCGGCCTGGGCACCGTCTTCCGCATCCGCCTGCCGGTGACGCTGGCCAGCTTCCGCGGCGTGCTGGTGGAGGTGGAGCGCGCCTGCTTCATCCTGCCCACGGGCGGGGTGGAACGGGTGGCGCGGGTGCCGGTCGGTGCCATCGCCACGGTGGAGAACCGCGAGACGGTGCGGCTGGACGGCCGCACCCTGGGCCTGGTGCGCCTGGCCGACGTGCTGGGCCTGCCGCCCGGCCGGTCCAGCCAGACGCCGCCCACCCACCACACCGTGGCGGTGCTCAGCCGCGGCGGCCAGGCCATCGCCTTCATCGTCGACCGTGTGCGCGACGAGCAGGAGGTGCTGATGAAAAGCCTGGGGCCCCAGCTGGCCCGCGCACCCTACGTCACCGGCGCCAGCGTGCTGGCGACGGGCGAGGTGGCGTTGATCCTGAACGTGCCGGATTTGCTGGCCGGTGCGGCCCATGCGCCCAATAGCGCGCGAACAATGGTGGCCGTGTCGCGCAAGAAATCCATATTGATAGCGGAGGACAGCATCACCGCCCGCACGCTGTTCAAAAACCTGCTTGAGGCGGCGGGTTACCAGGTGCGGACGGCGGTGGACGGAATGGACGCCTGGACGGCGCTGACCAGCGACGCCACCTTTGACTTGCTGGTGTCGGATGTGGAGATGCCGCGCATGGGCGGGTTCGAGTTGACGGGCCGGGTGCGGGGCAACCCGAAGCTGGCCGACCTGCCGGTGGTGCTGATCACGTCGCTGGGATCGCGTGAGGATAAGGAACGGGGCATTGATGCGGGCGCCAACGCCTACCTGGTCAAGGACAGTTTCGACCAGGGCAACTTGCTGCAAATCGTCGGTCATCTGGTTTAAGGGACACTGTTTATGATCCGGGTTGTCGTCGCTGAAGACTCCCCCACGTTGCGTGAATACCTGGTCGCCATCCTGTCGGCTGAACCCGACATCGAGGTGGTGGCGATCGCTGTCGACGGTTTGCAGGCGGTGGAGGCCGTGGCCCGGCATCGTCCCGACGTGGTGACGATGGACATCCATATGCCGCGCCTGGGGGGCCTGGCCGCCACCCGCCGCATCATGGAAGAGACGCCATGCCCCATCGTGGTGGTCAGCAGCACGATGAGCGACCACGTGGCCGCCACCTTCCGCGCGCTGGACGCCGGTGCCGTGGCCTTCGTGCACCGTCCGGTGGGCGTGGGCCATCCTCGCCAGGCGATCGAGGCGGCGGAGCTGGCGCAGACCGTGCGCCTGATGGCCGAGGTCAAGGTGGTGCGCCGCTGGGTCAACCCGGCCAAGCTGCCCCGGCCCGAGGCGGTCCTCCGCCCCATGCCGGAGGTGGCGATGCCGTCCGGCACGCGCCCCGCGGTCATCGCCATCGGCGCCAGCACGGGCGGTCCCGTCGCCCTGCAGGCCATCCTGGCGGGACTGCCGGCGGGTTTCCCCATCCCGCTGATGGCGGTGCAGCACATCTCCCCCGGTTTCGTCAGCGGCTTCGCCGACTGGCTGGCCAGCGGCTCCGCCTTGCCGGTGCACGTGGCCAAGGCCGGTGAGGTGCCGCTGCCCGGCCATTTCTACCTGGCACCCGACAACGCCCACATGGGTCTGGCGAACGACGGCACCATCAAGCTGGACGCCGGCCCGCCGGAGAACAGCGCGCGGCCCGCCGTCTCCTATTTCTTCCGGTCGGTCAACCGCGTGCACGGCGCCCGCGCCGTGGGCGTGCTGCTGTCCGGCATGGGGGTGGACGGTGCCCTGGAACTGCGTGAGATGCGCGACGCCGGGGCCATGACCTTCGCCCAGAACAAGGAAAGCAGCATCGTCCACGGCATGCCGGGTGCGGCCATCGCGCTGGGTGGCGCCACCTCGGTGCTGAAACCCGAGGAGATCGCGACCCGTCTGGTCACCCTGGGGCGAAAGGCGGAGGAAAAATAGGCGATGCCGCACCGCACGGACGCGAAAACCATCCTCGTGGTTGATGATGAGCCCCAGGTTCTGGCGGCCATGGAAGACCTGTTCGATGATGAGTATCGCGTCCTGCTGCAAACCTCGCCCGAGGCGGCGCTGAAACTGGTGGAGGAAGAGGCCGACATTTCGGCCATCATCTCCGACCAGCGCATGCCCGGCCTGAACGGGCATGAGTTTCTCGGCATCGCCAGCCGCATGACGGATGCGCCCCGCATCCTGTTCACGGGATATTCCGATCTGGAGGCGGTGGTGGCCGCCGTCAACAAGGGCCAGATCTTCGGTTATGTCACCAAACCCTGGAACCCCCAGGAACTGCGCCAGGTGGTGCACAAGGCGGTGCAGCATTTCGACCTGCACCGCGCCCTGCTGGAGGAACAGCGGCTGCTGCGCCATCTGATGGACAGCGTGCCCGAGGCGATTTTCTTCAAGGACAAGCAGCACCGCTTCCTGCGCGTCAACCGTGCCGCCGGGCGCCAGCTGGGCCTGCGCGACCCGGCCGCCGCCTTGGGCCAGAGGGTGCGCGATTTCATCGAGCCTGAGCGCGCCCGGCCGATCGAGGCGCGCGAGCGCATGATCATGCGCACCGGGCGGGCGGTGGTGGACGCGGTGGAACGGCATGGCGACCGCTGGATGGCCGCCACCCTGGCGCCCGTGATCGGTGAGCACGGGGAGAACAACGGCCTGGTGGGCATCGCCCGCGACATCACCGACCGCATGCGGATGGAGGAGCGTATCGCCCGCCTGACCCGCATCCACGCGGTGCTGAGCGGCGTCAACGCCCTGATCGTGCGGGTGCGCGACCAGACCCAGCTGTTTGACGACGCTTGCCGCATCGCCACCGGCCAAGGCCAGTTCGGCGAGGCCTGGATCGGCCTGCTGGACAGCGGCCGCATCGTGCCGGCGGTGGCCAACGGCGTGGATTTGGGCGCCCTGCTGCCGGTGGCCGTCAGCCTGGACACGGCTGGCGACGCGGCCACCCGGGGCGACACCCTGGCGCAGGCGATCTCCGCCGTGCTGCAGGATCTGGTGCCGGTGGCGGCCTGCGACGGCATCGATGGGCTGACCACCCTGGTGCTGCCCTTGCTGACCGGCGGGGTCGCCGTCGGCGTCATGGTGCTGTCCGCCGCGGAAAAGGACCGGTTCGATGCCCAGGAGGTGGCGCTGCTGCGTGAGATGGCGGGCAACATCTCCTTCGCGCTGGACCATCTGCACAACGCCCGGCGGCTGGATTACCTGGCCTTTTATGACGGGCTGACGGGCTTGGCCAACCGGCGCCTGTTCACCGACCGCCTGTCGCAGCACCTGAACGCGGCGCACCAGGAACGGCGCATGGCCGTCGTGCTGGTGGATCTGGAACGCTTCCGCGGCATCAACGACAGTTTGGGCCTGGACATCGGGGACGAGGTCCTGCGCCTGGTCGCCGGCCGGCTGGCGGCGGTGGCGGCCAACACCGACGCCCTGGGCCGCATGGGGGCGGACTGTTTCGCCCTGATGCTGCCCGACATGAAAAGTGCCGCCGACGTGCTGCATCAGGTGCGGGAGCGCATCCTGCCGGTGTTCGACCCGCTGTTCGAGGCGGGCGGCGAACAACTGCGCCTGTCGGCCCGCGTGGGGGCGGCCCTGTTCCCCGACGACGCCCAGGACGGCGAGACCCTGTACGCCCATGCCGAGATGGCGCTGAAGAAGGCCAAGGACACGCGGGAGCGCCTGTTGTTCTACGCCGCCGGCATGAACAAGCACATGACCCAGGAACTGCGGCGGGAGACGCAGTTGCGCACCGCCCTGGACCATGACCAGTTCGTCCTGCACTACCAGCCCAAGATCGACCTGCGTGACGGCCGCATCACCGGGCTGGAGGCGCTGATCCGCTGGAACGAGCCGGGTGGCGGCCTGGTCGGCCCGGGGGAATTCATCCCCCTGCTGGAAGAATTGGGCCTGATCCATGAGGTCGGCGCCTGGGTGATGGACCAGGCGGTGGTGGATTTCCGGGCCTGGCGGGACCAGGGCCTGAACCCGCCCCGCATCGCCGTCAACGTTTCCTCCATCCAGCTCAGCCGCGATGATTTCGTCGATGCCATGACGGCCCGCCTGGCGCGGGATGAGGCGGCGCGTGCCTGCCTGGATGTGGAGATCACGGAAAGCGTGCTGATGCGCGACATCCGCACCTACATCCCCAAGGTGGCCGCCCTGCGCGACATGGGCCTGCACGTCTTCATCGACGATTTCGGCACGGGTTATTCCTCGCTGGCCTACATCGCCCGCCTGCCGCTGACCGCCCTGAAGATCGACAAGGCTTTCGTGGCCAGCATCAAGGACAGCGCGGAGGACACCACCATCGTCTCCACCATCATCTCGCTGGCCCACAGCCTGGGCCTGACGGTGGTGGCGGAAGGCGTGGAAACGCCGGAGCAGGCCAAGTTGCTGCACACCCTTTGCTGTGACGAGATCCAGGGCTATCTCTACAGCCGCCCCCTGCCGGCCGCGGCGGTGGCCGTCCTGCTGGCCGCCCCGCCGCCGGGACCGGCGCTGAAATAGTCTCAGAGTTCCGAGGCGAACGCGTCCAGTTGCGTCAGGCAGATGCCCCAACCCTGGAAGAAGCCCATGTCCTCGTGCTTCTTCCGGTCTTCCGGGTTTTTATGCCGTATGAGCGCCCGGTAGCGCGTTCCGCCCTCCACCGCTTCCATGGTGATTTCCGCCGTCATGAAGGCGTCCGCGTTTGGCCTGAACAGGGGCCCGAGGCCGTCGGTCCAGACCAGGCGGCGCTGCGGTTCGACGACCAGGATGCAGCCCGGCATTTCGGGGAAGGCGATCCCTTCCGGTGACTGCATGACGACGTTGAACACGCCGCCGGGTTTCAGGTCGATGGTCGCCTTGGCCACGCCGTTGGGCTTGGGCGCGAACCATTGCTTCAGCAATTCCGGCTCTGTCCAGGCGCGCCACAGCTGGGCCGGCGTGGCCTTCACGATACGCTCCAGCAGAAGGTCGAGGTCGTCATTCTTTTCCATCGGTCTGTTCCTTTGTGGCCAGGGCTTCAATGAAGGTGTCGAGTTGATCCAGGCGGGTCCCCCACCGGCGCCGTTCCTGTTCCAGCCAGCCTTGCGCGGCCACCAGCGCGTCAGGGCGCAGTTCGCACATCCGGACACGGCCGGTTTTCCGCGAGATGACCAGGTCGCTCTCTTCCAGCACCCGGATGTGCTTCATGAAGCTGGGCAGGGCCATGGGATGGTGCCGCGCGAGGTCACCGATGCTGGCGGGGCCACTGGCGAGTTGCGCGATCACGGCGCGGCGCGTGCCGTCCGAGAGCGAATGGAAGATTTGATCTAGGTTAGCCATATGGCTAAGTAATGCGAATTCCGCCCCGCCGTCAAGACACTAATCCAATTCGCTAAGTATCTTCGACGCTCCGCATGGTCCGGAAGGCGCCGGGTGCCAGGCCTGTCCATTTGCGGAAGGCGCGGTGGAAGGCGCTGGGCTCAGCAAACCCTAAGCGCGCCGCCAGGTCGGCGATGGGTTCCGTGCCGCCGGCCAGCGCCGTCACGGCCAGGGCACGGCGCAGATCGTCCTTGAGGCCCTGGAAGGGCTGGCCCTCCTGCGCCAGGCCGCGGCGCAGGGTGGCGGGGGAACAGCGCAGGGTCTGGGCCACCGTCTCGAAATCCGGCCACTCGACGGGCGGCGTGCGGTCCAGCAACTGGCGCACGCGCCGGGCGTAGCTGTCGGGGTTGCGGTAGCGCACCAGGAAGTTCTCCGGCGCCTTGGTCAGGAAGGCCACCGCCGTGCGGGAATCCTGGGCCACCGGCAGGGCCAGCAAGGCGTCGTCGAACCACAGGCGGGTGGCGTCCCGGCCGAAGCGCAGGGATGAGCTGTAGACCACCCGGTATTCCTCGGCATGCGGCGGGGCGGCATAGGCGAAATCGGCGGCGGTGATGGGGATGCGCCGCCGCACCAGCCAGCAGGCCAGGCCGTGCAGATAGGTCAGCAACGTCTCCTGCCCGAACATGGACGGCGGACGGCCGGGCACGGTGGGGCGGATTTCCAACCCGGCTTGCCGGCCTTGGCGGATGATGGTGACGCGCAGGCCGTCGAACACGGTATTGTAGGCGCGGACCGCCAGCTCCAGCGCGCGGCCCAGATCGCGCCCGCCCAGGGCCAGCAGGCAGATGATGGAGAAGGTGCCGATCTTCATGCGGCGCGCGTCCTGGCCGAAGAACTCGTCATCCAGCACTTGGGCCAGCAGGCGCAGCAGGGCGCCATAGGCCGCCACCGGCACGCGGGCACCCGGGGCGCCCAGCCCGGCCTTGCGGATCAGGGGGGCGGCATCCAGCCCTCGCTCGGTGGCGCAGGCCAAGGCCGCCGCCACGAAGTATGGCGCGACGCTGGCCTTATCCATGTGCGAAATTGACAAAAACGATCATAAAATTTAACAATCTTGATCATTCACGATTGGATCGATCATGTCTAAGGTTGCCGCCAATTGGAAGCCCGCAGAGGGCTTCATGGCCCGGGTTTAGGGAGGAAACCGCCCCGTGCTGATCACCGAAGAACAGGCCATGGTGCGCGACATGGCGCGTGCGTTTGCGCGTGAGCGCCTGGCGCCCGGCGCGGCGGAGCGCGACCGCACCAGCGCCTTTCCGGCCGCCGAGTTGCGTGAGATGGGCGATCTCGGCCTGCTGGGCATGCTGGTGCCGGAGGATTGGGGCGGCGCCGGCACCGACATCATTTCCTACGTGCTGGCGGTTGAAGAGATCGCGGCCGGTGACGGCGCCATCTCCACCATCATGAGCGTGCACAATTCCGTCGGCTGCGTCCCCATCCTGAAGTTCGGGACGGATGCGCAGAAGGAACGCTGGCTGCGCGCCCTGGCCTCCGGCCAGGCACTGGGCGCCTTCTGCCTGACGGAACCGCAGGCAGGGTCCGATGCCTCGGCGTTGAAGACCCGGGCGGTGCGCGACGGCGACCACTATGTCATCAACGGCGCCAAGCAGTTCATCACCAACGGCCAAAACGCCGGTGTGGCCCTGGTGTTCGCCGTCACCGATCCTGCCGCCGGCAAGAAGGGCATCTCCGCCTTCCTGGTGCCGACCGACACCCCCGGCTACACCGTGGCCCGGCTGGAGCACAAGCTGGGCCAGCGCTGCTCCGACACCGCGCACATCGTGCTGGAGGATGTGCGGGTGCCGGCGGATGCGATGCTGGGCGAAGCGGGCCAGGGCTATCGCATCGCACTGGCCAACCTGGAAGGCGGGCGCGTCGGCATCGCGGCCCAGGCGGTGGGCATGGCCCAGGCGGCGTTCGAGGCGGCACGGGACTATGCCCGCGAACGCACCAGCATGGGGGTGGCCATCATCGCGCACCAGGCCGTGGCCTTCCGCCTGGCCGACATGGCGACCCGGATCGAGGCGGCGCGCCAGCTGGTGCTGCACGCCGCCGCCTTGCGCGACGCCGGCCAGCCCTGTTTGACGGAGGCGTCGATGGCCAAGCTGTTCGCCTCGGAAATGGCGGAGCGTGTCTGTTCCGACGCCATCCAGACCCTGGGCGGCTATGGCTACGTCAATGATTTCCCGGTGGAGCGCATCTATCGCGATGTCCGCGTCTGCCAGATTTACGAGGGCACCAGCGATATCCAGAAGCTGGTGATTTCCCGCAACCTTTGAGAAGGGTGCCTGTCGCCATGAAGGTCCTGGTCGCGGTCAAGCGGGTCGTTGACTACAACGTGAAGGTCCGTGTGAAGTCGGACGGCACGGGTGTTGAGACGGCCAACGTCAAGATGTCGATGAACCCGTTCGACGAGATCGCGGTTGAGGAGGCGGTCCGCCTGAAAGAGGCGGGCAAGGCCACCGAGATCGTGGTGGTGAGCGTGGGCCCGACACAGGCGCAGGAAACGCTGCGCACGGCGTTGGCCATGGGTGCGGATCGCGCCATCCTGGTGCAGACCGATGCGGAGACGCAGCCGCTGGGCGTGGCCAAGGCGCTGAAGGCGCTGGCCGAGAAGGAACAGCCCGGCCTGGTGATCCTGGGCAAGCAGGCGATCGACGACGACGCCAACCAGACCGGCCAGATGCTGGCCGCATTGCTGGGCTGGGCCCAGGGCACCTTCGCCAGCAAGGTGGTGCCGGCTGAAGGCACCGTGGCCGTGACCCGCGAGATCGACGGCGGCCTGGAGACGGTTGAGCTGAAGCTGCCGGCGGTGGTGACCACCGACCTGCGCCTGAATGAGCCGCGCTACGCCTCCCTGCCCAACATCATGAAGGCGAAGAAGAAGCCGCTTGAGGTGGTGGATGCCGGATCCTTGGGTGTGGACCTCAGCCCGCGCCTGAAGACGCTGAAGGTGGTTGAGCCGCCCAAGCGCGCCGGTGGGGTGAAGGTGGGTTCCGTTGCGGAACTGGTGGCCAAGCTGAAGACCGAAGCGCGGGTGATCTGACCATGACCATTCTTGTTATCGCGGAGCCGTCGACGGACGGTGTGAAGGCCCCGACGCTGACCACCCTGGGGGCGGCGGCCAAGATCGGCGGCGACGTGCATGTGCTGGTGCTGGGCAAGGACGGTGCTGCCACGGCCCAGGTGGCCGGTGTTGCCAAGGTGCTGGTGGCCGATGGGGCGGAATACGCCCACGGCCTGGCGGAGAACGTGGCCCCGCTGGTGGTCAGCCTGACCCAGGCCGGTGGCTACGGCCACGTGCTGGCGCCCTCCACCACCTTCGGCAAGAACGTGGCGCCGCGCGTGGCGGCCCTGCTGGACGTGGCGCAGATCAGCGACATCATCGGGGTGGAGGGTCCCGACACCTTCAACCGCCCGATCTATGCCGGCAACGCCATCGCCACGGTGCAGTCCATCGACCCCGTGAAGGTGGCCACCGTGCGCGGCACGGCGTTCGAGCCGGTGGCGGCCACGGGCGGCAGTGCGGCGGTCGAGGCCGCCAGCGGCACGGGCGACGCCGGCCTGTCCAAGTTCGTCAGCCAGGAAGTGTCGAAGTCGGAGCGGCCGGAGCTGACCAGCGCGCGGGTGATTGTCTCCGGCGGTCGCGGCATGCAGTCGGGCGACAACTTCCCCCTGCTGGAGGCCCTGGCCGACAAGCTGGGTGCGGCGGTGGGCGCAAGCCGCGCGGCGGTGGATGCTGGCTTCGTGCCCAACGACTACCAGGTCGGTCAGACCGGCAAGATCGTGGCGCCGGAACTGTACATCGCGGTTGGCATCTCGGGCGCCATCCAGCACCTGGCCGGCATGAAGGACAGCAAGGTCATCGTCGCCATCAACAAGGACGAAGAGGCGCCGATCTTCCAGATCGCCGACTACGGCCTGGTCGCCGACCTGTTCAAGGCCGTGCCGGAACTGACCGGCGAGGTCTGAAGCCATAACACCGTGGAACTGGCCGGTCCCTTCACGGGGGCCGGCCATTTTTTTTATGGCGCGGCATACCCCGCCGCCCACAGGGGCGGGGCCGGCACCGCGTGCACGGCCATGGCCAACGAATGATCGCCGTTGAAGGTGGACGCCACCCGGACGATGATGCCGTTGTCTTACGGTGGCCGCATGGGTGGACGGGACGACGCCCTCTCATTGCCGGTGAAGGGGCCCCGGATTCCCCGCCGTTTTGGCGCCGCCGCCAGGCCCAAAAAAGTTGGTGGATTCTTGGACATCGTGAATCGTAAGCTAAATCAACGGCCTCCAGTTGGAGTGTTCCCCGCAGGCGCGGGGCTGAACCGGTTTATTCCGGAAAATCAAATTGGGGCGCCACGTGTTCCCCGCAGGCGCGGGGCTGAACCGTCCGATCCGGCGACCTACCGCTTCGATGTGGTGTGTTCCCCGCAGGCGCGGGGCTGAACCGGGCATCGCCTGTAACGTCTACGCCGCCATGCTGTGTTCCCCGCAGGCGCGGGGCTGAACCGAAACTCAGCCGTACCAGGCGTTTCGTTCAGCCGTGTTCCCCGCAGGCGCGGGGCTGAACCGGAACAGGGATGGGATCTGGCAGACGCCCTGCAGTGTTCCCCGCAGGCGCGGGGCTGAACCTGAAAGCACCCAGAGGGCGCGTCGCAATGTTCTGTGTTCCCCGCAGGCGCGGGGCTGAACCGCCGGCGCCATCCAGTATCTGGATCCCGGCGAAGTGTTCCCCGCAGGCGCGGGGCTGAACCGGAAATGGAGGATTTTACGGCCTGGCAGGTACGGTGTTCCCCGCAGGCGCGGGGCTGAACCGCGTTCCGTAGAGCCGCTCGTACTCCGCAAGACGTGTTCCCCGCAGGCGCGGGGCTGAACCGCTTATCAGGCGATCATGACGAGTACGCCTGGCGTGTTCCCCGCAGGCGCGGGGCTGAACCGGGTGCTGGACGCGTTTTGGTCCGGCCCTGGGTGTGTTCCCCGCAGGCGCGGGGCTGAACCGTCCCGCAGGAGCAGGGCGAGGGCCCTGACGGCGTGTTCCCCGCAGGCGCGGGGCTGAACCGTGTTCCAGATACTGGTGCGGATCGCCAGAAAAGTGTTCCCCGCAGGCGCGGGGCTGAACCGCAGGAGAGCCAATGCCAACCGAGCGTTGGTTCGTGTTCCCCGCAGGCGCGGGGCTGAACCGGGCGCCGCGAAATACGCCGACCGGAACTGGGAGTGTTCCCCGCAGGCGCGGGGCTGAACCGCGCTGTCGTCATATCGCGCCGAAGGAGCGAGAGTGTTCCCCGCAGGCGCGGGGCTGAACCGAACGTGGTGTCCTGGTGAACACCATCACGCGCGTGTTCCCCGCAGGCGCGGGGCTGAACCGGATCGCGTATGCGGCACGGCGCGCCATATCAGGTGTTCCCCGCAGGCGCGGGGCTGAACCGGTTGCGGCACAGTGCTGGCCGTAACGTTTCGCGTGTTCCCCGCAGGCGCGGGGCTGAACCGTGGCTCAGCGGTCACCGGCCGGATGGCCACACGTGTTCCCCGCAGGCGCGGGGCTGAACCGCATCAAGGAAAGCGGCCTCCGTCAGCCGCTGGGTGTTCCCCGCAGGCGCGGGGCTGAACCGCCGGACCTGTTCGCCCGCACGCTGCTGCCGTTGTGTTCCCCGCAGGCGCGGGGCTGAACCGCACTTGCCCCATGCCATGCCCTGTTCCCAGTTGTGTTCCCCGCAGGCGCGGGGCTGAACCGAGATGCTGCACCGGGTCTATGACCTGGCACCCGTGTTCCCCGCAGGCGCGGGGCTGAACCGCCCATGATGACCTTGCCGTCACGCACGAAAATGTGTTCCCCGCAGGCGCGGGGCTGAACCGCACTTGCCCCATGCCATGCCCTGTTCCCAGTTGTGTTCCCCGCAGGCGCGGGGCTGAACCGCCCATGATGACCTTGCCGTCACGCACGAAAATGTGTTCCCCGCAGGCGCGGGGCTGAACCGAACGCGCCCTCCGGCAGCACGGTGGACAACGGGTGTTCCCCGCAGGCGCGGGGCTGAACCGCTGGGTGGAAGGGCCTTGATAGGGCACACCCCGTGTTCCCCGCAGGCGCGGGGCTGAACCGTCACCATCAGGTCCCCGACATTCGTGACGCCTGTGTTCCCCGCAGGCGCGGGGCTGAACCGGGTCGTTCGACAGCGGCAATATTCAGATCAAAGTGTTCCCCGCAGGCGCGGGGCTGAACCGGCTGTTTTGTCCAACGCCTTCGGCACGGACCAGTGTTCCCCGCAGGCGCGGGGCTGAACCGCGGGCGTTGGGCGCCTGGGCGTCGCCGCGATGGTGTTCCCCGCAGGCGCGGGGCTGAACCGCTGGCCTACAACGCCCAGCGCGCCGACCACTCGTATTCTCCGCAGGCGGGGGCTGAACCGGCGATGCGTGAGTGGGGCGAAGTCGTCTCCGGGTGTTTCCTGCAGGCGCGGGGCTGAACCGCACGCCCAGGTTTGGGAGATGCGCCGCAAGGGGTGTTCCCCGCATGCGCGGGGCTAACCCGACCGCCGGCCGTGCGGCGACCGGGGTGCATCGGGCGATGGCATGATGGCCGAAAAGCGATCATTCATATTGACCGGTTCCCGGTCCTTTCCCACGATCCCGCCGTCGCGCCCGCCCTTGGGCGGAAAGCCTGTCTTTTAGGGAGCATCACCATGATCGGCCGCCTGAACCACGTCGGCATCGCCACCCCGTCCATCGAGCAGGCCGTGGCGGTCTATCGCGACCTGCTGGGCGCCACCGTGGTGCGGGAGGCGTTCGACCTGCCGGCGCAGGGCGTGCGCGTCTGTTTCATCGACACGCCCAACAGCCAGATCGAACTGATCGAGCCCTTGGGCGAGGCCTCGCCCATCCATGGCTTCCTGAAGAAGTTCCCCCAGGGCGGCCAGCACCATGTGTGTTTCGAGGTGCCGGACATCCACGCCGCCGCCGCCGACATGGCGGCCAAGGGCGCCACCGTGCTGGGCCAGCCGCGCATCGGCGCCCATGGCACGCCGGTGATCTTCGTCCATCCCAAGAGCATGGGCGGCGTGCTCGTGGAACTGATGGAAACCCCGGCCGGGACGCACTGAAGGGTCAGTTGGCACCTTGCGGGCCCGGGGTTTTCGGGCCCATTCTTGCCGGAAAGAATGGGAGATACCTCATGACCATACTCGGCTGGATCATTCTGGGCCTGATCTCGGGTTATATCGCCAGCAAGATCGTCAACCGCAGCGGCTCCGGCGTGGTGCTGGACATCCTGCTGGGCATCGTCGGCGCCTTTGTCGGCGGTTTCATTTTCAATGAGCTGGGGGGTGTGGGCATCACCGGCTTCAACCTTTACAGCATGGTGGTGGCCGTGGTCGGCGCCATCGTGGTGCTGCTGCTGTTCCGCATGCTGGGGCGCCGGCGCGTGGCATAAAGGCCGCCGGACTCAGTGCTGGTGGTGGAGGTCCGTCATCTCGGCGGGCATGGTGCCCATCATGTTGGAATCCAGGTTGGCCATGATCCACAGCGATCCGGCCACCACCAGGAAGACGATCAGCACGCCGAAGGCCAGGGCCAGCACGTTGTTGGTGTTGTCGGGCCCGGTGGTGATGTGCAGGAAGAACACCAGGTGCACGCCCATCTGCGCCACCGCCAGCACGGCCAGGCCGATGGGCACGCCGGGTGCCCACAGCACATGGGTGCTGGCCGCCCAGAACGAGGTGGCGGTCAGGATGATGGCCAGCGCCAGGCCGATGACATAGGTCCGCAGGCTGGACATCAGCTCTTCCCGGCTGTCGCCGGGGGCGGTGTCGCCGCCGGGCGCGCCGTGGCCGTGGTGTGGCCCAGGGTGCGGGGTGTCGGACATGTCAGCGCCCTCCCATCAGATAGACGATCGTGAACAGGGCCACCCAGATGATGTCCAGGGCGTGCCAGAACAGGCTGAAGCACATCAGCCGGTGCAGGACGGTGTCGCGCCAGCCCTTGTCGGCCACCTGGGCCACCATGACGACCAGCCACAGCAGGCCGATGGCCACGTGCGCGCCGTGACAGCCCACCAGGGTGAAAAAGGCGGAGAGGAAGGCGCTACGCTGCGGCGTGGCGCCCGCCATGATCATGCCGGCGAACTCCCGCAGTTCCAGCACCAGGAAGGCCCCGCCCAGCAGGAAGGTGATGGCCGCACCCGCGTAGAAGTAGGTGCGGTGCCGGGCGTCCATGGCCAGCGCCATCATCCCGCAGCTGAAGCTGGACAGCAGCAGCAGGGCCGTCTCCACCGCCACGTTCATGGGGTCGAACAGCTGGGCGCCCGTGGGTCCGCTCGCCGTCGCCCGCGCCAGCACGGCGTACGTGGCGAAGATGGCCGAGAACATGATGATGTCGCTCAGCAGGAACAGCCAGAAGCCGTAGGCGATGATGATGCGCTTGGGCGCCGGGCCGTCGGCGCTGCTGATCGGGGGCACGCCGTGGGCGCCGTGCGCCGAGGCGTGAGCGGTTTCGTGGAGCGTGGTGGCGGTCATGGCGTGGTCTCCGCCCAATAGGCCTGGTGGTGGGCGCGGTCGATGGCGGCCAGATCGTGGGCCGTGATCGCGAACTCGCTCTCATCGCGCCAGGCGAAGACCAGGGTGGTGACCAGGGCGCCTGCCAGGCCCAGGACAACCAGCCACCAGATGTACCAGATGAGGGCGAAGCCGGTGACGACGGCGAAGAAGGCGGTGACGAAGCCGGTGGCGCTGTTCACCGGCATGTGGATGTCCTCGTAGACCATGGCCTCGGCCAGGGCGATGCGCTCCGCCCGCGCCCGGCGCTTCATGTGCCAATAGGCGTCCTCCCCCTCCACCCGGGGCAGCACGGCGAAGTTCCAGGCCGGCGGGGGCGAGGGCGTGGACCATTCCAGGGTGCGGCCGTGCCAGGGGTCGCCCGTCAGGTCGCGGCGGCGGTCGCGCGTCTGGATGGACACGACCAGCTGGGCCACCAGGGCCACGATGCCCACCAGGATCAGCACGGCACCGGCGGCGGCCACCACCAGCCAGGGCTGCCAAGCGGGGTTGTCGTAATGCTGCAGGCGGCGGGTCATGCCCAGCAGGCCCAGCACGTACAGGGGCATGAACGCCAGGTAGAAGCCGATGAACCAGCACCAGAACGACAGCTTGCCCAGGCCCTCATGCAGGGTGAAGCCGAAGGCCTTGGGGAACCAGTAGGTGTAGCCGGCCAGCACGCCGAACACGACGCCGCCGATTACCACGTTGTGGAAATGGGCGATCAGGAACAGGCTGTTGTGCAGCACGAAATCGGCCGGCGGCACCGCCAGCAGCACGCCGGTCATGCCGCCGATGACGAAGGTGACCATGAAGCCGAGAGACCACAGGATGGGCGATGTGAAGCGCACCCGGCCGCCATACATCGTGAACAGCCAGTTGTAGACCTTCACCCCCGTCGGCACGGCGATGATCATGGTCATGACGCCGAAGAAGCCGTTGACGTTGGCGCCCGCCCCCATGGTGAAGAAGTGGTGCAGCCAGACGATGAAGGACAGGATGCAGATGGCCATGGTGGCCGCCACCATAGAGCGGTAGCCGAACAGCGGCTTGCCGGAGAAGGTGGAGATGACCTCGGAAAAGATGCCGAAGGCCGGCAGGATCAGGATGTAGACCTCCGGATGCCCCCAGGCCCAGATGAGGTTGATGTACATCATCGGGTTGCCCTGGGCGTCCACCGTGAAGAAGTGGAAGCCCAGGTAGCGGTCCAGCAGCAGCATGGCGAAGGTGGCGGTCAGGATGGGGAAGGCCGCCACGATCAGCAGGTTGGACGCCAGCGCCGTCCAGCAGAACACCGGCATGCGCATGTAACCCATCCCCGGCGCCCGCATCTTCAGGATGGTGGTCACCAGGTTGATGCCCGACAGCAGGGTGCCGACGCCCGATATCTGCAAGGCCCACAGATAGTAGTCTACGCCGACGCCCGGGCTGTACTGCATCTCGCTGAGCGGCGGATAGGCCAGCCAGCCGGTGCGTGCGAACTCCCCTATGACCAGCGAGATGTTGGTCAGCAGCACGCCCGACGCCGTCAGCCACAGGCTGACCGAATTCAGGGTGGGGAAGGCCACGTCGCGGATGCCCAGTTGCAACGGAACCGCGAAGTTCATCAGGCCCACCACGAAGGGCATGGCCATGAAGAAGATCATGATGGTGCCGTGGGCGGAGAAGATCTGGTTGTAATGTTCCGGCGGCAGATAACCGGGGTCGCCGGCCACCGCCATCGCCTGCTGCGCCCGCATCATCATGGCGTCGGCGAAACCGCGCAGCAGCATGACCAGCGCGAGGACGCAGTACATGACGCCGATGCGCTTGTGATCCACCGACGTCAGCCATTCCCGCCACAGATAGGGCCAGTGGCCCTTGGCGGTGACCCAGCCCAGCACGGCGAGGATGGCCAGGATCATCAGGCCCGACGCCGCCATGTCGATGGGCTCATGGATGGGAATGGCGCTCCAGCTCAGTTTGCCGAACATGCTCACTCCTTATTGGGCGCACCGGTTGGATGAACGATGGTGTTGAACAGCCCCGGCGCCACACTGCGGTAGACCGCGGGCGGCACCGCCCGGCTGGGCTGGGCCAGGGCGGCGTATCGGCCGGCGTCCAGCGGCGTGCCTTCCGCGCGCGCCTTTTCCACCCAGGCGTCGAAGTCGGCCTTGGGCACGGCGTCCAGGGTGAAGATCATGTCGGGGAAGCCCGCGCCGCTGAACTGGGCCGACAGGCCGGCATAGCGGCCGGGCTGGTCCGCCAGCAGGTTCAGGCGGGTGACCATGCCGGCCATGGTGTAGATCTGGCTGCCCAGTTGGGGCACGAAAAAGCTGTTCATGACGCCGTCGGACGTCAGGTGGAAATCCACCGGCGTGCCGGCCGGCACCACCAGCCGGTTGACGGTGGCGATGCCCTGTTCCGGGTAGATGAACAGCCATTTCCAGTCCAGCGACACCACCTCCACCGTCACCGGCTTTTCGGTGGAGGGCAGGGGCTTGGACGGTTCCAGATCGTGCGACCCCACCCAGCCGATGCCGCCCAGCAGCAGCACGGTCATGGCCGGGATGGCCCAGACCACCATTTCGATGCGGCCGGAATATTCCCAGTCGGGCCGGTACCGGGCGCGGGCGTTGCCGGCGCGAAACCACCACGCCACCCCCAAGGTCGCCAGGATGGTGGGCACGACGATGGCCAGCATGATGCCCAGGGAATTGATCAGGATGGTCAGTTCGGCCGACGCCACCGGCCCCTGCGGATCCATCACCCCGCCCGAACAACCCGTAAGCGCCAGGCCCGGACCCAGGCACAGGATGGCGGCGGCTGTGGCGGGTCGGGCCATGGCGCACTCTCCTCTGGGTGGGGAACTATGGATGGGGTGGCGCTGATCCAAGTGCCGGGCGCGGCGGCAGGTTCCCGGGTGGCGGCGAAAAAACTTCATGGCCGTTGGCGCCGAACACGGCGTGATTGGGCAAATCAGGACATTCCTGGCCAAGCGCTTACTTCACCGACCGAATAATCTTCCACCCAGGGTCGTGATCCGGCGGCCTGGCGGCCAGGGGCATTTCCCAACGCTGCCCAGGGGCCTTGGGGGGAATCAAGGATGCCATCTGTCACCGATATGCCGCGCGCCGCGCGCATGTTGCCACTTGTGATTGCCGTGGCGCTGGCCGGCTGCGGCGACCGTAAGCCCCCCCAGGCCGCCGCCGGCCCGCCGCCGGTGACGGTGGCGCAGCCCCTGCCGCATAAGATCACCGATTGGGATGAATTCACCGGCCGGTTCGAGGCGGTGCAGTCGGTGGAACTGCGCGCCCGCGTGTCGGGCTATCTGGACCAGATCAAGTTCCGCGACGGCCAGTTGGTGCAGAAGGGCGACCTGCTGTTCGTCATCGACCCGCGCCCCTTCCAGGCCACGCTGGACAAGGCCAATGCCGACGTGCAGCGGGAAAAGACCCGCCAGGCCCTGGCCGTGTCCGAACTGAAGCGCGCGGCGCAGTTGCTGGCCGCCCGCGCCATCAGCCAGGAGGAATACGACACCCGGGCACAAGCCGAGCAGGAAAGTGCGGCCGCCGTGGCATCGGCCACCGCCGCCGCGCGCTCCGCCGGCCTGGACCTGGAATTTACCCAGATCCGGTCACCCATCAGCGGGCGCATCGGCGACCGCCGCATCGACATCGGCAATCTGGTCAGCGGCGGCACGGCGCAAAGCACCCTGCTGGCCACCATCGTCACCCAGGACCCCATCTACTTCCTGTTCGACGGCAGCGAGGCGGACTTCCTGCGCTATAACCGCCTGGCGCTGGAGGGCAAGCGCGGGTCGTCGCGCGACACGCCCAACCCCGTCTATGTCCGGCTGATGGATGAGACCACCTGGACCCGCAAGGGCGAGATGGACTTCGTCGACAACCGGCTGGATCCCAATTCCGGCACGGTGCGCGGGCGCGCCGTCATCCCCAACCCCGGCGCCTTCCTGGTGCCCGGCACCTTCGGCCGCATGCGCCTGCTGGGCTCCGGTGAATACGACGCCCTGCTGATCCCGGATGAGGCCATCGCGTCGGACCAGTCGCACAAGGTCGTCATGACGGTGGCCGAGGATGGCACGGTGAATCCTAAGCCGGTGGAACTGGGCAACCTGGCCTACGGCCTGCGCGTGGTGAAGTCAGGATTGGCGCCGACCGACCGCATCATCATCAGCGGCCTGATGCGGGCCCGGCCCGGCGCCAAGGTGACGCCCCAGCCGGGGACCTTCGCCCCCGCCGCCGACCAGTAAGGGGCACCGGCCATGAGGTTCTCGCACTTCTTCATCGACCGGCCCATCTTCGCGGCCGTCATCTCCGTCCTGATCACGCTGGTGGGGGCGCTGGCCTATTTCGCCCTGCCGGTGGCGCAGTATCCGGAGGTCGCACCCCCCACCGTGGTGGTGACGGCGACATATCCCGGCGCCTCGGCCGAAACGGTGGCCAACACCGTCGCGGCGCCGTTGGAGCAGGAGATCAACGGCGTCGACGACATGCTGTACATGGTGTCGCAGAACACCGGCGACGGCGGCCTGTCCCTGACCATCACCTTCAAGCTGGGCACCGACATCGACAAGGCCCAGGTGCTGGTGCAGAACCGCGTGTCGGTGGCCCAGCCGCATTTGCCGGATGAGGTCAACCGCCTGGGGGTGACCACGCGCAAGAACTCCCCCAACCTGATGATGGTCATCCACCTGTATTCACCGGATGACAGCCTGGACCAGCTTTACATCTCCAACTACGCTACCTTGCAGGTGCGCGATCCCCTGGCCCGCATCGACGGCGTGGGCGACGCCCGCATCCGCGGCGCCGGCGACTATTCCATGCGCATCTGGCTGGATCCGGAAAAGGTCCAGACCCGTGGCCTGACCACGGCGGAGGTGGTGACGGCCTTGCAGGGCAACAACGTTCAGGTGGCGTCGGGCCAGCTGAACCACCCGCCCATCCCCACGCCCGGCGCCTTCGAGGTGCAGGTGCAGACCCTGGGCCGGTTGACCGACCCCAGCCAGTTCGCCGACATTGTCATCAAGTCCGACGCCCAGGGCCGCGTCACCCGGGTGCGGGACGTGGGCTGGGTGGAACTGGGCGCCCTGGACTACAACACCTATTCCTACGTCGACGGCAAGCGGGCGGCGGCCATCCTGATCTATCAGCGGCCGGGGTCCAACGCCCTGAAGACGGCGGCCAACGTGCTGTCGTCCATGGAAACCATGAGCCACGACATGCCGAAGGGCATGGCCTACAAGGTGGTCTACAACCCCACCGAATACATCGCGGAATCGGTCAACGAGGTCTACCACACCATCTTCGAGGCGGTGGTGCTGGTGGTCATCGTCGTCATCGTCTTCCTGCAATCGTGGCGGGCGGCCCTCATCCCCATCGTGGCCATCCCCATCTCGCTCATCGGCACCTTCGCCATCATGGCGGCGGCGGGTTTCTCCCTCAACAATTTGTCGCTGTTCGGCCTGGTGCTGGCCATCGGCATCGTCGTCGATGACGCCATCGTGGTGGTGGAGAATGTGGAGCGCAACCTGGGCCAGGGCCTGACGCCGCGCGAGGCGGCGCACAAGACCATGGACGAGGTGGGCGGCGCCCTGATCGCCATCGCCGTGGTGCTGACCGCCGTCTTCCTGCCCACCACCTTCCTCACCGGCATTTCGGGGGAATTCTACCGCCAGTTCGGCATCACCATCGCCGCCGCCACCATCATCTCCATGCTGGTGTCCCAGACGCTCAGCCCGGCGCTGGCGGCCCTGCTGCTGAAGCCGCATGAGCATGTGCATGAGGGGCCCCGGCGCGGCTTTCACCCCGTGGCCCGCTTCTTCGCCGGCTTCAACCGGGGTTTCGACTGGCTGTCGGACCGCTACGGCCGCCTGACCGGCCATCTGGTGCGGCTGGCCACGGTGGTGCTGCTGGTCTATGCCGGGCTGATCGTGCTGGGCGGCGGCGTCATCGCCCGCACCCCCACCGGTTTCATTCCGGACCAGGACCAGGGCTATTTCATCACCGTCATCCAGTTGCCGCCCGGCTCCTCCATCTCCCGCACCGATGCCATCCTGCGCCATGTCCAGGATCTGCTGGCGGCGCGGCCGGGGGTGACCCACACGGTGGGTTTCGCCGGGTTCGACGGCGCCACCTTCACCAACGCCCCCAACGCCGGCGCCGTCTTCGTCCGCACCGCCCCCTTCGCGGAGCGCGCCAAGCAGGGGCTGACCACCCGGGGCATCTTCGGCGACCTGCAAAAGACGCTGCAACAGATCGACGGCGCGCTGATCCTGCTGATCCCGCCGCCGACGGTGCCGGGCATCGGCTCGTCGGGCGGGTTCAAGCTGTATATCGAGGATCGGCGGTCGCGTGGCCTTCAGGCCCTGGCGGCGGCGACGCAGGAGATGATGGGCGTCGCCAACCAGACACCGGGTCTGAGCAGCGTCTTCAGCCTGTACAACACCCGCACGCCCCAGGTGTACGCCGACATCGACCGGGTGAAGGCCGACATGCTGGGCGTGCCGCCCTCACGCATTTTCGACACCCTGAACGTTTATCTGGGGTCGGCCTTTGTCAACGACTTCAACCTGCTGGGCCGCACCTACCGCGTGACGGCGCAGGCCGACGGTGTCAGCCGCATGGATGTGCGCGACATCGCCTATCTGCGGACGCGGTCCGACAACGGCGGCCTGGTGCCCCTGGGCTCCGTCGCCACTTTCCGCGACATCACCGGGCCCTACCGCGTGCCGCGCTACAACCTGTACCCGGCGGCGGAGCTTCAGGGCTCCCCGGCACCCGGCACCTCCAGCGGCCAGGCCATCGCCGCCATCGAGGCCTTGGCCAAGGAGCACCTGCCCGACGGTTTCGCCATCGAATGGACGGAGCTGACCTATCAGCAGATCATCGCCGGCAACACCGCCCCCATCGCCTTCGGCCTGGCCGTGGTGTTCGTCTACCTGCTGCTGTCCGCCCTGTATGAAAGCTGGATGCTGCCGCTGTCGGTCATCCTGATCGTGCCCATGTGTCTGCTGACGGCGCTCAGCGGCGTGCTGTTCCGCGGCATGGACAACAACATCCTGACCCAGATCGGCCTGGTGGTGCTGGTCGGACTGGCGGCCAAGAACGCCATCCTGATCGTGGAATTCGCCAAGCAGGCGGAGGAGGAGGGTAAGGATCGCTACACCGCCGCCGTGCAGGCGGCCCAGACGCGCCTGCGTCCCATCCTCATGACCTCCTTCGCCTTCATCCTGGGCGTGGTGCCGCTGGTGACGGCGCAAGGGGCGGGATCGGAGATGCGCCAGGCCCTGGGCACCGCCGTCTTCTTCGGCATGCTGGGCGTCACCTTCTTCGGCCTGCTGTTCACGCCGGTGTTCTATGTCGTCTGCCGCTGGCTGGCCATCCGTTTCACCGGCAATCCCAAACCGGCGCCGTTGCCGGCACCCGGCCCGCACACGGTTTGAGGGGGTTGAGTCCATGCGCGCCGCACCCGCCCTGATCCTGCTGTTCACCCTGTCCGCCTGCGTCACCGTCGGGCCGGATTACCAGAAGCCGGCCGATCCGCCCGCCGCCGGGGCTGGTTTCATCCGCGCCGACGCCGCCCTCAAGACGGAGGAGCCGGTGCAGGATTGGTGGCGCCTGCTGGGCGACCCGGTGCTGGACCGGCTGGTGGCCGACGCCGTCGCCGCCAATTTGGACCTGAAGGCGGCGGACGCCTCGGTCCGGGCGTCACGGGCCCAACTGGCCGTGGTGGGCGCCCGCCAGATCCCCTCGCTGGACGGCAGCGCCGCCTACAGCCGGACGCGTGCCAGTTCCGCCGTGCAGCAGGGCCTGCCTGATCAGCAATTGCCGGACAGCAACCTCACCTCCACCGGCCTGAACCTGGCGTGGGAGATTGATCTGTTCGGCCAGGTGCGCCGGGCGGTTGAGGCGGCACAGGCCGACACCGCGCGGGCGGAGGCCCTGCGCCACCAGGTGCTGACCGTCATCACCGCCGACGTGGCCAGCACCTATATCGACCTGCGCGGCGCGCAACTGCGCCTGTCGGTGGCGCTACGTAACGCGGAAAACCAGCGCGGCACCTTCGCCCTGACCCAGACCCTCAGCGATGCCGGCCGGGGCACCGACCTGGACATTGCCCGCGCCCAGGCGCAGCTGGAAACCACGCTGGCCTCCATCCCGCCCCTGCAGGCGACGGTTGCGGCGGATGAGCATATCCTGGCCGTGCTGACGGGCCGCGACCCCGGCGCGCTGCGCGACCTGCTGGACGCGGAAGGGGCCTTGCCCACCCCGCCGGAGGTGCTGGCCGTGGGCACGCCGGCCACCCTGCTGGGCCGCCGCGCCGATGTGGCGGCGGCGGAACGGGCGCTGGCGGCGGCGACCGCCCGCATCGGCGTCGCCAAGGCCGACCTATACCCCCACATCTCGCTGATGGGCTCGGTGGGGGTGGAGGCCTTGCAGCCCGGCGATCTGGGGTCGCGCGGCGCCTTCACCTACGGCATCGGGCCCAGCCTCAGCCTGCCGATCTTCGATGCCGCCGTGTACGCCCGCATCCGGGGCGCCAACGCGGATGCGGAGCAGGCGTCGGCCAACTTCCAGAAGGCGGTGCTGACCGCCTGGCAGGAGGCGGAGACCGCCCTGATCCGCTACACCCGCGAACGGGCGCGCAGTGCGTCCCTGGACACCGCCGCCATCGCCAGCACCCGGGCGGCCACCCTGGCCGGCACCCGCTACCGCTACGGCGCCGACAATTTCCTCACCGTTCTGGACGCCCAGCGCACCCAGCTGGAGGCGGAGGACCAGCAGGCCCAAAGCCGTATCCAGGTGGCCCAGGACATGGTGGCGGCCTACCGCGCGCTGGGCGGCGGCTGGGCCGTGGCGCCGGAAGTGGCGGCCAATCCCTGAACGGGTTATTCGGCCGCCGTATCCCACAAATCGCCCTGCCGGTTGGACTCCTGCCAGCTGGGCGCGTGGCCTTCCAGGGCCAGCAGGTGGCGCTTGGTCTCCAGCCCGCCGGCGAAGCCGGTCAGGGCGCCGGAGGTGCCGATGACGCGATGGCAGGGGGCGATGATGGAAATGGGGTTGCGGCCATTGGCTGCACCCACCGCGCGGACGGCGGCGGGATTGCCGATCTGCCTTGCGATGTCGCCATAGCTGCGCACGTCGCCATAGGGAATGGTTAACAGCGCCGCCCAAACCGCCTTCTGGAAATCCGTGCCGCGGAAGGCCAGGGGAACGTCGAATACCCGGCGCTGGCCGTCGAAATATTCCGCCAATTGCCGTTCCGTTTCCCGCAACACCGGATGGTCCGGCGCTTGCGTCGGCAGGTCCAGCCGCACCCGGCCCGGCCGGTCGTCCTGCCACAGGATGGCGGCCAGGGCGTCGGCTTCCGCCACCAGCTGAAGCTGGCCCACGGGAGAGGCGATCCATTTGAAGACATGGGACATTTCGGGTGCCATCTGTTGGCGGGGCGACCGGATGGCCGGGCCGTCCAGTGTACCTGGCCGGGCGTGGCCGGGAACCTGGAAAATGGGGACGCCACCTCACTTCCGCCACCCTATTCCGCCCGTCCCGCGTCAGGTCAGGCACCGGATGCGGAAAAATAGGCGTTATGCTTTCTTAAATATAACGCTCTCGTAAAGTGCGAAGCCGTTAACCAATATAGAACACCATAAGTTGGATAATTTGCTTTGTCTTTCCGGCAACGAAATTTTACGCGTTTAGTCAAATTGGTATCATTCCGTCGCTGACAAATTCGCCGCCGATAACTTGACCTTAACGCACCAGGTTCTATGATGTGTGATCCGCTTGAGCGTCGCTATTCGTCCCGCAATGACGATGGCGGCGTAACGGGCGGAACCGATTTTCACGGGAGCGTATGAGACATGGATCTCAGTCGTCGCGGCTTTATGAAGCTGACCGGCGCGGGACTTGCGGCTTCCAGCTTGGGTGCGTTGGGCTTCGGCCTGGCGGGCTCCGCGCTGGCGGCCTCCGTCCGGCCGTTCAGGCTGACCGCCGCCACCGAAACCCGCAACACCTGCACCTATTGCTCGGTGGCCTGCGGCATTCTGATCTACAGCCAGGGCGACCGCGCGAAGAACGTGAAGTCCTCGGTCATCCATATCGAGGGTGATCCGGACCATCCCGTGAACCGCGGCACGCTGTGCCCGAAGGGTGCCGGCTTGCTGGATATCGTGCGCGCCCCGGGCCGCCTGTCCATGCCGAAGTACCGCGCCGCCGGCGGGCATGAGTGGAAGGAAGTGTCCTGGGACTTCGCCCTGGACCGCATCGCCACGCTGATGAAGCAGGATCGCGACGCCAACTTCATCGAGAAGAACGCGTCGGGCACCACCGTCAACCGGTGGCTGTCCACCGGCATGCTGGCTGCCTCCGCTTCCTCCAGCGAGACGGCCTTCGCCACTTGGAAGGTCGCCCGTTCGCTGGGCATGCTTGCGTTCGACAACCAGGCGCGTGTCTGACACGGACCGACGGTGGCCAGTTTGGCCCCATCATTCGGTCGCGGTGCGATGACCAACACCTGGCAGGACATCAAGAACGCTGATGTCGTGCTTGTCATGGGCGGCAATGCTGCCGAGGCGCATCCTTGCGGTTTCAAATGGGTGATCGAGGCCAAGATCGAGAACAAGGCCAAGCTGGTCGTTGTCGATCCCCGCTTCACCCGCACGGCGTCCGTCGCCGACGTCTACGCCCCCATCCGGCCGGGCACCGACATCGCTTTCCTCAGTGGCGTCATGCGCTATCTGCTGGAGAACGATGCGATCCAGCACGCCTACACCAAGGCCTATACCAATGCCGGCCTGATCGTGAAGGAAGGCTTCGGGTTCGAGGATGGCCTGTTCACCGGCTATGACGAGGAAAAGCGCACCTACGACAAGGCCAGCTGGGATTACGAGCTGGACGAGCAAGGGTTCGCCAAGTCGGACGACACCTGGCAGCACCCGCGCTGCGTCATCAACCTGCTGAAAAAGCATGTTGATCGGTACACGCCCGAGGTGGTGTCCCGCATCTGCGGTACGCCCCAGGACAAGTACCTGGAGATCTGCAAGATCATCGCCGCCACCTCCAGCCCGCACAAGGCCCTGACCAGCCTGTTCGCGCTGGGCTGGACGCAGCACTCGGTGGGCGCGCAGAACATCCGCGCCATGGCGATGATCCAGCTGCTGCTGGGTAACATCGGCATCGCCGGCGGCGGCATGAACGCGTTGCGCGGCCATTCCAACATCCAGGGGCTGACGGACGTCGGCCTGATGTCCAACCTGTTGCCGGGATACATGAACATCCCGAAGGACAGCGAAGTCACCCTGGACAAGTACATGGAAACCAAGCTGTTCAAGCCCTTGCGGCCTGGACAGACCAGCTACTGGCAGAACTACCGCAAGTTCTTCGTCAGCTTCCAGAAGGCCCTGTACGGCGACGCCGCCAAGGCCGAGAACAACTGGGCCTACGACTGGCTGCCCAAGCTGGACGTGGACGGCTACGACGTGCTGCGCGCGTTCGAGATGATGAACAACGGGCAGATGAACGGTTACATCTGCCAGGGCTTCAACCCCATGCAGGCCTTCCCCGACCGGGGCAAGATCCGCCGGGGTCTGTCGAAGCTGAAGTACCTGGTCGTCATGGATCCGCTGGATACCGAGACGGCCAACTTCTGGCAGGACTACGGTCCGCAGAACCCGGCCAACCCGGATGAAATCCAGACGGAGGTGTTCCAGCTTCCCACCACCTGCTTCGCGGAAGAGGACGGCTCGCTCGTCAACTCCGCGCGCTGGCTGCAGTGGCACTGGAAGGCCGCCGACGCGCCGGGCGAGGCCAAGCCCGACCTGTGGATCATGGCCGGCATCTACAACCGCATGAAGGCGATGTACGCCAAGGACGGCGGCGCCTTCCCCGACCCCATCCTGAACTTGAGCTGGTCCTACACCGATCCGGGCGAACCCTCCCCGGAGGAACTGGCGAAGGAGATGAACGGGCGGGCCCTGGTCGATATCAAGGACGACACCGGGGCTGTGGTGATGAAGGCCGGGCAGCTGCTGGACGGTTTCGCCCAGCTGCGCGACGACGGCACCACCATGTCGGGCTGCTGGATTTTCGCCGGCTGCTGGACGGAAAAGGGCAACCAGATGGCCCGGCGCGACGCGTCGGACCCCCGTGAGGCGGGCATCGCCCCCAACTGGGCCTGGGCCTGGCCGGCCAACCGCCGCATCCTGTACAACCGCGCCAGCGCGGACCTGGACGGCAAGCCGTGGAATCCGGAAAAGCCCATCATCCACTGGAACGGGTCCAAGTGGGTGGGGCTGGACGTGCCCGACTATGGCCCGACGGTGAAGCCGTCGGACAGCGTCGGCCCGTTCATCATGAACGCGGAAGGGCAGGGTCGCCTGTTCGCCCGTGGCATGATGGTGGAAGGTCCGTTCCCCGAGCATTACGAGCCGTTCGAGAGCCCGTCGGAAAACGTGCTGCACCCCAAGGTGAAGTCCAACCCGGCCGCCCGCGTCTTCGCTTCCGACCGGAAGCAGATGGGCAACTCGCAGGACTTCCCCTACGTCGGCACCACCTACCGCCTGACGGAGCACTTCCACTATTGGACCAAGCACTCGCTGATCAACGCCATCCTCCAGCCGGAGGAATTCGTTGAGATCGGCGAGGTCCTGGCCAAGGAGAAGGGCATCGAGCAGGGCGGTTGGGTCAAGGTGTCGTCCAAGCGCGGCCAGGTGATCTGCAAGGCCTTCGTGACCAAGCGCATCAAGCCGCTGATGGTGGACGGCAAGGCGACGCACGTCATCGGCTGTCCCATCCACTGGGGCTTCACCGGTGTCGCGCGCAAGGGCTACGGCGCCAACACGCTGACGCCCTTCGTCGGTGACGCCAACACCAACACGCCGGAGTTCAAGGCCTTCTTGCTGAACATCGAGAAGACCAGCCCGCCGCCGGCGATCGACGTGGCCCAGGGGCCGCGTAACAAGAAGGTGGGGACCGCGTGATGGCCGACCTGCAATCCCAAGACTACATCCGCCGGTCGGCCACCAACCTGACGCCGCCCAAGGTCCGCAACCATGAACTGGAAGTGGCCAAGCTGATCGACGTCAGCCGCTGCATCGGTTGCAAGGCCTGCCAGTCCGCCTGCATGGAATGGAACAACCTGCGACCGGAGATGGAGGAGTTCCACGGCGCGTACGAGAACCCGCACGATCTCAACCCCGGCACCTGGACCCTGATGCGGTTCGCCGAGTATGAGAACGAGCAGGGGGACCTGGAGTGGCTGATCCGCAAGGATGGCTGCATGCATTGCGAGGATCCGGGCTGCCTGAAGGCGTGCCCGGCCCCCGGCGCCATCGTCCAGTACGCCAACGGCATCGTCGACTTCATCAGCGAGAACTGCATCGGTTGCGGTTATTGCGTGAAGGGCTGTCCCTTCAACATCCCGCGCATCAGTGCCGAGGACCACAAGTCCTACAAGTGCACCTTGTGTTCCGACCGCGTGGGCGTGGGCCTGGAACCGGCCTGCGTGAAGACCTGCCCGACCGGCGCCATCATGTTCGGCTCCAAGGACGACATGAAGGACTGGGCGGGCGAACGCATCGCCGAGCTGAAGGAACGCGGCTTCCAGAACGCGGGCCTGTACGACCCGCATGAGGTGGGCGGCACGCACGTCATGTACGTGCTGCACCACGCGGACAAGCCGTCGCTCTATTCCGGCCTTCCGGACAAGCCCCACATCAGCGCCCTGGTCGGCGCCTGGAAGGGCTTCCTGAAGCCGGTGGCCCTGGCGGGCCTGGCCTTCGCCGCCATCGGCGCCTTCGTCCATTCCGTCGTCTCCGGTCCCAACGAGACCACGGAAGAGGACGAGGCGGAGGCCCAGCACGTGCTTTCCAATAAGGGGAAGGACAAGCCATGAGCTACCCGAAGGGAACCATCGTCCGCAACTCGACGGTGACCCGGATCAACCACTGGATCACCGGCCTGTGCTTCGTGCTGCTGACCCTGTCGGGCCTGGCCATGTTCCACCCCATCTTCTTCGCGCTGTCGAACCTGTTCGGCAGCGGGCAGTGGATGCGGGCGGTCCATCCCTGGCTGGGCGTGTGCCTGATCGTCAGCTTCTTAGGTTTGTTCATCCAGTTCTGGCGGGACAATTTGTGGAAGCGCGAGGATCTGGAATGGGCCAAGAAGCTGGACCAGATCCTGGATAACCGGGAAGAGGGCGTGCCCGAGGTTGCCCGCTTCAACGCCGGGCAGAAGGTGGTGTTCTGGGGCATGGCCCTGATCATCCCGGTGCTGTTCGTCACCGGCATCCTGATCTGGGAAGTGTACTTCGGCCATTCCACCTCCATCGAGACGCAGCGCGTCGCCGTGCTGATCCACAGCCTGGGGGCCATCGGCGCCATCCTGATCTGGATTGTGCACGTTTATGCCGCGCTGTGGGTGAAGGGCTCCATGCGGGCCATGCTGCACGGCTGGGTCACGCCCGGCTGGGCCTTCCGGCACCATCGCAAGTGGTTCCGCAGCCTGGCCGCCAGCGGCTCCCCCGGCCCGACGCCGACCTCCACCGCGAAATTCCGCGAGCACTGAACGGCATCAGCGCCTATCTATCACGGGGCGTGGCCTGGGAAGGCCGCGCCCCGATTGCTTTTCAGGAGTTGGACCCATGAGACAGGGTGAAGTGGCGCCGAAGGCGCCGTGGATAGGGAACCCGCAGGGTGGTGTCAGCACGCCCGATCCCGTGATCCTGCCCGATCCGGCCACCCGTTTCGCCCGAACCTCCGGCCGGCTGGGCGTGCTGTCCATCGACCACCCCATGGGCGAGTGGCTGGGTTTCCTGAGCGAGCTGTCGCAGGCCCAGCATGAGGCCGCCGACATGATCGACGTGCCCGAGCCGGACGCCGACGACATGGCCAAGGCCACGGGGGCCGGCATGCCGCCGCTGGCCGCCGACGGCCACGACCGCGATGGGGCCTGGCGTGAGGCGCTGACCCTGATCCTGCGTTATTTCGACCGGCTGCCCGACATGCCGGAACTGGTGGCCGCCGTCATCGACAGCCTGAACGACGTGGATGAGGAGACGCTGGAACGGCTGGCGGACGACTTCCTGCACGGTGAGGTCAACCCCGACGATGCCGGCCGCGCCGTGTTCATCGCCGCCGCCTTGCAGGTCTATTTCACCAAGCTGGCCGCCGGCCTGGACGCGGCCGACGTGCCCCTGCTGCCGGAGCGCAATTTGTGCCCCTGCTGCGGTTCCACGGCGGTGTCGGGTGTCATCACCGCCTCGGGCAAGACGCCGGGGGTGCGGTACCTGTTCTGCTCCCTCTGCTCCACCGCCTGGAACCATGTGCGGGCGGTGTGCATCACCTGCGGCCAGTCGGGCCACCTGTCGCTGAAAAGCGTGGAGGGTGAGAATGGGGCGGTACAGGTGGAAACCTGCGACGACTGCCACACCTATGCGAAGATGCTGTATGTGGGCAAGGACACCAACCTGGACCCCTACGCCGACGATCTGGCCAGCCTGGGCCTGGACCTGATGGTGGCCGAAGTCGGCTGGCTGCGCCACGCACCCAACCCGTTGCTGTTGGCGTAGCGGAAAAGAAGAGCGGCCCCGGTTGGCGCAACCGGGGCCGTTTTTATTTGATCATGCCCCCTCAAACGCCGGGCGCCAGCATCCGCTGGCTTGGCTTATCCTCAGTTTTCAGTCCGCTACGCTCCCCGAAAACTTCCGGCGGCTGCGGTCGCAGCCTACACCCTCACGACCAGCTTGCCGAACTGCTGGTTCGATTCCAGGTAGCGGTGGGCCTCGGCGATGTCGTCGAAGGCGAAGGTGCGGGCGATGATGGGTTTCAACGCGCCTGATGCCAGGCCGTCCACGATGAAGGCCTTGGCGGCATTCAGCCGTTCCGGATCGCTGGTGACCTCATTGTAGAGATAGCCCCGCAGCGTCAGGCTTTTGCCCAGCACGTTGAACAGGGGGAAGGGTGTCGCCTCCGGGCTCAGCGCGCCGTATTCGATCAGGATGCCGCCCCGGGACATGGCGGCGGTCAGGGGCACGAAGGCCGGGCCGCCAATGGGGTCGAACACCACGCGCACGCCGGTGGGGCCCGCGATCTGTTTCAGCCGTGCCTCCAGATCCTCCTCCGCGCTGGCCACGACGTGGGCGGCACCGGCGTCCAGCAGGGCCGGGCACTTGGCATGGGTGCGGGTGACGGCGATGGGGGTGGCGCCCACCATGCGGGCGATCTGGATGGCGGCCAGGCCGACGCTGCTGCTGGCGGCGGTGATGGCGACGAAATCGCCCTTGCCCAGCCCGGCCAGGTCGATCAGCGCACCGTAGGCCGTGACGTACTGCATCCAGGTGGCGGCCGCCTCTTCCCAACTGAGCGTCGGTGGATGCTTCACCACCAGGTGCTGTTCGAAATTGGCCAGTTCGCCATAAGCCGGCCAGCCGATCTGGGAGTCCGCCGGCACCACGCTGACGGCGTCGCCGACGGTGAAGCCCGAGACATCCGCGCCCAGGGCCGCCACCACGCCCGCCGCCTCATACCCCAGGCCGCAGGGCCAGGATTTCGGCGCCTCGACATAGTGGCCGGTGCGCAGCATGGATTCCGCCCGGTTCAGGCCCAGCGCCTTGACCTGGATCTGCACCTGTCCCGGCTTGGGGGCGGGAACGTCCACATCCTCGATGCGCAGGACCTCCGGTCCCCCATACTCGCAAAAACGAACGACGCGTGCCATTTGGCCGTCACTCCAGATTGATTGGTGTGACTGAAGATGGGGATGCGCCTTGCTGAAGATAAATGGCGTGAAATGCGGGACACTCCGGACCAACCGTTCCGGGATGGCCGTGGCCCCAGTGCGCCTCCCATCATGCGGCACTGGCGTTCGGCGCCGGTGCCGGCTACTGACAGCCGGTACGCACTCTCACGATCAAAGGCAGGCTCCGCCATGGCATCATCCGTCGCCGTCGAATGGGGGCCCTTGCGGCGATGGCTGGGGCTGGTGTTCCTAGTCGCGGCCTATTTCTTGTTCGATACGGTTGAACATGCGCTCTACCACCCCCTGGCGGTGGCGTTCGACCTGCACACCATCACCGATGGCGCCATGGGCCTGCCGCCCTATGCGGTGCGGATGATCGTGCGGCTGATCCTGGACATGGCGGTCGTCGCCGGGGTGTGCGCCATCCTGGGCTATCGCCTGGACGGGCCGCCGCTGCTGGCGCCCAAGGCCCTGCGGTTCGCCGGAATCGGCATCGTCACCGGCCTTGCCGTGATGATCGCCGCCATCCTGGCCATCCTCGCGACCGGTAGCGCCACGGTGGCGGTGGGGCGGCAATCGGCGGGGGCCGCCGTGCTGAACGGCACCGGCTGGTTCGTGTTCGATTTCATCGGCGCCATGGGCGAGGAACTGTTCGGCCGCGTGGCCGTGGTGTTGATCGCCGAACGTTTCGTCGGCTGGCGCGGCGCCGTGCTGGTGTCCGGCCTGATGTTTTCCGTCCTGCACCTGGGCAATCCCGGCGCCACCACGATCTGGCTGGTGCGGCTATTCCTGCAAGGCGCGCTGCTGGCCTATGCCGTCTACCGCACGGGATCGTTCTGGTGGTCCACCGGCTATCACACCGGCTGGAACTGGGCCAGCGCGCCGCTGTTCGGGGCGGCCGGCAGCGGCTATCTGGATCGGGGGCACTTGCTGGATTTCACCCCCGCCGGGTCCGATTGGATCACCGGCGGCGCCGTCGGCCCGGAAGGCAGCGTCTTCGCCTTCATCGCCGTGCTGTGCGCTTTCGCGGCGCTGACGGTGACCACGCCGCGCGGCGTGGCCAAAGTGCGGGTACCGCGCGGCCTTTGATCTTGACCGATCAAAGGCCCCCTCAAACGCCGGGCGCCAGCATCCGCTGGCTTGGGGCTTCCTCGCCTTTCAGTCCACTAACGTTCCCCGAAAGGCTCCGGCGGCCCCGTCGGGGCCTACAGCGGCACGAGGGTGCACCCTCGTGCCGCTGGTAAACTCAGAACAGCGCCACGGCCAGGTAGCCGCTGACGATGCCCAGCACCACCACGGCGCTGACGGTGATGACCATGGCCTTGGGCGGGAAGGACCGGGCCAGCATGGCGACGGACGGCAGGCTGACGGGTGGCAGGGTCATCAGCAGGGCGCCGGCGGGGCCGACCCCCATGCCCAGCGACAGCATGGCCTGGATGATGGGAACCTCACCCGCCGTGGGGATGACGAACAGGGTGCCGGCGATGGCGAAGGCGGCGATCCAGATGAAGCTGTTGCCGATGTCCGGCCCGATGGCGGGGAACAGCCAGGCGCGGGCGGCCCCCAGCGCCAGGACGATCACCACATATTCCGGGATCAGGCGCAGGGCCATGCGGCCCAGGATGCGCAGCCAGCGGGCGAAGGGGTTCTCGGCTTCCGCCTCCGCCTGAAGCGCCAGCAATGCGGCACCCTGGTCGGCGATGGGGCTGAAGCGGTTGACCAGCGCGCCCAGGCCCAGGACCATCACCAGGCCCAGCGCCAGACGCAGGCCCGTCCACTGCCAGCCCAGGACGAAGCCGATGAAGATCAGCGTCGCCGGGTTCAGCACGGTGTTGCCCAGCCAGAAGGCCATGGCGGCCCCGGGGGACGCCTGCTGCCGGCGCAGGCCCACCACCACGGGGGCGGCACAGCAGGTGCACATCATGCCGGGCAGGGACAGCAGGCCGCCGGCCAGCACGCTGCCGAAGCCGGTGCGGCCCAGGGCGCGCGCCACCCAGTTGACCGGCAGCAAGGCCTGGATGGCGGAGCCCAGCAGCAGGCCCAGCACCATGGCCTGCCAGATGGCCTTGCCGTAGGCCAGCGCGTAGCCCACCGCCGCGTCCCAGGATGGGACGGGGGCGGCGGCGTCATTGCCCATCAGGATGGACTTGCCGATGGCGTGGTTGCTGGCTGCCACGAAGGCGCGGGCGTAATAGGGCGACCATTTCACATAGAAAAGGCCGGCGATGGCGATGAGGGCGACGATCAGCGCGCCGGTCATCGGGTTAAGCTTGTGGGTCTTCTGCGTGGTCATTCGAAGGATCGCATTCCGTGGGCGTGATCGAACCCGCGCGAAACGGCCCTGCCGTCCCGCGTGGGGTTGGACCCGACCGGGCCACGGTTCCGGAACCGAGACGCCTCCTGCCTTCCCCGTTGCGCAACAGGTGTGGAACGCATGGGTGACGGGCATCATCGGTGGAACGATTACAGTCTTAACGGCGCTATCCATTGTTGGCAATGTTGACGCACGCGACGCATGGCGGTCGCCCACTTCGCGCAACAGCCCTGATTATGGAAGGCGATGAAGATGTCCGACACCCCCCTGCGATTGACCGACCTGGCACATGGCGGCGGCTGTGGCTGCAAGCTGGCGCCGGCCGTGCTGCAACAGCTGCTGGCGGGCCAGCCGCAGGCGGCACCCTATGCCAACCTGCTGGTGGGGACGGAGACGGGTGACGATGCCGCAGTGTGGCAGCTGGATGACCGCCACTGCATCATCGCCACCACCGACTTCTTCATGCCGGTGGTGGACGACCCGCGCGACTTCGGCCGCATCGCCGCCACCAACGCCCTGTCCGACGTCTACGCCATGGGCGGCCGGCCCATCTTCGCGCTGGCCATCCTGGGGATGCCGCTGGGCAAGCTGTCGACCGATGTGGTGCGGGAGATCCTGGCCGGTGGCGCCGCGGTCTGTGCCGAGGCCGGCATCCCCGTGGCCGGCGGCCATTCCATCGACAGTGTGGAGCCGATCTACGGCCTGGCCGTCATCGGCATCGCCCCGCCGGCCGCCATCCGCCGCAACGCCACCGCCAGGGCCGGCGACGTCCTGATCCTGACCAAGGGCCTGGGCGTGGGCGTCTATTCCTCCGCCTTCAAGAAGCAGAAGCTGGACGCCGCCGGTTATACGGAGATGGTGGCCAGCACCACCCTGCTGAACGCCGTGGGCGCCACCCTGGCGCAGGATCCGGACGTGCACGCCATCACCGATGTCACCGGTTTCGGCCTGGGCGGCCACGGCCTGGAAATGGCGCGCGGCGCCAAGCTGACGCTCGAGGTGGAATGGAACCGCCTGCCTTTCCTGTCCCAGGCCCACGCCCTGGCCCAGGGCGGCTTCATCACCGGTGCCTCCCACCGCAACTGGGCCAGCTATGGTGATGAGATCCGCTTGCCCGAAAGCTTCCCCGACTGGCAGCGCGCCCTGGTGACCGACCCGCAAACCTCCGGCGGCCTGCTGGTGGCGGTGGCGCCGGAACGGGCGGAGGAAATTTGCCGGCGGATCGTGGCGGCGGGTTATCCCCGCGCCACCATCATCGGCCGGGTGACGGAAGGGGAGCCGGTGCTGCGGGTTCTTTGACACCTGCCCTTTCAATAGGCTGCGGTCGCGGCCGCCTGACATTTTCTGGGGGGCCGTAAGGCCCCCCAGGTCGTTATAGGGGGAGGTCTGTCCATATTTCACCGAACGGAGGCCGCTTCAGCCACGTCGCCAGCTTGATCCGCACCGGCCCGTGCCATCGCCAGGAACCTATCCGTAATTTCACAAACGGTTCTGATGGAAGTGGATATGGTTTCAACATGTTGGCGGGCGTCGCCCGGCTTCAGCGATGTCATTGAATTCGAATGGGGATTTTGCATTCTGCGGAACATGGTGAGGGGGCATGATGACTGACTTGTCGTGGCTCCCCGAGGTTGATGGCTGGCGGTCGGCGCTTAAGGACTTTGCCAAGACGCCCGACGCGGCCTGGGTCCAGGCCGTCACCCTGGCCAATGCCCGCCTGGGCTTTTCCCAAACCAACGCGTTGGATGAGATGGTGGTCCGTCGTTGGGGGGAAACCGTTCCAGACGGGATCACCGGCAAACCCGTCAGGCTCGCCATCCTTGGCAGTGCCACATTGACGCACCTGAAGCCCGGCATCCGGATCGGCGGTTTGCGCCGCGGCCTTCATGTTTCGGTCTACGAGAACGACTATGGCCAGTATCGCCAGGAGTTGGAGGACGAGGGCTCCGCCCTGTACGCCTTCCGCCCGACGGTCGTGCTGTTCGCCCTGGACGCGGTGACGCTGACCAGCAGCCTGCGCATCGGCCAGACGGCGGCGGAGGCGCGGGGGACATTGGATGCCACCTTGGAAGAGGTGCGGCATTGCTGGCGGCTGGCGCGACGGGCGTTCGGGGGCCTGGTGATCCAGCAGGCCTGCCTGCCGGTGTTTCCCGCCCTGTTGGGCAATAACGAGCACCGGCTGCCCGGCTCACGCGCCTGGGGCGTCACGTACCTCAATGACCGCTTGCGCGCCATCGCGGATGAGGAGGGTGTGGACATCCTGGCCGTGGATGCCCAGGCCGCCGAACACGGACTGGGCGCCTGGCACGGCGAGGGCCTTTGGCACCGTTCGAAGCAGGAGGTGGCGTTGACCGCGGCCCCCCTATACGGGGATCTGGTCGCGCGCCTGATGGCGGCCAAGCAGGGGCGGTCGTTCAAGTGCCTGGCCTTGGACTTGGACAACACCCTTTGGGGCGGCGTCATCGGCGATGACGGGCTTGAGGGCATCACCCTGGGCCAGGGCAGCGCCTTGGGTGAGGCCTACGTCGCCTTCCAGGCCTATGCCCGCGATCTTTCGCGCCGGGGTGTCATTCTGGCCGTGTGTTCCAAGAACGATGACAAGAACGCGCGTGAGCCGTTCGAGCGGCATCCCGACATGATCCTGCATTTGCCGGACATCGCCTGCTTCGTCGCGAATTGGACGGACAAGGCCACCAATTTGCGGCACATCGCCAAGGAACTGAACATCGGCATCGACAGCATCGTGTTCGTTGACGACAACCCGTTCGAACGCAACCTCGTGCGCCAGGAACTGCCCATGGTGGCGGTGCCCGAAGTATCGGACGACCCCACCTTTTTTCCTAAGATCCTGGCCGCCGCCGGATATTTCGAAGGGCTGGCGGTGACCGAGGATGATCTGGCCCGCACCACCCAGTATGCGGGCAACCAGCTGCGCGATTCATTCCGCACCCAGGCCACGGACATGGCCTCATATCTGGCCGGCCTGGAAATGCGTCTGGTCAGCCGCGATTTCGACCGGATCGGCCTGCAGCGCATCGTGCAGCTGATCAACAAGACGAACCAGTTCAACCTGACCACCCGCCGCTACACCGACGCCCAGGTGCAGGGCGTCATGGAAGATGGCGCTGCCGTCGGGTTGCAGCTTCGCCTCACCGACCGGTTCGGCGACAACGGCATCATCGGCATCATCATCGGGCGCCTTGAGGGGAACGATTTCGTCATCGACACTTGGCTGATGAGTTGCCGGGTGCTGGGACGACAGGTGGAGGTCACCACCCTGAACCTGGTCGCCGAACGCGCCCGCGCCCTGGGGGCCCGCCGCCTGGTGGGGCAATATATTGCCACCGACAAGAACGGCATGGTGCGGGAGCATTATCGGAATTTAGGCTTCACCGTCGTTCACGCCGATGAACAAGGGTGCCGCGGCGAGTTGGACATCGAAGGCTTCGCACCGAGGCCGACGGCGATAACCATGGTTTCGGAGTAGAAGATGCAAGATGACGCAATTTACGCCGCCCTGGCGCCCATATTCGAAGAGGTGTTCATGCGGGATGATCTCGTCCTGATGCCTGACCTGTCGGCGAAGGACGTCGCTGGTTGGGATTCCTTTAAGCAGATTGAAATCATCATCGCTGCTGAGGCGGAGTTCGGCTTCAAGTTCCACACCCGTGATCTTGATAGCCTGCGGAATGTGGGTGATCTGGTCCGGGTCATCCGTGAGAAAGGGACCGCCAAGGTCTAGTCCGGACAATTCGGTCGCGGGCAAAATTTTCAAAATCTCATAACGCGCTAAGTTATGAATGAGGGTTTCGGCATGGCTTTTTCCATCAAATTTGGCCGCGAAGGCAACTCCGGCGACCATACTGTCGATGGTTGGTCTTGGCCTGAAGATGGGTTCACTTGGATGACCGGTTCTCATTCAAGGCTTAAATTACCCGATCTTCGCGGCCCACTGAATATCATCATATACGCTGCCCCGTTCCTGCACCGCATCAGGCCGGTTCAGCGACTTCAGGTGTTGATTAATGATATTAAGTTTGGGCAAGTGGAATTCGAAAGCATTGCAGAGGGGGGCAGAGTTATATTTGAAATTCCCGACGGAGTATTGGGGGCGGATGGCAAGGACGAACTTACACTATATCACCCTGACTTCGTGGTGCCCATGGAGATTACCGATAGCGGCGATTGGCGCCCTATTAGTCTTAGTTTGTTTGAGATGATTTTTGAGTCAGTAGAAAAATCGACTAATGTTTCTCAAGGGAAAGCGATATCTACTGCCGCAGATGGCCGTGCGCAGATAGCGGGAAGATTTGAAAGCCTGGGGTATAATTGTGAGTTTGGTCTATTTCAGCGTCGTTGTGGGATAGATCCACTTGGGCTTCTTCGGCTCGCCGGAATAAATCTCGATCAATTGCTTAGAATGATAAGGGCAGATTTTGATGGGGTGGGCGATCCTTCAAAATTAAGCACGCACCTGTCTGACAGTAATGAGTATTTGATTGATCATCTTGATTATGAATTTAATTTTCATACGTTTATAACCGCTCAAGAATCCACGCCGGAGAAGGTTCTCGCTCAACAGGGACGACGTCTGGCCTTTCTCGTTAGGAAGCTTCGGGAGGACATCCAGGATGGGGAAAAGATATTCGTCTTCCATCAGGAGGGCGTCGATTTGGCCCAAGTGGAGGAACTCAATTCATTATTGAAGTCCATTGGGCCGGCAAAGTTGCTATGGGTTGGCTTGGCGGATGAAAATAACCCGAGCGGAAGCGTGTTAAGGTATGAATCCGGCCTGCTTCATGGTCGGATAGGGAAATTCTCCCCCTTGGCCAATATGTCGACAATTGATGCGGACGCTTGGGAAAAGGTATGCGTCAACACGTGGATGCTTGAGTATCCGGACTAATACCAGCGGCACGAGACGCTGACTCGTGCCGCTGTAGGACGCGACCGCGTCCGCCGGAAGTTTCTGGGGAACAAAGTGGACCGGAAACTGAGGAAGCCAAGCGACCGGATGGGCGCGCCCGGCGCTTGAGGGGCGGCATTTGAGCGGTCACGTTCAAATGCCGCGCGTATAAGGGGCCCATCACCCCGGCTGCACCGTCGTTCCCCGGGGAAGTGGCGGAAGGGAATGGGAGTCGAACCCACCCGAGACAGTCTCGCTGCCTCACCCGGATTTGAAGTCCGGACGCCCCACCAGGGGCGATTCCCTTCCGTTACGGCCGCTCGCCAGACAAAAGCACAGGCGGGCCGAACAAGTCCAGACGGTGCGGGTTGATGCGGCGCAGGTCACCCCGGCGCAGCGTGATGCCGTGGCGGTCGAAGAAATCCAGGATCTGAATGGCGACCTTGCGGCCGTTGTCCATGCGGTCGCGGAAGGGGGCGACGACGAAGGTGCCGTCGGGGGCGTTGGCCGCCACGTCCACCGCCAGGGCCAGCATCTCGCGCACGGTGTCGCGCAGGAAGAAATGGTCGTGCGCCACCTCATCCGCCCAGCCCATGCGGCCGGCCAGCTTCAGCAGGCGGCGCGCTTCCGCCTCCGTTCGGCCGGTGGCCTCGGCGATGTCGCGCACGCGCGGCGGGCGGAAGCGGACCTCGCCGCCCAGCAGGGGGGCCAGTTCTTCCCACGATTCCTCATCCACCGGGGCCAGGCGCACGGTGTGGCCGGCCAGGCGGACGAAGGACCCGTCCAGCGCCACCAGCCCCTGGGCCACCGCCCGTTGCAGCGCCGGCATGAAGACGGCGGCCGGCAGGCGGGGCTGTAGTGCCAGGCGCAGTTTCTCCCGCCCCAGGCCCTGAAGGTCCGGGTTCTCAGCGTGATAGGCCGCCAGTTTCTCCGCCAGTTGCGCCAGGAAGGCGGCCCAGCTGTCGGCCGACAGGGCGGTTTGTTCCAGCACCACCAGGCCCAGTTCGGCGGCCAGGGCGTCGGCCGTGCCGGGCGGCAGGGCGCGGTCGCGGACGAAGGCTGAGAGGTCCACCAGGAAGGGCGGGGCGGCCAGCAGGGCGGTCAGCGCCACTTTCGCGTCAGGGATGGCCAGGGCCGCCCGCTGTGCCGCGCGTTCCGGCGTGCGCCGGCGCCGGGCGGGTGGGCGCAGGTCGATGAAACGGCCGCCACCCAGCGTGTGCTGGGCTGATACGTCGCGGATGATGTAGCGGTCGCCGGCCGCCGCCGCGATCGGCCGGTCCAGCACCAGTTGCACCGGCGCCGCCGCCCCCGGGGCCAGGGCGTCGTCGCCCAGCAGGACGATGCGGCCACCGACCTCCGCCGCCGCGTGGTGCAGGCGCACGGGGAACCACTGGCCCAGCGGCTTGGGCGCGCCCTCCCCCTTGGTCTCGCGGGGCAGCAGGCGTAGCGTGGCCTCGATGCGGTCGGTGGGGGCGTGCAGGCCGGGGGCCAGCACCATGTCGCCCCGGTGCAGGGCGTCCTTGGTGATGTCCGGTCCCGCCAGGTTCAGGGCGCAGCGGTCACCGGCGCGGCCCTCCTGCGCCACCTGGTTCTGGGCGTGGAGGGAGCGGACGCGGGCGGTCAGGCCGGACGGGCTGACGGTCACCGTGTCGCCCACCCGCACCACGCCGGACAGTACGGTGCCGGTGACCACCACGCCCACGCCCGTCAGGGTGAAGGCGCGGTCGATGGCCAGGCGGAAGGCGCCATCCCCGCCGCGGTCTTGCCCCTGGGCCATGTCCTTGGCCGCATCCTCCAGGCGCCGGCGCAGGGTGTCCACACCCTGGCCGGTCAAGGCGGAGACGGGCAGGATTTCAGCACCCGCCAGGCTGCTATCGGCCAGGGTGGCGGCGATCTCGGCGGTCAGCGCCTCGATACGGCCGGGCGGGGCGATGTCGGCCTTGGTCAGGGCGATGATGCCCCGGCGGATGCCCAGCAGGTCGATGATGGCCAGATGTTCCCGGGTCTGCGGCATCAGGCCGTCGTCGGCCGCCACCACCAGCAGGGCGTAGTCGATGCCGCCGGCGCCGGCCACCATGGTGTGGACGAAACGCTCATGCCCCGGCACGTCGACGAAACCCAGGGTCGGCCCGCCCTCGGTGGGCAGGTAGGCGAACCCTAGGTCGATGGTGATGCCGCGCGCCTTCTCTTCCTTCAGGCGGTCGCCGTCCACGCCGGTCAGGGCGCGGACCAGGGCGGTCTTGCCGTGGTCGATATGGCCGGCGGTGCCGATGATCATACGGACAGCCCGGCCAGGTTGGCGACGAAGGCGTCCTCATCGCGCAGGCAGCGCAGGTCCAGCACCAGGCGCCCCTCCGTGATGTGGCCGATGACGGGGCGGGGCAGGGCGCGGAAGGCGGCCGCCAGGGCGTTCAGGGCATGGCCGCCGGCCGTGATGGCCAGACCGGCACTGGGCAGCGTGTCCAGCGGCAACGCGCCGGAGCCGATCTGGCTGTCGCAGGCGCACACCTCCACCGCGTAACCGTCGCCCAGCGCCGCCGCCAGGGCCGGGGCCAGGCGGCGGGCCTGCTCGGCGATCTCGGCTTGCGGTCGGGCCAGCAGGAACAGGGTGGGCAGGCGCTGGGCCAGGCGGTCGGGATCGCGGTACAGCTTCAGCGTCGCTTCGATGGCGGCCAGGCGGATCTTGTCCACGCGCAGGGCCCGCTTCATCGGGTTGCGGTTGACGGCGGTAACCAGGTCGCGGCGGCCGACGATGAAGCCCGCCTGCGGCCCGCCCAGCAGCTTGTCGCCGGAGAAGGTCACCAGGTCCGCCCCCTCCGCCACCGCCTCGCGCACCGTCGGTTCCCGCTTCAGGCCATAGCGCGACAGGTCGACCAGGGTGCCGGACCCCAGATCGTTCAGCAGCGGCACGCCGGCGGCCTTGGCCAGGGCCGATAGTTCCGGGGCCGTAACTTCCTTGGTGAAGCCCTGGATCAGGTAGTTGGAGGTGTGGACCTTCAGCACCACGCCGGTGTCCGGCCCCAGTGCCGCCTTGTAATCCTTGGCGTGGGTGCGGTTGGTGGTGCCAACCTCCACCAGGCGGGCGCCGGCCTGGGCCATGATGTCGGGCATGCGGAAGGCGCCGCCGATCTCGATCAGTTCCCCGCGTGAGACGATGGCGTCGCGGCCGCGCGCCAGGGTGTTCAGGGTCAGCAGCACGGCGGCGGCGTTGTTGTTGACCAGGGTGGCGTCCTCCGCCCCCGTCAGTTCGCACAGCAGGGCGCGGACATGGTCGTCACGCTCCCCCCGGCCGCCGTCCTCCAGGTCGAATTCCAGGGCCACCGGATCGGCCATGGCGGCGGCCGCCGCCGCGATGGCCTCTTGCGCCAGCAAGGCCCGGCCCAGGTTGGTGTGCAGCACGGTGCCGGTCAGGTTGAACAGCGGCCGCAGCTTGGACCTGTCGGCCGCCTCCACCCGGGTCAGCGCCAGGGCGGCGACGGCATCCGCGTCGGTGCCGCCGCTGGGCACCTGACTGGCCAGCAGGGCGGCGCGCAGGTCGGCCAGCACGGCGCGCGCGGCATCGGTGGCGGCGGCGCGGCCATGGCGTTCCAGCAGGGCGGCGGCGGCGGGGCTGCCCAGGACGGCGGTGATGGACGGCAAATCGCGCGGGTGCATGGGCGCCGGGGACCTTTCGGCATGGAAACGAACATGCATTTGTGACGGCATTGACCGGCCCGTCAAGCCGCCGTTTCCATCAGACCAAGCGCTTGATAAGGCTGGCTGTAACGGCGCTCACGCCGTGGCGCCACCCTCGGTCATTTCCGCCAGCACGGCCCGGTTGCGCCCCGTGCGCTTGGCCTGGTACAGGCCGTGGTCGGCGGCCAGCAGCAGGGCGGTTTGCAGATCCTGCACCAAGGTGGGCACGGTGGCGTCCTCATCCGGTCCGAAGGTGTGGTTGGCGATGCCCAGGCTGATGGTCACGGTGCTGCAGACGTCGGACTGGGCATGGGGGATTTCCATGTCGGCCACGGCGGCGCGCAGCTTTTCCGCCAGCAGGATGGCGCCGCTGGCGGTGCAGGCCGGTAGCACGACGGCGAACTCCTCCCCGCCGAAGCGGGCCACCAGTTCGCCCGGCCGCTTGACGACCCCGGCCAAGGCGGACGCCACCCGGCGCAGGCAGTCGTCGCCCGCCGGATGACCGTAATGGTCGTTGTAGCGCTTGAAGAAATCGACATCGATCATCAGCAGCGACAGCATGCCGCCGGCGCGGTGGGCCCGGCGCATCTCCGCGTCCAGGGCCTTATCGAAGGCGCGGCGGTTGGCGATGCCAGTCAGGCTGTCCTGCGACACCAGGCGGTTCAGGGCGTCGGTGCGTTGCTTCAGGGTCAGGTGGGTCTTGACCCGCGCCTTGACGATGGCCGGGCTGAAGGGTTTGGAGATGAAGTCCACCGCCCCCAGCTCCAGGGCCCGGGTTTCGAACTCGATATCCGAATGGGCGGTGACGAACAGGATGGGCAGGTCCTGGAACTGCGGGTCGGACTTCAGGGTGGCGCAGACGGCGAAACCGTCCATGCCCGGCATCTCCGCGTCCAGCAGCACCAGGTCCGGCCGTTCGCCGTGCACGCGCTTCAGGGCGGCCGGACCATTGGTGGCGAAGAACACCTCGCCCATTTCGTTCAGGATCGATGACAGGACGCGGACGCTGGCGACGTCATCGTCCACCACCAGGATGCGGAAGGGGGCGGTGCTGGGTGTGGCCAAGGTAAGCTCCCGTGGTCGGCAAGGCGGGGGAAACGGCGGCGGCTCGGGCGCCGGTTTCCTCAAGGATTGATAAGGGGCCGCAGCCGGTCGGCGGCGGCGTCGAAGGCAAGGTCGTCCAGGTCGCGCTGCAACAGCGCCAGCACGTCGGCGCCCAATGCGCCGGCTAGGGCGGGGCGCAGCCGGTCGTACAGATCCAGGGCGTCCATGCGCCCGGCGTCCAGCCCCTGAACCAGGGCCTCCAGATCGGCCCGGTCCAGGTCGCCGGCCGCTTCCGGCACCGCCTCTTCGGCCGACGCCGGCGCCAGGCCGGCGGCCGTATCGACCAGGACTTTCAGGGCCCCGTCTAGGTCGAGGATACGGGCGTCCAGGTCGATGGCCTCCCCGCCCCGCAGGGCGGTTTCGATGATGCGGGCGCTGTCGGCCGCCGCGTTCGCCGCCATGTGGCCGGCGGCCCCGCGCAGGGTGTGCAGGCGGGCGGCGGCCTCGTCCACCCGGCCTTCGCGGATGGCGTCGTGGATCCTCGGGGCGTTGTCCCCGAACTCGCGGGCGAAGCGCCGCAGCAGGTCGGTGAACATGACGCCGTCACCGTTCAGGCGCATGGCCGCCTGGCGCAGGTCGATGCCGGGCAGGGGCCCCTGGATGGTTGCGAAGCCGGGCGCCGCGGCCGTGGCCTGAGCGGGCACCGCGTCCAACTCCGGCAGGGCCAGGCGTTGGCGGATGGTCTGCACCATCTGTTCCAGGTCGAAGGGCTTGGTCAGGAAGTCGGTGATGCCGGCCTCATAGGCGCGCTCCCGCTCCCCGCTCAACACCCCGGCGGTCAGCGCGATGATGGGCAGGGTCGTCAGGCCCAATTCCTGGCGCAGGCGGCGCGTCGCCTCATACCCGTCCATGATGGGCATCTGCATGTCCATCAGCACCAGGTCGAAGGTGCGGGGTTCGCGCGTCAGGCGGTCCAGCGCCTCGCGTCCGTTGCCGGCGATGGCGATGTGTGCGCCTTCGCTTTCCAGGATCAGGCGGCCCACCTCCTGGTTGATGGTGTTGTCCTCCACCATCAGCAGCATCAGGCCGGCCAGCCGCTGCCCGCTGGCCGGCGCGGCGGGCTGGGGGGCGGCATAGGCCGGCTGGCCGGTGGTGTCGGCCAGGTCCAGCGGCACCGTGAACCAGAAGGTGCTGCCCTGGCCGGGCACGCTGTCCACACCGATGTCCCCCCCCATCAGGCGGACCAGGCGCTTGCTGATGGCCAGGCCGAGGCCGGAGCCGCCGAAGCGCCGGGTGGTGGAGGTGTCGGCCTGGGTGAAGGCGTCGAACAGGGTGGGTACGGTTTCCGGCGCGATGCCGATGCCGGTGTCGGCCACGGTGAAGCGCAGCACGGGGCGCTTGTCATCCCCGCCGTCCCGGCGCACGGCCAGGGCCACGTTGCCGCTTTCGGTGAACTTGATGGCGTTGCCCACCAGATTGATCAGCACCTGCTGCAGGCGCAACTGGTCACCGACCAGCGCCGTCGGCGTGCCGGGATCGATCGCCATATAGAGCGGCAGCTTCTTTTCCGCGGCGGTCACGGCGACGATGGAGGAGACGCCGTCGATCAACCGGGGCAGGTCGAAGATCGCCGGCTCCAGATCCAGCTTGCCCGCCTCCACCTTGGAGAAGTCCAGCACGTCGTTGACCAGGGCCAGCAGGCCGCGCCCGGCGGCGGAGATCTTGGCGGCGAACCCCCGCTGGTCCGGTGACAGCTCGGTGCGCTCGATCAAGTGGGCCAAGCCCAGGATGGCGTTCAGGGGCGTGCGGATCTCATGGCTCATATTGGCCAGGAAGTCGGTCTTGGCCCGGCTGACGCCTTCCGCCGCCGTCTGTGCCGCCACCAGTGCCGCCTCGCGCACCCGGATGTCGGTGATGTCCCAGTTGACGCCGATGATGCGCACCGGGCGGCCGTCGGGGCCGTAGTCGGTGATGGAGGCGCCCTTGATGTGGCGGATGCTGCCGTCCAGGGCGAAGATGCGAAATTCGGCGTCCAGGTCGCCGTTGCCAGCCACGACCTCGGCGAATTCCGCGTTGACCCGGATGCGGTCCTCCGGCAGGCAGCGGGCGGCCCAGTGCTCCATGTAATCGGCGGTGCCGTTCGGCAGCTCATAAAGCTGCAGCATCTGCTCGTCCCAGTCGATATGGCCGGTGGCGGCATCATAGACCCAGACGCCGATACCACTGGCTTTGCTGGCCAGGATCAGGCGTGAGGTGGTGGCGCGCAGTTCCTGTTCCGCCCGCTTCATGTCGGTGACGTCGGTGACCAGGACGAACAGGCCCTGGACGTTGCCGTCCATGTCGATGTCCGGGATGAAGTGGGCCCAGATATAGCCCTCGCTGCCATCGGCCTTGGTTTGCATGCGTTCGAAATGCTGCGGCCGGCCAGCCAGCGCCATCTTGAGGTAGGTCTTGGTTTCAGCGAACAGCCGCTCCCCCAGCAGGCTGCGCATGGTGCCGCCGATGATCTCCTCCGGCCGCTTGCCGAACCATTCCACGTAGTGCTTGTTGGCGAAGCGGCAGCGCAGGTTGGTGTCCCAATATCCCACCATGCCGGGGATGTTGTCGGCGATGGCGCGGATGAAACGCTGGCTGGCCATCAGCGCCTGTTCGGCCCGGCGCTGTTCCGTCACGTCGCGGCCCGACCCGCGAAAACCGATGCAGATGCCGCGGCGGTCCAGTACAGGGGCGCCGCTGACCACGATGTGGCGCATGTCGCCGTCATTGCCGATCAGGTCATACCCGAAGTCGCGGAAGGGCATGCCGGCCTTGACCAGGGCCTCATACTCATCCAGGCGGGGGTCTTTGGTGTCGGCCGCAAGGTCGCGCCGCGTCCGGCCGACCATGGCGGCATGGTCCAGGCCGATGCGGGCCACGCCGGCGGACACATCGGTGAAGCGCCCGTCGCGGTCGGCCTCCCAGTACCAGTCGCTGGACAGTTCCGTCAGGGACTTGAAGCGTTCCTCACGCTCGCGCAGTTCGGCGGTGCGGGCGGTCACCTGGATCTCCAGCAGGGCCGTCTGGCGCGCCTTTTCCTCACCCGCGCGGCGTTGCCGCACCAGGTTCTGAAGGTGCAGCTGCAACAGCAGGGACAGCAAGGCGCCGCCGACGGTGACAGCCACGCCCGGAATCCAAGGCGGCGTCAGGTTCAGCGGCCGGGCGAAGGCGGGATAGGCCTGGAAATGGATGGCCCACCAACGGCCGAACAGGAAGACGCGCTCATCCCGCGCCCAGTTCTGGGCGTCACCCGGCACCGATGCCCCATCGCCGGGGTGGCTGCGGAAGAAGGGTTCCGTGTCCGGCGTGTCGGTCACGTCGCGGATGGTGAAGTGCAGGTCGTCCTGGATCAGGTCGGACTTTTCCAGCACATCGCCGACGACCAGCGGCACGAAGGTCCAGCCGATGGCGGCCTGGGTGCGCTGCTCCGGCGTGGCGATGTCGACGCCCGGGCGATAGACGGGAAGCAGCAGCAGGAATCCCTGGGTGCCCAGGCCGGTGGCCTGCAGCAGGGTGAGGGGGGGCGTCAGTTGCACCTCACCCGACCGCATGGCCATGATGGCCGTCGCCCGTCGCGGGTCGTGTGACGCGACATCGGCGCCCAGGGCCGGGCGGTTCCGCTCCTCCGGTTCCAGGAACTGGGTCACGAAGCGTTCGCCGGCGTGCGGGGCGAACTGCTTAAGGGCGAAGGAGGGGCGCCCGTCGCGCTGCATGGTGTCGAGGAAGGCCGGCAGATCGGCCTCGGCCACGCGGCGGATGAAGCCGAAACCCAGGGCGCCGCGGAACTCCTGGTCCAGCGAGCGGGTGCCGATGTAGCGGCGGAAATCGGCCAGGGTCACCTTGTCGACGCCGGCCACCACGATGGCGCCGCGCGCGCCGCGCAGGCCGTACTGGAAGATGGTTAGGCGTTCGCGCAGGACCTTGGTCATCTCCCCCGTGCGGTCGGCCAGGCTGGACTGCACGACGGTGCGATTGCGGTCGGCGGCCAGCAGAGATGCGCTCAGCCCCAAGGCGATGGCCACCGCCAGGATGGCCAGCGGGGCCAACCCGACACCGCCGGATTCCTCAGGCTTTTTGTCTGGATGTCGTGGCGGACGGGCCAGCCGTCGCCACACGTTCCGCCATGCGGGGAGAAGGACGCCATGCGTGCGCCGCTCGGCCTCGGGGGCCTCTTGCCGTAAGGCGCTGTGCATGGTTGTCCGTATCCCCCTGGATGGTGCCCCCACCTTAGCAGACAGTCCCAAATAAATGGTTACCGGGCATCTGTTTTGTGCGGATGTGCCGGTACCCTGACCGGATGGTCCAGGCATGGGGTGGTGACCCGGGCGCACCAGAGCCGGCCCCCTTGGCCCCTAGGCCTGGACGGGCGGGATGGGGAGGATCGGGCACCTGATTCCCGACCCTGCCGGAAAGCCTGTCCCCATGCCGACCAATGCCGATCTTCTCGCGCGCCGCCTGGCGGCCGTTCCCCGGGGCGTCGCCCACGCCACGCCGTTCTATGCCGCCCGGGCGGAGAACGCGGAGATCTGGGACGTGGAAGGCCGGCGCTATGTCGATTTCGCCGGCGGCATCGCCGTGCTGAACACCGGCCACCGGCATCCCAAGGTGATGGCGGCGGCACAGGCGCAGATGGACCGCCTGACCCACAGCGCCTTCCAGGTCATGGCCTATGAGCCCTATGTGGCGTTGGCGGAGCGGCTGAACGCCCTGGCGCCCATCGCCGGGCGGCCCAAGACGGTGCTGTTCAACACCGGGGCGGAGGCGGTGGAGAACGCGGTGAAGATCGCGCGCATCGCCACCGGCCGCAGCGGTGTCATCGCCTTCAGCGGCGCCTTCCACGGCCGCACCCTGATGACCTGCGCCCTGACCGGCAAGGTCCTGCCCTACAAGAAGGGGCTGGGGCCCCTGCCGGCCGACATCTACCATCTGCCGTTCCCGGCCGATGCGCGCGGCGATCACCCGGCCGTCACCGTGGCCGACAGCCTGCGGGCGTTGGAGACCCTGTTCCGCGTGGATATCGAGGCCGAGCGCGTCGCCGCCATCATCATCGAGCCGGTGCAGGGCGAGGGCGGGTTCAACCCCGCCCCGGCGGACCTGCTGCGCGGTCTGCGCCGGGTGTGCGACACCCACGGCATCCTGCTGATCGCCGATGAGGTGCAGACCGGCTTCGCCCGTACAGGCCGCCTGTTCGGGATCGAGCATTCGGGCGTGGCGCCCGATCTGCTGACGGTGGCCAAGTCGCTGGGCGGCGGTTTTCCCATCGCCGGCGTCATCGGCCGGGCCGACATCCTGGACCAGGTGGAGCCGGGCGGCCTGGGCAGCACCTATGGCGGCCACCCCATCGCCTGCGCCGCCGCCCTGGCCGTGCTGGACGTGATCGAGGAGGAGGGGCTGTGCGCCCGCGCCGACCTTATCGGCAATCGCATCAAGGCCCGCCTGGCGGACCTGGCGGCCGGTGGCGACACCCTGCCGCTGGGCGCCATCCGCGGACCCGGCGCCATGGTGGCGTTCGAGATTTTCAAGGATGGCGATGGCCTGGTGCCGGATGCCGACGCCACGCGGCGGGTCACCGCCCGGGCGGCGGACCTGAGCCTGATCCTGCTGTCCTGCGGCACCCACGGCAACGTCATCCGCATCCTGGTGCCCCTGACGGTGCCGGATGCGGTGCTGGAAGAAGGCCTGACCCTGTTGGCCCAGGCGCTGCGGCGCTGACGGTCCGCCCCGCCCCCGGGGATCGGCGCTGGTTTTCCGGGGGCGGGTTCCCTTTTCCTCAGGGCTGCCGATTGTTCGGTGGCTGATAGTCGTGGCAGTGTTAGAGAACGTTCACATTCCAGCAACATCGGTTTGACGACATATGCCCGACGGGAAGCCGCCGCTTGAGCCCCTGATGACCGGCCTTCCCAACCGCAAGGCCCTGCCGCCGTTCGCGGCGTTGCGCGCCTTTGACGCTGTGGCGCGCCTGGGCGGCGTGCGCAAGGCGGCGGAGGTGCTGAGCCTGGACCACGCCGTCATCAGCCGCCATCTGCGCACGCTGGAGGCCTGGACCGGCACCGCGCTGATCGAACGCACGCGCGCCGGTGCGGTGATGACGGAGGAGGGCAGCCGCTATCACAAGCGCATCGCCAAGGCGATGGACGACATCGCCGGCGCCACGCTGGACCTGATGAAGACCAGCGACAACAGCCGCCTGCTGACCTGGTGCATGCCGGGCTTCGCCTTCCATTGGCTGATGGAACGGCTGGGCCAGTTCGAGGCGGCGAACCCCGGCCTGGAAATCGAACTGCGCCCCACCGACGTCTGTCCCGACTTCGCCAAGCATGAGGCGGACGTGGACATCCGCCTGTCCCCCAGCTACGGCCCGCCCCTGATCCTGCCGCCGGGGGTGCAGTCGGTGGAAATCGCACAGCCGCCTACCATACCCCTGGCCAGTCCGGCCTATCTGGCCTCGGCCCCGCCCATCGCCCGCCAGACCGACCTTTTGCGCCACCAGCTGCTGCATGAGGAAAGTTTCGACGTCTGGGGCACCTGGCTGTCGTCGCACGGCGTGATGGAGGCCGGCGACCTGACCGGCCCGCGCCTGTGGCACGCCCACCTGACCCTGGACGCCGCCCGCCGGGGCCGGGGCATCGCCCTGGGCAACCACCTGATCGCCGCCGCCGACATCGCCGCCGGCCGGCTGGTGGAGGTGGGCGTGGGCCTGCCGGGGTTCGAGCACATGCCGCTGGGCACCTATCTGTTCATCGCCCGTGCCGACCGTTGGAAGGCGCCGCCCATCGCCCGCTACCGCCAGTGGCTGCTGGCGGAGGTGGCGAAGGAACTGCCCAAGGCCATGGCGGCGGGGAAAGGGGTTTAGCCCCTACTCCCAAAGGGCTGGTGACCGGACGGCACCGTCCCCGGCGTGGTTGGCATCTCCCCGGCCGGCGGGTGGCTTTGCGAAGGTGATACCGGATGAACCTATCCGGGAAGCCGCATCAATGCCTGACATCGCCCCCCCCACCGCCCCCTTGCCCCTGCGCCGCGCCGACCTGTTCCGGCGGCAGGCCTATGTCGCCGGCCGCTGGGTCGATGCCCCGCGCACGCTGACCGTCACCAACCCCGCCACCGGCGCCGTGCTAGGTACCGTGCCCGACCTGGCTGCGGCCGAGGCGGTCCAGGCGGTGGACGCCGCCGTGGCCGCCCTGCCGGCCTGGCGGGCGCTGGCCGCCAAGGACCGGGGGGCCATCCTGCGCCGCTGGGGCGAGGCGGTGCGCCGGCATGAGGACGATCTGGCGCTGATCCTGACGGCGGAGCAGGGCAAGCCCCTGGCCGAGGCCTTGGGCGAGGTGCGCTCCACCGCCGGTTTCCTGGAATGGTACGCGGAAGAGGCGCGGCGGGTTTACGGCGACATCCTGCCGGCCCACCGGGCGGACAAGCGCATGCTGGTGACCCGCACGCCGGTGGGCGTGGTGGCGGCCATCACGCCGTGGAACTTCCCCTCGTCCATGATCGCGCGCAAGGTGGCGCCGGCCCTGGCCGTGGGCTGCACCCTGGTGCTGAAGCCGTCGGACCTGACGCCCCATTCCGCCCTGGCCCTGGCCGTGCTGGCGGAGGAGGCGGGCGTGCCGCCGGGTGTGTTCAGCATCGTCACCGGCCAGGCCGGCCCCATCGGCGACGTGCTGGTGGAAGACCCGCGCGTGGCCAAGCTCAGCTTCACCGGCTCCACCGCCGTGGGCAAGATGCTGGCCGCCCGCTGCATGGAAACGGTCAAGCGCGTGTCGCTGGAACTGGGCGGCAACGCGCCCTTCATCGTGTTCGACGACGCCGATTTGGATGCGGCGGTCGAGGGCGCCTTGTTCAGCAAGTTCCGCAATGCCGGCCAGACCTGCATCTCCACCAACCGCTTCCTGGTGCAGGACGCCGTCTACGACGCCTTCGCCCAGCGCCTGGCGGCGCGGGCCGGGGCCCTGAAGCTGGGCGACGGCGCCCGGGAGGGGACGGAGATGGGCCCCCTGATCAACGCCGGCGCCATCCAGAAGGTGGCCCGCCATGTGGACGACGCCGTACGCCTGGGCGCCCGCGTCCTGACCGGTGGCGCCACGCCCGACGCGGACGGCCGCTTTTATGAGCCGACCGTGCTGGTGGAGGTACCGGCCGACGCCGCCCTGAACCGGGAGGAGACGTTCGGCCCCCTGGCGGCGCTGCGCCGCTTCACCACCGAGGCGGAGGCGGTGGCCCTGGCCAACGACGGCCGCGCCGGCCTGGCCGCCTATTTCTACACGCGTGACCTGGCGCGGGCGCACCGCCTGGCCGACGCGCTGGACTACGGCATGGTGGGCGTCAACACCGTGCTGCTGACCAGCGAGGCCTCGCCCTTCGGCGGCATGAAGGAATCCGGCCTGGGGCGCGAGGGCGGTTTCCACGGCCTGGACGATTACCTGGACATCAAGGCCGTCTGCATCGACGTGCCGGCCGCGGGCTGAGGGCCATTCCGTCCATGTACATCCCCGAAGCCTATCGCGCGGCGGACCCGGCCGGCCTGGTCCGCCAGTATCCCTTCGCCCTGCTGGTCACCGGTACCGGCGCCGACCTCCAGGCCACGTCCACCCCGCTTTATTTCGAGCACGAGGGGGACAGCGGCACCCTGGTCGGCCACATGGCGCGCAACAATCCCCAGGTGACCAGCCTGGTGGCGGGCATGCCGGCCCTGGCCGTGTTCATGGGGCCGCACGCCTACATCTCGTCGGCCTGGTACCGGGAAAAGCCGGAGGTGCCGACCTGGAACTATGTCGCGGCCCATGTGCGCGGCCGCATCACCCCCATCGACGACGATGCCGGCCAGCTTGCCATCCTGCGCCACACCGCCCGCGCGATGGAGGGCGACCGCCCCGGCGCCTGGGACCTGGAGCAAGCGCCGGCCGGCCGCGTGGCCTTCCTGCTGCCCATGATCCGGTCCTTCCGCCTGACCGTGGACGGCATCGAGGGCGCCACCAAGCTCAGCCAGAAGCACCCGGCGGGCGATCGCCTGAACGTGATGTTGGAATTGCTGCGCTCAGGTGCGGGCACGGCCGCCGATTTGGCGGAGCTGATGGCCCAGGCGTGAAAATGGATGGACCCGGGAAGAAAGCTTCCCGGGTCCGCTAACCATTCGTATAGAAGGGATCGGCGAGTGATTTAGCGCAATGGCGTGTTATCCGTCCGGACGTAAAGGCCTACCGGTTTCAAGGCGCTGGCGCGATCCGGGCGGGCTTACGGGGAACGGGTGGGATGAAGCGCACGAAGCGTTACCTTGGATTCGCTTTCGCCAATGCCGACCTGTTGCTGGAGGTGGACCGGGACGGCACCCTGGCGTTCGCGGCCGGTGCGTCCCAGGCGCTGATCGGCGTTCCCGATTCCGACCTGATCGGCCGCTCGTTCCATGATTTCGTGACGCCGGCGGACCAGGCGCTGCTGCGGCGCATCTTCAACACCCTGGGCGGTAACGGCAGGGCCGCCCCCCGCATGATCCGCCTGCTGCGCCCCGATGGTGTCGCGGTGCCGTGCACCCTGTCGGCCTATCGTCTGCAGGACTCGCCGCTGGTGAACGTGACGGTCAGCCAATGGGCGGGGAACGGCCCGTCGCCGGCGGTGGGGGCGACGGATCCGGACACCCATCTGCTGGCGTCCAATTCCTTCGTCCAGGCGGCGATGGCCGGCCTGGAACCGGGAACGGCTGCCGGCGCCGGCCCCGCCATCACCCTGTTGCAGATGAACAATCTGCACGAGGTTCGCGCCAACCTGACGCAGGAGGAGGACCGCCAACTGATGGCGGAGATCGGCGCTGTCCTCCGCCAGCACAGCGGGCCCGAGGCGGTCGCTGGCCGGCTGTCCGACAGCCGCTTCGGCGTGATGACGCCGGTCGATCTGGGCGACCTGATCATTCGGGACATCGTCCAACTGGCCCAGGATCTGGGCCTGGACCGGGCCATCGACGTCGATGCCCGCACCCTGGGTTCTTGCGGCCCGGATCTCAGCCGCGCCGACCGGGCGCGCCTGATGCTGTACGCGTTGCGCCGCTTCGCCGAGGATGGGATCAAGGCGGTGGACAGCCTGTCCTCATCCTCCATTGTCGCGGCCTATGCCCGGGACGCCATGGGCCGGCTTTCCCAACTGCGCAGCGACCTCACCGGCAACCGCATCAGCCTGGCCTATGAGCCTATCGTCGCCCTGGCCAGCGGCCGCATGCACCACCTGGAGGTGCTGTGCCGCTTCAATGGGGAAAGGCCGGGGCCGACCATCAGCTTCGCGGAAGAGGTCGGCATCATCAACGACATCGACATGGCCGTCTGCGGCATGGCCATGAAGGAACTGGAGAGTGCGGCCTCCGACATTTCATTGGCCGTGAACCTGTCGGCGGTCTCCATCGCCTCCGACCTGTTCATCCAGGCGCTGACGGCGCAATTGGCCGCCCGGCCCAGGCTGTCCGGCCGCCTGCTGTTCGAGATCACGGAGTCCGGCCGGCTGGAGGATCTGCCCCGGGCCCGCAACGTGCTGAACGATTTGCGCCGTCGCGGCCACGGCGTCTGCCTGGATGATTTCGGGGCCGGCATGGCGTCCTTCACCTATATCCGCGCCCTGGATTTCGATTATGTGAAGCTCGACGGCTCCTACATCAGCCGCATGTGCGGCGACCGGCGGGAAGAGGCGATCGTCATCGGCATGCTGGCGCTGTGCCGCAGCCTGAACGTCCCCACCATCGCCGAACATGTGGAAACGGCCGAGCAGCTGCTGCGCCTGCGCGGCCTGGGTTGCACCTATGGCCAGGGCTGGTTCTTCGCCAAGGAACTGTCCAAGCCGAAGCGGCGGGACGTGGACCTTTCCGCCCTGAACCGCCCCTCGCGCTGGACGCCGACCGTGCAGGATTTCGGGAAGTGATGAGAAAAGACCCCCTGGACCCACCGGGTGATGGGTTCAGGGGGCCAGGCCCTCTGTTATATGCGTGGCCTTTGACCGGGCACGGTCAAAGCCCCCCTCAAGCGCCGGGCGCCAGCATCCGCTGGCTTGGCTAATCCTCGGTTTCCAGTCCACTCCGTTCCCCGGAAACCTGCGGCGGCTGCAGTCGCAGCCTACAGCGGCACGAGTCAAAGTCTCGTGCCGCTGGTAGCTCGAGTGGATTCGATCAGTAACGGTAGGTCGCCGTCAGGCCCATGGTGCGGGGCCGCAGGGTGGAGTTGGTCAGCAGGGGCGATCCGTAGAACTGGTGGAAGGCGCCCAGCGACGGGTGGGTGTTCGTCAGGTTGTTGACGAAGAAGGAGACATCGGTGCCGTCCACCTTCACACCGGTGCGGATGTTGATGGTGCTGATGTCCGGCGCCACCGTCAGCATGGGGTCGTAGGAATAAATCTGTGTGTCCTGCTGCGGCGACGGGCCCGCGTAGGAATAGTCGATGCGGGCGTAGCCATCGTAACGGTCGGACAGGGTGAAGTCGTACTGGCCGGAGATGGTCATGGTGAACTTCGGCCCGGTGTAGGCGGCCTCGCCCTTGTCCGCCAGGACCGCACCCGACCCGCCCAGCACCGTCTGGTCGAAGGTGGCGTCGTTATAGCCCAGCACCACGCCCAGGGTCAGGTTGTGGGTGACCTTGCCCTGCACCGACAAGTCCATGCCCTTGGAGGTGATGGAACCGGCGTTGGTGATGTAGCTGGACCCGCACTTGGACAGGTAGATGGAGCGCTGGACGTTGCTCCAGTTGATCCAATAGCCGCTCAGCTCCGTCTGCACCCGGCCGCCCAGCAGGCTGTTCTTGGTGCCCAGCTCATAGGACCAGGTGGTGTCGCTGTCGTAGGTGGTGGGCGACTTGGTCAGGCCCAGGCTGGTCAGGTCGGCGCCGCAGAAGCTGGCGGGCACCGCCGTCTGCGCGCCGCCGGGGCGGAAGCCCTTGGACGCGGTGGCGTAGACCATGCTGTCGGGATCGACCTGGTAGGTCAGGCCGAACTTGGGCGTCACCGGTGTTTCGGTGGAGGCGCCGCTTTCGTCGATGGTGCCGCCGGCGAAGGGGCCCGCCGCCTCCTGGCTGTGGGTCAGGCGGATGTGGGCGACGCGCACGCCCACCGTGGCCTTCAGCGCGTCGGTGATGGCGTAGTCGACCTGGCCGAAGCCGGCGATCTGCTCCGTCGTGCTTTCGGTGCGGCTGTCGTAGAGGTAATCGCCCGCCAGGTAGGGCACGCCGTACCAGCTGGCCACGTCGTAGAGCCCGCCGGTGGCGTTCTCGATCAGCGTGTTCATGTAGTGGTCTTGGTTGAGCTGGGTGGAGACCTGGTGCTCATGACCGTAATAGGCGCCGGCCACCCAGGTGAATGGCCCGCTGCCGGTGGATTGCAGGCGCACTTCCTGGCTGAAGTTATCCTGCTTGTCCTGGAAATAGCCGGGCGCGTGCTGCCCCGGCAGGGTGACGTAAGGCGTGCCGATCAGTTCCGCGTCGAAGTTGGTGTAGTCGCGCGTCTCATGTTCGTTGCGATCAAAATAGGCCGTGACCGCCGTCAGGGAGAAGCCGTCGAAATCCGCGTTCACGGTCAGCGAGGGCAGGTAATAGCGGTCGTGCGCCGGCTGTTGCAGGGTGTAGCCGGTGCGGTACTGGCCGTCGCCTGGGTTGGACAGCTGTTCCCAATAGCCCGACGTGTCGTTGGTGTAGACGTCCTGGTAATACAGCGACGGGGTGACGCGGATGTTTTCCGTCGGCGCCCAGGTCAAGGCCAGCTTGCCGGCCTTGCTGGTCTGGTAGTTGGCGTTGGCCTGCTGCGTGGCGCCGGTGGCGGGGTCGTCACGGTCGACCCAGCCGCCGTCGCGGCGGTACCAGGCGCTGGCGCGGAAAGCGAGCTTGTCCTGCACGATGGGGCCACCCACCGCGGCCCCCATCTCATAGCTGGGATCGCCGCCGTCGGTGAACGCCACCTCGCTGCGGGCATAGCCGCTGTACTTCTCCAGGTCGGGCTGTGGGGTGATGAAGCGGACGGCACCGCCCTCGGCACCGGCGCCGAACAGCGTGCCCTGGGGCCCGCGCAGCACCTCCACCCGTTGCAGGTCGAAGATCTTGGGGTAGGTGTTGGCCGAGCTGAAGCCCAGCGCCCGCACCTGGATGGGCACGTCGTCGACATAGATGCCGGTGGTGGCGGCCCCCACGTCCGACTGGATGCCGCGGATGGAGATGTTGGTGTTGCTGCCGGTGAAATAGTTCTGGCGGGTGAAGTTCAGGCCGGGCGTCAGGCGGGCGATGTCGTCGATGTCGCGCACGCCCTGCACGTCCATCTTCTCCTGCGTGAAGGCCGCGACGGAGGCCGGGACCTGCGACAGCTTTTCCTCACGCCGGGTGGCGGTGACGACGATTTCCTCCAGCCCGTCGCTGGAGTTGTCGGCGGCGGCCGCAAGTGCCAGGGTGGGCGCCAGCAACGGGCAGGCAAGTGACGTCGCCGCCATAAGGCGTATGAACCGCTTGCGGCCGGAAATGAAACACGAACGCATAGGACCCCCTGTCCAATCTGATTGTTTGTTGATTGCACCGATGCGGCGGCCGTTTGACGGCTCTTCTTCGCGATCCGGTGTCGAGGACTATGATGGCGCGCGCCCATGCCCCGAACAGATGCCAAGGACGCGGCGTATGGTGACTTTCACGCACCAGGGTGCGTGCAAGGGCCCCGCTCAGGCCGCCTCCAGCGCCCGCAGCTTGCGTGTGGCCTGGTCCAGCGCCCGGCGGATGGTGTCGATGATGTGGTCGATCTCCGCAAGGGTGATGACCAGCGGCGGGCTCATCACCAGCGTGTCGCGCACGGCGCGCACCATCACGCCCATCTCGATGCAGATGTCGCGCACGATGGGGCCGGCCTTGCCCTCCTTGCCGGTGAAGCGGCGGTTGGTGCCGGCCTCCGCCACGATCTCCACCGCCCCCAACAAGCCCAGCGACCGCACCTCGCCCACCAGCGGGTGGTCGGCCAAGGTGGCCAGCGCCCGCGCCAGGTGGGGGCCGGTGTCGTCGCGGGTGCGGCCCACCAGATCCTCATCCTCAATGATGTCGATGTTGCGCAGCGCCACGGCGGCGGCGGCCGGGTGGCCGGAATAGGTGTAGCCGTGCAGGAAAAAGCCGCCAGCGTCGCGCAGGGTTTCCACGATGGCGCTGGACACGCCCACGGCGGAAATGGGGATGTAGCCAGACGACAGGCCCTTGGCCATGGACACGATGTCGGGCGTGATGCCGTAGTGCTGGAAGCCGAACCAGCTGCCCAGCCGGCCGAAGCCGCAGATGACCTCGTCACACACCAGCAGGATGCCGTACTTGCGGCAGATGGCCTCCACCCGCTTCCAGTAACCGGGCGGCGGGATGATGACGCCGCCGGCGCCCTGCACCGGCTCACCGATGAAGGCGGCCACCCGCTCCGGCCCCAGTTCCAGGATGCGGCGCTCCAGGGCATCCGCCGCGCGGGCGGCGAACGCGTCGGCATCCTCACCGAAGCCCTCATTGAAGGCGTACGGCTGCATCACATGGCTGATGTCGCCCAGCAGCGGCCCGCCCTGGGCCCGCATCGGTCCCATGCCGCCCAGGCTGACCCCGGCGATGGTGGAGCCGTGGTAGGCGTTCTCCCGCGCGATCATCACCGTGCGTTCCGGCTGGCCGCGCACCTGCCAGTAGTGGCGCACCAGGCGGATGACGGTGTCGATCGCCTCAGAGCCGGAGTTGTTGAAGAAGATGTGCTGCAACTCCCCGCCCAGCAGGCCGGCGACGCGGGCCGCCAGTTCCACGGTGGGCACGGGGGCGGTCTTGAAGAAGGTGTTGTAGTAGGCCAGCGTGCGCATCTGGTCATAGGCGGCGCGGGCCAGTTCCTCCCGCCCATAGCCCACCTGGACGCACCACAGGCCGGCCATGGCATCCAGGATGCGCTGGCCGTCACCGTCCTGGATGGTGCTGCCCTCGGCGCTGACAATGATGCGGTTGCCGCCCAGGTCGCGGATCAGGCGATAGTCCTGCTGGGCGGGCAGATGGTGCGCGACATCAAGGCGGCGCAAGGCCGCGATGTCGTGATTGCGGGGATGCATGATGTCGGTCCTTAGGCGAAAAGGCGATGTCAGGGGAAAAGGATGCGGCCCAGTGTTCGCTTGAACAGCAGCAGGGGCAGGGCGCCGGCTCCGACGATGGCGGCGTGCAGCAGCCAGAACCAGGCGGGGGCGTCCGGGTCGTAGAAGCGGCCCAGCCAGCCGCTGAGCAGCGATCCGGCGAAGATGGACAGGTAATAGACGCCCACCATCATGGCGTTGACGGATGGCGGGCCGGCCCTGGTGAACAGGGCGAGCGCGATGGGCGCCACATGCAGGTAGCCCGAGGCGCAGATGAAGTGGAACAGCAGCGGCCAGACGATGGCGACGTGCCCGCTGCTACTCGCGTGGCTGCTCAGTTCCGCCAGCACCAGCCACAGGCAGGCGCAGCCGAACAGGGCGTAACCGATGGCCAGTTTCGCCAGGTCCCCCGGCTCCCGCCCCCGCCGGTCCAGCCAGCGCCAGACCACCAGGCTGACGGGGGCCAGGGCCAGCACGGCGAAGGTGTCGACCGACTGGAACCAGGTGATGGGCATCTCCAGCCCGCCCATCACCGTGCGGTCCACCCGGTCCTGGATCCACAGGACGTAGGTGGTCCACACCTGGGTCTGCACCGTCCAGAACAGGGTGACGGTGACCAGGATCAGCAGCAGGGCCGCCATCACCGGCAGGTCGCGCCGGCCCAGGCGCTGGGCGCCCGCCGCCGGTTCCGCCGCCGGGGCGTCGGGCGGCAGGTGGCGGCGGCCGGCCAGATAAATCACCAGGCCCACCACCATGCCGATGCCGGCGGCGGTGAAACCGTAGTGCCAGCCGTAGATCTCGCCCAAGGTGCCGCAGACCAGCGGGGCGATGCAGGCGCCCAGGTTGATGGCCATGTAGTAAAGGGAAAAGGCGGCGTCGCGCCGGTGGTCGTCGCGGTCGTACAGCGTGCCGACCTGGGCCGCCAGATTGCCCTTCAGCAGGCCGCAGCCCAGGATCAGCAGCAGCAAGGCCAGCAGGAAGGCGGATTCCGCCACCATGACGAAGTGCCCGGCCGCCATCAGCGCGGCTCCCAGGATCACGGACCGGCCCCGGCCCAGCCAGCGGTCGCCCACCAGGCCACCGAAGATGGGCGTCAGGTAGGTCAGGCCGCCGTAGAGGCCGAAGATCTGCGTGGCCAGGGCGGCGGTGGGCAGGGGGCCGACCACCCCCTCCATCACCTGGCGGAAGCCGTCCAGCCCGACCACACCGTCGATGGTGCCGCCCTTCAGCAGGTGGCCGGTCATATACAGCACCAGCAGTGCCTGCATGCCGTAGAAGGAGAACCGCTCCCACGCTTCGGTGAAGATGATGTAGGCGAGGCCGCGCGGATGGCCCAGGAAGGTGGTCCCGGTCATTCAGGCCTCCACCGCGAAGGCGGCCGACACGGCGTTGAAGAAATCGATGTCGGGTATGGCCTCCGCCCCCTTGGGCTTGGACCGGGCGCTGTTGACGGCGATGACCACGCGGCGGGCTGGGTTGACATAGACATACTGGCCGAAGATGCCGCCGGCGCGATAGGCGCCGTTATCGAAACCGCCATCCGTCCCCGGCTGCGGCCACCACATGTAGCCGTAATCCAGGCGGCTACCGTCGGCCATGGCGCCGGGCGCCGTGGCATCGCGCACCCAACCTTCCGGCAGGACGCGGCGGCCGTTGACCACGCCGTCCTCCAGCATGAACTGGCCGAAGCGGGCGAAGTCGCGCAGGCAGGCGTGCAGGCCGCTGCCCGCCACCTCCAGCCCCTCGGGCGCCTCCAGCCACCAGCGGGCCTCCTGCTCCATGCCGCAGGGGAACCAGATTTTTTCCGCCAGGTAATCGGCCAGGAAGCGACCGGTGGCGGCCCGCACCAGGGCGCCGACCACGTGCGTCTCCCCGGTGCTGTAATTGAACAGATGGCCCGGCGGGGCGATGCCGGGGCAGGCTGCCAGATGGTCCAGGGTGACGCCCGGCTGCTGCGCGATCTGCGCCTCCAGCATGCGGCGGCGGTCGGAGGCGAGGTCGCCGTAAGCCTCATCCCAGCCAATGCCGGAGGTCATGCGCAGCACCTCGCGGATGGGCACGCCGTCATAGGCGCTGCCGCGCAATTCCGTGACATAGCGGGCGACGTTGTCGTCCACGCTGGTGATCAGCCCGTCCTGGATGGCGGCCCCCACCAGCGTGGTGCTGATGGACTTGGCCATGGACATGGACAGCCAGCGGGTGCCGGCATCGTTGCCCAGCTGATAGGTCTCCAGCGCCACCTGCCCATCGTGCAGCACCAGCAGGCCGGCGACCCGGTTGCGGGAGATGTAGTCGTAGATGTCGACCGGGCGCCCGCCGCTGGTGAAGCGCAGATCCGCTAGCGACCGGGGCCGGACGGCCAAGGGCCGCACCTGGTGACCCTTGCGCACCAATCGGGTGGCGAACAGCCGGTCGCCATGGCGCAGGGCCGACACCAGCTGGTCGGGCAGCAGCGTGCCGGAATAGGCGCCGCGCACCAGGTCGGCCGTCGGCGGTGCCGTGCCGTCGATGCCGGCCACGGCGGGCGGCAGCGTGTCGAAGGGGGTGGGGAAGTGATCCATGGCTCAGCGCCGGCCCGTCTGCTGATAGGGGCCGGGGTTGATCAGCAGGGTGCCGGGGGCGGCGAACCGCAGGGTCAGGGGATAGCGGCCGGGCAAGGTGAAGTCGGTGTCCGACACGGGCAGCACCTCCTGCACCTTGTCCTTGGTGATGGCATAGGCCGGGCGCTCCCCCGTCGCCTGGGCGTACAGCTTGCCGCCCTCCGCCGTCACATGCACCGTGACATGGGGGGAGAAGACATAGTCGCCGGCCAGCGCCGCCAGGGCGTCGGGCTTCAGCACCTCTTTGCCCAGGGCCTTGGGGGCGGTGGGCTGAGTGGGGACGGAGGCCAGGATGGCGTCCCACATCACCTCACCCGCCGCCGTTGCCAGGTCGAAGGACGGCAAGCCCTTGTCGGCTTCCAGTTCGCCGGTGGAGACGGCGTACAGCACGTCGCCGTCGAAGATGGTGGAGAAGGGCTGCAGCCCCCGCGCCATGGAGGTGTGGACCTGCACGGCCAGGCGCTGCAATTCCGCCGGTTCCATCTTCTGGTTGGTGATCACCAGGCTGACGGTGGTGTTGTGGCGGGTGTCGGCCGTGCCGGCGGGACCGGCCCAGCCGGGCTTGCGGCTGTCGGGCAGGCCGCGCATCAGATCGTCCACCTTCACGCCCTTGGGCCAGGCCTTGTCCAGGTAACAGGCGGCGATGCGGCCGTCGCGGTCGGTCACCACGCCCAGGGCGTTCACCACCGTGAAGACGGCGATCTTGACGTCACCGATCTGGCGGAAGGCGCCGCCCTGGCCGGACGGGGCGTTGCAGCCGAACAGGCCGCCGGTGCGGGCCATGCGGCCGGCGCCGTGGGCGCCCAGGGGGAAGGTGCCGGGCCGCACGGCGTGATAGGCCGCCTGCGCCAGGCGCTTGTCGGGATAAACCTCGTTCAGGCGGCGGTCGCCCAGATCATAGATGATGGCGCCCACCGACAGGGCGATGTTGTCCCAGGCGCCGCCCCGGCGCCCCTCATCCATCATGGCGGTGGCGACGGCGGTGGTGGCCTCCAGCCCGTACCAGGACCCGCCGGCGAAAACGACGCTGTCCAGGTCCGGCGTGCTGTAGCCCAGCCGCAGGTAATCGGTGTTGACCGTGCCGGGGCCGCCGCCGCGCACGTCCACCGCCCCCAGTACCTTGCGGCCGAAGCTGAACACGGTGACGCCGGTCGGCCCCTCGTCATATTCACCGGTGCCGATGCGCACCATGGGCCAGTCGAAGCGCAGCAGCGTGTCACCGCTGTTCAGCACGGGCGTCAGCGCGTCCTGGTTGGTGGCGGCGGGGGCGGGCTTGTCGGCGGTCTGGGCATGCCCGAGCAGGGGTGCCATCATCAAGCCCGTGGCGGCGACCGCCCTCAGCAGGCGGCCGCGCCGCCCCTTGACCGTGCCCATGATGTGACGCTTGTCCTGCCGAACCGCCATTGCCCTGATCCCGTTTCTGTGTCGCCCTTCGCGGGCTTGGTCATACTGGGATAGTGCGCGCGGCGTCATGCTGGACGGAAGATGTCAATGGCGTCGCCCCTGGTGCCCGCCGCGCACCAAGCCTGCGGTTGTGCTGGGTCAGGTCTCGGCGTTTTTACCCTGCGCCACCAGCCAATCGCGGAACACGGCCAGGGGGCGATAAGTGCGGCGGCTGGCCGGATAGACCAAGTAATAGCCCGTCTCCGCCGGCGACCGTTGCCCCGGCAGCACCACCAGTTCGCCGGACGCGATCTCCTCCCGCACCAGGAAGCGGGGCACCAGGGCGCAGCCCAGGCCGGCCACGGCGGCCCGGATGACCAGCAGGAATTGCTCGAACACCAGCGACGGCTGTCCCGCCGGGCGCGTCAGGCCCTGCGCGCCGAACCATAGGTCCCACCCGTCCATGCGGGTTTCCTGCAACAGCAAGGGTGCGCGCAGCAGGTCGGCCGGTGCCGCCAGATCCAGGCTGGCCACCAGGGCGGGGGCGGCCACCGGCGCCAGCTCCTCCCCCATGAAGCGCTGGCACACCAGGTCGGGGGCGGCGGGCAGGGCGCTCATGATCGCGGCGTCCAGTCCTTCCGCCCGGGGGTCGAAGGGGCGCACGCGGGTGGAAAAGTTGATGCTGATGTCGCGGTGGCGGGCGAAGAAGTCGGCCATGCGCGGGATCAGCCAGCGGGCGCCAAAGGTGGGCAGGATGGCCAGGTCCAGCGATCCGCCACCGCCGTCATAGGCGATGGCCTGCGCGCCCGCATGGCCCAGACGGGCCAGGATGTCGCGCACCTGCTCGGCATAGAACTGGCCGGCCGGCGTCAAGGTCACGCGCTGGCGCACGCGGTGGAACAGGGCCACGCCCAGTTGCGCCTCCAGCTGCGCCACCTGGCGGCTGACGGCCCCCTGGGTCAGGTTCAGCTCATCCGCCGCCAGGGTGAAGCTGCCCCGGCGCGCCGCCGCCTCGAAGGCGGTCAGGGCGGCGGTGCTGGGGATGAGGCGGCGGGCGAACATGGGATCAGGCCCTATCATGGGCGCCGGGCACCGGCAAGGGCGGCGGCGCGCACTTCATGAGGAATCCGCATGATGTTGTGACCCATCCTGGCTTGCCGGACGGGTGCTGGCGGGATAACGCTGGTGGAAATCGATGTGTGGAGGAATGGGCCATGGCCAAGGGTGAAACGGGCAAGTTCCAGTGGGACGACGCCTTCCTGCTGGAAGCGCAGTTGGCGGAGGAGGAGCGGCTGGCCCGCGACACCGCGCGCGGCTATGCCCAGGACAAGCTGGCCCCCCGCGTGGTCGAGGCCTTCGCGACCGAGCACACCGACCGCGCCATCTTCCACGAGATGGGCGCCCTGGGCCTGCTGGGCATGACCCTGCCGGAGGAATATGGCGGGGCGGGCAGCAACTACGTCTCCTACGGCCTGGTGGCGCGGGAGGTGGAGCGGGTGGACAGTGGCTATCGCTCGATGATGAGCGTCCAGTCCTCCCTGGTCATGCACCCCATCTACGCCTATGGCAGCGAGGAACAGCGCCAGCGCTACCTGCCGCGCCTGGCGTCCGGCGAATGGGTCGGCTGTTTCGGCCTGACGGAACCGGACGCGGGCTCAGACCCCGGCGGCATGCGCACCCGGGCGGAGAAGGTGGCCGACGGTTACCGCCTGACTGGGTCCAAGATGTGGATCACCAACGCGCCGCTGGCCGACGTCTTCGTCGTCTGGGCGAAGTCCGACGCCCACGATGGCGCCATCCGCGGCTTCGTCCTGGAAAAGGGCATGGCCGGGCTGTCGGCGCCCAAGATCGCCAACAAGCTGAGCCTGTGCGCCTCCGTCACCGGGGAGATCGTGATGGACGGCGTGGTGGTGCCGGAAGGCACCTTGCTGCCCAACGTGGCGGGGCTGAAGGGGCCGTTCGGCTGCCTGAACCGGGCGCGCTACGGCATTGCCTGGGGCGCCATGGGCGCGGCGGAGGCCTGCTTCCACGCCGCCCGGCAATACACCCTGGACCGCAAGCAGTTCGGCCGTCCCCTGGCGGCGACCCAGCTGATCCAGAAGAAGCTGGCCGACATGCAGACGGAAATCACCCTGGGTTTGCAGGCCGCGCTGCGGGTGGGCCGCCTGTTCGATGAGGGCGGCGTGGCGCCGGAGATGATCTCCCTCATCAAGCGCAACAATTGTGGCAAGGCGCTGGATATCGCGCGCGCGGCCCGCGACATGCACGGCGGCAACGGCATCTCCGGCGAATTCCCGGTGATGCGCCACATGATCAACCTGGAAACCGTGAACACCTATGAGGGCACGCACGACGTGCACGCCCTGATCCTGGGCCGTGCCATCACCGGCCTGGCGGCGTTCTGACATGGTGGGCGGGGCTTTGTCGGGCATCCGCGTCCTGGACCTCAGCCGCATCCTGGCGGGGCCCTGGGCCACTCAGATGCTGGGCGACTTCGGGGCGGAGATCATCAAGGTGGAGCGCCCGGGTGAGGGCGACGACACCCGCCGCTGGGGGCCGCCCTTCGTGGGCGATGACGGCCCGGCCGCCTATTTCCTGGCGGCCAACCGCAATAAACGATCCATTTGCGTGGATTTCACCACCCCCGCTGGCCAGGCGCTGTTGCGCGACCTGGCCGCGCGCTCCGACGTGGTGGTGGAGAACTACAAGGTGGGTGGCCTGGCCAAGTACGGGCTGGACTACGACAGCCTGAAGGCGGTCAACCCGCACCTGGTCTATTGCTCAGTCACCGGCTTCGGCCAGGACGGCCCCTATGCCCAGCGCCTGGGCTATGACTTCCTGATCCAGGGCATGTCGGGCTTGATGAGTGTGACCGGCGCCCCCGATGGCGGCCCGCAGAAGGCGGGCGTGGCCCTGGCCGACATCATCACCGGCCTCTACGCCGGCAACGCCATCCTGGCGGCCTTGCACCACCGGGAGAAGACGGGGCAGGGGCAGCACATCGACGTGGCCCTGCTGGACTGCATGGTGGCCGCCATGGCCAACCAGGCGCTGAATCACCTGGCCAGCGGCCGGGACCCGGCGCGCCTGGGCAATGCCCATCCCAGCATCGTGCCCTACGACACCTTCCCCACCGCCGATGGGCATATCAACCTGGCGGTGGGCAACGACCGGCAGTTCCAGCGCCTGTGCGCCGTGCTGGGTGTGCCGGCCCTGGCTGACGATGCGCGTTTCGCCACCAACAGCGCCCGGGTGGCCAACCGTGTCGATCTGACGGCGCTGCTGACCGACCGGCTGCGCACGGCCGGCAGTGCCCATTGGCTGGAGAGGCTTGAGGCGGCGGAGGTGCCGGCCGGCCCCATCAACACCCTGGGCCAGGCCTTCGCCGATCCGCAAGTGCGCCACCGGGGCCTGGCCCTGGACCTTGCCGATTCCGTGCTGGGCCGCGTGCCCGGCGTGGCCTGCCCCGTCAAGCTGTCGGGCACGCCCATCGGCACCGGCACGGCGCCGCCCCATCTGGGCGCCGACACCGCCGCCGTGCTGGCCGAGATGCTGGGCCTGGATGACGGCCGGCTGGATGCCCTACGCGCTGACGGCGTAATCGCTTGACATCGCCCAGGGTGCGACCAGAGCCGGCAGGCTGCGCGCCGGCTTGCGGGTGGATCGGCGCCAGGCGCCGGGGGCGATGCCCAATCGCCGGGTGAAGGTGCGGGTGAAATGGCTCTGGTCGGAAAAGCCGCAGGCGGCGGCGATGTCCACCAGCGGATGGCCGCCGTCCAGCAGGACCTTGGCCCGGTCCAGGCGATGATTGATCAGCCATTGGTGCGGCGTCAGCCCCACGCTGGTCCGGAAGGCCCGCACCAGTTGCGAGACCGACAGCTGGCAGGCCTCCGCCACGTCCTTCAGCGGGATGGGGGCGTCCAGGCTCTCCGCCATGCGCCGCTGCGACAGCCGTAATTGCCAGGTGGCCAGGCCGCCCTGGCACACCCGTTCAACCTGCTGTTCCATCCCTTCGGAATGAGCCGGCGGCGGCGGGGCGTCATCTTCGGGCGCGGCCACGATGTGCAGCATGGTGTCATTCCTCGGCAGTTACGCGGTTTGGAATGATTCCACGGAGTCGGGGTCGCGGCCCATCCCTGGCGGGGGGCGCGCATATCACCCAAACGGGTGATATCGATTTCACCCCTATGGGGGCGCATCGTCAGGGGCCATACATCGTCGTGGGAAGGGCTGGTGCGGAAAAAGAAAGCGCTATCAGCCAGATAGGGTTGTATGATGGAAGCTACCCATCCGGGGCGGCGGTCGCCGGGATGGGGCGGATGACGGACTGCCTGCTGGGGGCCATGGATGGTGGGGGGATTGGCACGCGCGATCATGATCGCGCTGGCGTTCCTGTATGTGACGGGGGCGCGGGCCGAGGGGCCGGTGCGCGACCTGCAGCAGTACAAGCACCATGCCTGGACGTTCGAGGACGGCGCGCCGCAGAACGTCAACGCCATCGCCCAGACCACCGACGGCTTCCTCTGGCTGGGGGCGTCCACCGGGCTGTACCGCTTCGACGGCGTGCGGTTTGAGAAGATCGACATCGGCGGCGACGGCTCCACCCAGGATCAATTTGTCACCGCCCTGTATGGCGCCCGGGACGGCACCCTGTGGATCGGTGGGCGGACGGGCCGCATCGCCATGCTGCGCGACGGCCATGTGACGGATTCCGGCCTGGGCATCCGCGATGGCTCGGTCGGGGGTATCGCGGGGGACGCGGATGGCGGCGTCTGGTTTTCAACCGGCAGCCCCGGCGCAATGGTCCTGCATTACCATGCCGGCACCTGGACCCGGACGGGCCCGCCCCCCCACGGCCCCAACCAATTCCGGGGCGCGCCGCTGGCGGCCCGCGACGGGACCATATGGCTGGTGGCGGAGGGTGGGGTGTTCTTCCTGCCCGCCGACGCGCCAAGCCGAAAAACGCAGGATCGGGAAACGCCCAGTCAGGGGGACGGACCTCAAGGGCAGGCCGAGTGGCAGGCCATGCCGCAGCCTGTTCCGGGCAATGGCGAGTTGGTGGAGGACGGCGACGGTCGCGTCTGGCTGTTCAGTGACCGCGGCATGGTCCGCTTGCCCGACTATCCCCGCCTGCCGCGGCCCTGGCCGCCGGCGGAGCCCCTGCCGAAGACGCACGAGTATGGCTATGGCCTGCTGGCGGACAAGGACGGCGACCTGTGGGGGGTGTCGATCGGGAAAGGGCTGTTCCGCATCCGCCGATCCGTGGCGGCGGCGGCCACCGATCTCCAGCCCGTCCCGGAAGGGGATATCGAGCGGTACGCCCTGGCCCAGGGCCTGACATCCAACGTCGCCCTGTCGCTGTTCCAGGATCGTGAGGGCAACATCTGGGTGGGGACCTCGGCGGGGCTGGACCGGTTCCGGCCGGCCGACGTCATCCCCGATTTCCACATCGGCCGCGAATCCACCATGGGCTATCTGCTGGCCGCCGCCGGCGACGGCACGGTTTACGCCGGCGATGCCGATACGGTCTATCGCATCGCGCCGGGCGGGACGCCCGAGGCCATTCTGCACGACGTCGCCAACCCCCAGGCGATGTGCGAGGCGGCGGACCATTCCATCTGGCTGGGCACGCATGCCGGCGTCTTCCGCTATGCCGACGGGCGGTTCGCGCCGGCCCCGGTGGACCCCGGCCCCTACAACTACTTCGACTGCGTCACCGACGGGCAGGGCGCCCTGTGGTTCTCCACCATCCGCAAGGGGCTGCTGCGCTATCAGGACGGGCAGTGGACGCGGCTGGGCGATTACGTCAGCGGCCTGGACGCGGTGAACATGGTCGCCGACCACCAGGGCCGCATCGTGGTCTCCACCTATCACGATTTGCGCCGGATCGACCCGTCCGGCGACACGGTGCTGTGGAAACAGTCCGACGCGCTGGGCGGGCAGATCTACCTGCTGTACCGGGGCGCCACCGATGTCCTGGTCGCCACCACCGGCGGCCTGGTGCGCTTGCGGGGGGACAGCACCCAATACCTGGCCGGCTATCCCTGGCTGCGGTCGCTGACGGGCATTGTCCAGACCCCGGATGGCGAGACCTGGCTGCAAGGCAATTCCCAGATCGCCCGGGTGGCGACGGCCGACCTGGACGCCGCCTTCGACCACCCCGGCACGCCGCTGCATCCCTTCATGCTCGACGCCCTGGACGGCCTGGCGCCCCTGGTGGGCACCTATCCGCAGAACAGCTTGGTGCGGGGCGGTGACGGACGGCTGTGGTTCATGACCGGCGCCGGCATCATGGTGATCGACCCGCACCACCTGACCTATAACGCCCTGCCGCCGCCGGTGGTCATCACCCGGCTGGCGGCCGACGGGCGGCGCTACAACCCGCATGAGGCCGCCACCCTGCCCAAGGGCACCACCGGCGTGCAGGTGGACTTCACCGCCACCAGCCTGTCGGTGCCGGAACGGGTGCGCTTTCGCTATCGGCTGGAGGGGGTGGACACCCGCTGGGTGGAGGCCGGCGACCGGCGCGAGGCCTTCTACACCAACCTGGGCCCCGGCGATTACCGCTTCCGCGTCATCGCCGCCAACAATGACGGGGTGTGGAACGAAAGCGGGGCCGTGGCCAGCTTCACCATCCTGCCCCTGTTCTGGCAGACGCGGCCCTTCATCGCCGCCTGCGTCGTGCTGGGGCTGCTGGCCCTGTGGGGGCTGTACCGGCTGCGCCTGCGCCAGGTTGCCGCCCGCATCCGGGGTCGCATCGATGCCCAGGTGGCGGAGCGGGAACGCATCGCCCGCGAACTGCACGACACCCTGCTTCAGGGTGTGCAGGGCCTGATCCTGCGCTTCCAAGCCATCGCCAACCGTTTGGCCCCCGACCAGGCGGAACGCGCCCTGATGCTGAAGGCGCTGGACCAGGCGGACGAGGTGCTGGTGGAGGGGCGCGACCGGGTGCTGAGCCTGCGCCGGCATGCGGCGCCCGAACCGCTGGAGGCCGTGCTGGCCGGCCTGGTGGAGCACCTGTTCCCACAGGCGCCGCCGCTGGTCGGCCTGCGGGTGGACGGCGTGCCGCGTCCCCTGGACCGCATCGTGGAGGAAGAGGTGGAACGCATCGCGCGGGAGGCACTGGCCAACATCGCCCACCACGCCGACGCCGCCACCGTGGACATCACCATCCATTATGGCGCGCGCCGCCTGGAACTGGTGTTCCGCGATGACGGGCGCGGCATCGATGCCGGCCTGCTGGCCCACGGCCGTGACGGACATTTCGGACTGGCGGGGATGCGCGAACGGGCGGCGCGCATCGGCGGCCGCCTGGATATAAGCAGCGCCCCGGCATCGGGCCCTGGGCCAGGGAGTGCCGCCGGCACCATCGTGCGCATCGGCGTTCCCGCCAGCCTGGCCTATGCCGGGCCGCGCCGGCCGGCCTGGCTGCGCGGCCTTTCCCGTTTGTTTGCGGAGCCATGATGCCGGAGACCCCTTCCGTCATACGCGTCCTGATCGCCGACGATCATCCCATGCTGCGCGACGGCGTCGCCGCCGTCATCGAGGGTGAGCCGGACATGGCGGTGGGCCGGCATGGCCGGCGACGGCGAGGCGGCGGTGGAGGCCTTCCGCCGCCTGAAACCCGACGTGACCCTGATGGATCTGCAGATGCCCGGCCTGGGCGGGGTGGAGGCCATCGCCGCCATCCGCGCCCTGTCGCCCACCGCCCGCATCGTCGTGCTGACCACCTACGCCGGCGACGCCCAGGCGCTCCGCGCCCTGAAGGCCGGGGCGTCCGGCTACCTGCTGAAAAGCAGCCTGCGGCATGAGTTGCTGACCGTCATCCGCGACGTGGCCCAGGGCCGCCGCCACCTGGCGCCGGAAGTGGCCAGCGGCATCGCCCTGCACGCCGCCATGGACCCCCTGACCGAACGCGAGGTCGAGGTGCTGACCCTGGTGGCCCAGGGCAACGCCAACAAGCAGATCGCCTTCCGCCTGCGCATCAGCGAGGACACGGTGAAGGCCCACCTGAAAAGCATCTTCGCCAAACTGGACGTCAACGACCGCACCCACGCGGTGACGGTCGCGGCGCGGCGGGGGGTGATTGAGCTGTAGCGGGCATCCATGCGTCGATCGAAGCGCCCCAACCGCGACCCTATGACCAGCCGGGACGATTTTGTCCTGGGGCGAACTGGTTTCGCCCGCATCAGCGCGGTGGAGGGCATCGTTCTGACGGCGGAGATGCGGGCGATGCTGGATGGTTTCGACCGTGATCGGTTGAGCGCCGAAGAGCGTCGCGCCCGCATCGTTGATTGCTTTACGTCTGGGAAGCGTTGACGCTGGGCGATGTAGAGGGGGCTCTCACACCCCCTCCACAATGAACACCCGGTAATCCGCACCCGCGAAGCGGTGTTGGGCAGCCTCTTGATACGCGGGGCTGTGGTACCAGGCCTTGGCTTCTTCCATGGTGGGGAAGGAGGCGATCAGGGCGCCTTCCATGGCGGGGCCTTCCAGGACCTCCAGCGTGCCGTAGCGGGCCAGCGGGGTCATGGCGTGGCCGGCGCGGGCGGCGGGGACCTTGCTGGCGTAGAGGTCCAGTTCGGCCTGGTCCTTGATGCGTTCCTTGATGAAAACGACGTAGGCGGTCATGAGGCTGGGCCCTTTGGTTGGTTAAGGCGGGCACTATAGCCCGGCTTCAGCGCGCGAACAGGGAAAGGTCCACGCCTTCGGCCATCAGGCGGTAACCCGTGTCGCCGGGGTGCAGATGGTCGCCGCCGTCGGCCTCGGGCAGCAAATGGCCGGGGCGGGCGGGGTCGTCCAGGGTGCGATCCAGGTCGATGACGGCGTCGAAGGTGCGGGAGGCGCGGATCCAGGCGTTCAGGCGCTGGCGCATCGGCTCCATGGCGGGCAGGCACCAGTCCGACCCGGCGCAGGGCAGGATGGTGGCGCCGTAGACCTTCAGGCCGGCCGCGTGGGCCTGGTCGACGATGCGGCGGTAGGCGGCGGCCAGGGTCTCCACCGTCGCCGGCACCTCCTTACGGTCAGCGGCGCGCACGGCGGAGGCCAGGTCGTTGACGCCCTCCAGCACCACCAGCCAGCGCACGCCGCTCTGGTCCAGCACGTCGCGGTCCACCCGCGACAGGGCGTTGGGGCCGATGCCGTCCAGCAGCAGGCGGTTGCCGCCGATGCCCGCGTTCAGCACGCTGATGCTGGTGGCATCCTCCGCCGAGGGGGCGGGGGACATGCGCCGCGCCAGATTGCGGGCCAGGGCGTCGGGCCAGCGGCCGTTGCCGTCGGTGGTGGAATCGCGGCCGTCAGTGATGCTGTCGCCCAGCACCACCAGGGCCGCGGCGTCCGGTGCCGTCGCCACGTCCACGCCGGTGGCGATGTACCAGTGCGCCACCTTGGCCGCGCCGGGCATGTCGGCGGCCAGGGCGTCGCCCGCCTGAAGGTAGGAGGTGGCGCGCGAACCCGGATGGGTGGTGGCCGTGCCCGGTACATCCCTCAGGCGCAGGCTGAGCGCCAGGTCGGTGAAGGCGGGCACGGCCATGTCCACCGGGTCGGACCAGACGGCCCCACCCGCCGGGATGGTCACCCCGGCCTGGCCGCCGAAGGTCAGGGCGCGGTCGCTGCCGGCCTGGATGGCCGCACCCTTGGCGGCCAGGGCGACGTGCGCCGCCGGGATGGTCAGCGGTGCGGTGCCGAAGGCGTTGGACAGGCGCACCCGCAAGGCCCGGCCGCCCAAGGTGAGGCGCAGCACCTGGCGCAGGGTGGCATCGCTGAAGCCGAGGGCCGGCGGGGTGCTGCCGGCGTCGCCCGGGATGGGGGCGGCCATCCAACTGCCCACCCAATGTGGCTCCTGCGCGTGGGCGATGGCGGGCAGGGCCAGCATCAGGGCAAGGCACAGGGAGGTCAGGCGACGCATGAGCATATCCTGTCAGCGGCAGAGGCCGTCCAGCCAGGCGGCGATGTCCGGCAGCGGCGGGGGGGAGGTGACATGGTGGGCGGTGACCGCCCGGTCCAGCAGGTTGCTGTTGCCGGTCTCGGGCGAGTCCGGCGGGTAGGCGTAGGCGGGATCAGCCTCCACCTGGGCCAGGGGGGCGAAGGTGACGCCCTGGGCCTTCAGATAGGCCAGGGTGTCGGGCAGCACCTGGGTCTCGATCACGCCGATATGCAGCAGCAGCACCTGGGGGACCTGCCGGCCGAACACGGCCTGGGACTGAAGGCGCGACCGCTCGAACGCCTGCGCCAGGCGCTGCAGATAGGTCTGGCGCAGCGTGGCCACCGCGTCCTTGTCGCCCTTGGCCAGGCAACGGACGTAAGGGGCGTTGTAGTTGTAATCCTCCGTCCCCAGGGTCACTTCCGCCACGTGGTAACCGTGGGCGGCCAGGTAGGCGCCGGCCTGGGCGCGGCGTTCCGGCGTGGCGCCGGAATTGAGGAAGGGGAAGCGCAGCCAGTGCCAGTCGGCATCGCCCATGTATTTCTTGAGGATGGGCTCATTGGCGGCCACCGCCGCCTCGAACGCTGCCAGCGGCTGCTTGTTGGGATCGTCATGGGCGAAGGTGTGGTTGCCCAGCGGGTTGCCGGCACCCCGCCAGATCGCCAGCGCTTGCGCCGCGTCCGCGCCCTCATCATCCAGGCCCTTGCCGTTGATGAAGCCGTAGACCGGCGGCAGGCCGGCGGCCTTGAAATCGGCCGTCACCTGGCGCGCCACGTCCGACCGGGTGACGCCCGGCGGCAGGGGGCCGTGCACCGGCAGATCGTCCACGGTCACGGCCATGGTGACGGGTGCCTCCGCCGCGATACCGGACACAGGCAGGCAGGCCATTGCCAAGGCCATCAACCAACACTTCATGCTTGTCATTTCCCCATTCCGATGCGTGCGCTTTCCGGTGGACCCAGATAGCTGGGGCGCAGGCCCCCCAGGTCCAGCACCAGCTTTTGCAGCACGAACGCGGGATCCACCATCCAGACTTTCACCGTATGGAAACCGGCCGTGGCCACGGCATGATGGCTGACGCCCACGCGAACCGAATCCTCCACCGACTTGTACCAGTCGGCGACGCCGTTTTTTTCCAGCAGGTCAACCACTTGCGGTGCCTCGTCATCAATGGCGACGGCATAACGCAAGCCGCGTCCGGGCACGAAGTTCAGGGTGGGGCCGGCGATGGCCTGAAGGGTCACGGGCCCCGGTTGCGGCAGATAGACGCGATAGTCCAGGCGCGCACCCCGGCCGGGTTCCACGCTGGGGGCGGTGACGGGGAAGGGGCTGACGCTCGACAGGGTGCGGCCGTAGTCGGGAATGGTCTCCCACGCCACGCCGCCCGCGTCCGCCTTGGCCGTGTAGTGCGCCGCCTCGATGGCGACATAGCCGTCGGCGGCGATGAAGGCGGGGCCGCCGTCCTTGGGTACGGGCGTATTCAGCGCGCGCAGGTGCACGGTGACGCTGCCGCCGGCACCGGTGATGGTGACGCCGCCCCCGCTGGTGCCGGCCGGCGCCTTGGCCCAGTCGATCGACACCCACAGGCGGGTCTCATCCGTGACAGTACCTTTCGTGGCGCTGAGCTTGATCCAGGGGGCGCTGGCCTTGGCGGTATAGGCGAAGGGCGTTTGGCCCCGGTTGAAGACGTCGATGTAACGGCTGGGCTGGTTGGTCAGGTCCAGGTCGGGCAGGACGGCGGCGTCCTTCAGGGGCGCGCCGTCTGCCGCTGGCCAGGCCTGGGTCTTGCCCTCCACCGCCACCCCCAGATTGGCGGGCTGGGGCAGGGTGAGGTCCGTCACCTCCGGCATCACGTTGGCCGGCGGCTGCTGCCAGTAGGTGTAGCCGATGTGGGTCTGGTCCATCATGTGGTCCCACTTGCCGCCGTTCAGCGCGTGGTACGCCTTTGTCAGGTCGGCGTCGGCCTGGAACAGGCGGCGCGCCTCGGCCGCCTGGGTGTTGGCCGATGCCCGGCCCTGCGCCGCGTACAGCCGGTTGTGGCCCACCGCCACGTACATCTCCGTCACCTGGGCGGCGGCCCTGGCCGGGTGCAGCACCAGCTGGAAAAAGGCGTCGCGCGCATCCGCTGGCAGGGCCTGGCTGATGGCCTCCGCCTTCGCCACCAGATCGCGATAGTCGGCCACCACCCGTTCGGCCTCGCGGTAATCGGTCAGGCTGAAGGTGTCGGCGTCCAATAGCTCCGGCTTGCGGCGGCCGATCAGCATGCCGTAGCGCGTGACCAAATCCGCGATCGCGGCCGCATGATCGGGCCCGAATTCCCGTTCCGCCCATGCCCGGGTGAACTCCGGCAGTTTCTCCTTGGGCCAGCGCTGGGGATCGCGGGCGTAGTCCAGGAAGAACTCGATGGGCAGTTCCATGGGCTTCAAATCGCCCACGTTCACGATCCATACCCGGTCGGCCCCATATTCCAGGGTGAGATGCATCTGCTCCCACACCTTGGCCAGCGGGTTGGTGTTGATCCACTTGTAGTTCCGGGGATCGCCGACATAGTCGAAGTGGTAATACATGCCGGCCCCGCCGGGCCGCTTGCGTTCCTCTTCGGTGGGTAGGCGGCGGACGTTGCCCCAATTGTCGTCGCACCACAGCAGGGTCACGTCGTCGGGCACGCGCATGCCCTTTTCATAATAATCCTGCACTTCCTTGTAGAGCGCCCAGATCTGGGGGATTTTGGTGACGTCGGGGTTGACCTCCTTGGCCAGGATGGCCCGCTGGTCGGCCACGATCTTTTCCAGCAGGGCCACGTTGGCGTCGCGGCCCTCACCGGTCATGGGCATGTCGCCGTCGCCGCGCATGCCGATGGTGACGACGCTTTCATAGTCCCGGTTGCGGCGCACGCCCTCGGCCCAGAACCGCCGCAGCACGTCGCCGTTCTCGGCATAGTTCCAGGGGCCGGTGCCGTGGCGTTTCCATTCCTGCTGGGCGCGCAGCATGGGCTCGTGATGGGAATTGCCCATGACCACGCCGTATTCGTCGGCCAGCTTGGGGTTCAGCGGGTCATCCTCGTTGAAGGCGTTGTTCCACATGGCGGGCCATAGGTAATTGCCCTTCAGCCGCAGGATCAGTTCGAAGACGTGCTCATAGAACTGGTGGTTCAGGCCGCCGAACTTCTCCTTGGCCCAGCCGCTGAGCGCCGGCGCTTCGTCATTCAGGAAGATGCCCCGGTATTTGACGGGCGACGGATCCTCGCCATGGACGCCCGGCGTCACGTACAGGGCGTCGTGGTGGCGCACGGGCACGTCCGCCCACCAGGACCAGGGCGACACGCCGATCTGTTCCGACACATCGTACAGGCCGTAGATGGTGCCGCGCTTGTCGCTGCCGGCGATCACCAGGGCGCTGGCGACCCCGGGCAGGGGGTTGGCCACCACCTGGATGCGGAACGCCTCCCACTTGCCTTGGATGGGGGTGACGTCGATCTTCCCCTCCGCCGCCAGCCGGTCGATGGTCGGGCTGTGTCCCACCGTGCCCACCAGGATGGTGCCGGTGTCGGCTAGGGCGGACGGCACGCCGCTGACCCGGCCGATGTCGGCCGCCAGGTCGCCTGCCGCCCGCCGCACGCCGGCATAGTCATCCCCATCCACGTGGATGCGGGCGGCCCGGCCGTCCGCCACGATGGCGAAGCGGCCGGGGCCGGCGGTGGTCTCCACATAGCGGTCCTGGCCCAGGGCCCAGGCCGGTACGGCGGACAACAGGGCAGCCGTCAGGGCGGCGGTGGACAGCAGGCGCCTCATGGCCGTCAGTCCTTGACCGTCAGCACGGCGGTCTTCAGGTCCACCGAATTATCGCCGACCATGATGTCGAAGGCGCCGGGCTCCACCACCCGCTTCATCTGCTGGTTCCACATCGACAGGGCGTGTGCGTCCACGGTGAAGCTGACGGTGCGGCTCTCACCCGGCGCCAGGGTGACGCGCTGGAAGCCCTTCAGTTCCTTCACCGGCCGGGTGACGCTGGCCACCTGCTGGTGCAGGTACAGCTGCACCACCTCGTCACCGGCGCGGCTGCCGGTGTTCTTCACGTCCACCGACACGGCGACGCTGCCGTCCTTGGGAATGGTGGCGGTGGACAGGCGTGGGGCCCCGACGTCGAAGGTGGTGTAGCTGAGGCCGTAGCCGAAGGGGAACAGCGGGTCGGTGGTGTCGAACAGATAGCCGCGCCGGGCGCTGGGCTTCTTGTTGTAGAACATGGGCAGTTGCCCGACCGACCGGGCGAAGGTCACCGGCAGCTTGCCGCCCGGGTTCACGTCGCCGAACAGCACGTCGGCCATGGCCGTGCCACCCTCCTGCCCCAAATACCAGCCCTCCACCAGGGCGTTGGCGTGGGCGGCCACATCCACCACCGACAGCGGCCGGCCGTTCAGCAGCACGACGGTGACGGGCTTGCCCAGGGCGAACAGGGCCCCGGCCAGGTCGTTCTGCTGGCCCACCAGATCCAGGCTGTCGCGGTCGCCCAGATGGTTGGGGGCCCAGCCCTCGCGGCTGGTCTGTTCGTTGTCGCCGATGACCAGGACGATCTGGTCCGCCCCCTTGGCCACGTCCACCGCCTGGTGGATCAGCTTGGCGTTTTCCGCCGCATCGGCCAGTTCCACCTTGTCGCCGTACCAGTCGTCGTCCTTGGTCAGGCGCACGCCCTCGGCATAGGTCACCTTCACCTTGGAGCCGACCTTGGCCTTGATGCCGTCCAGCACGCTGACGGTCTGTTTCGGCATGCCGGAATAGCCGCCCAGCCGGGCCACGGCGGCGTTGGGGCCGATGACGGCCAGGGTCTTCAGCTTGTCCACGCTCAGCGGCAGGGTGCCGTCGTTCTTCAGCAGGACGACGGCCTTTTGCGCCGCCTTTAGGGCCAGGGCGCGGGCCTCGCCATTGCCGGTCAGGGCGTCGGCCTGGGCGGCGTCGGCGTAGGGGTGCTCAAACAACCCGGCCTGGAACTTCAGTTCCAGGATGCGGCGCACGGCGCGGTCCACCACCGCCACGTCCAGTTTGCCGGTGCGCACGGAATCGCCCAGGCTGCGGTAGGAATCGCCGTCCGGCAGGTCGGCGTCCACGCCGGCCTGGATGGCGCGGATGGCGGCGGCGGGCAGGTCCGGCACGACGTGGTGGATGCTGACCAGCTGGTCGATGGCGGAATAATCGCTGATGACCGCGCCCTTGTAGCCCCACTCGCCACGCAAGATATCCTGCAACAGCCAGGTGTTCACATGGCTGGGCACGCCGTCGATCTCATTGTAGGAGGCCATGACGGCGTGGATGTTGGTGCGCTGGACCACCTGTTCGAACGGCGGGAAGAACATCTCGCGTAGGGTGCGTTCGCCCACCGATGCCGGGCCGACATTGGTGCCGCTTTCCGGCTGGCCGTGGCCGGTCAGGTGCTTCAGCGTGGCGAAGACCTTGCCGTCGGCCAGGGGCAGGGTGTCGCCCTGAAGGCCGCGCACGGCGGCCACCCCCAGCTCACCCGCCAGGTAGGGATCCTCGCCGAAGGTTTCCTCGATGCGGCCCCAGCGCGGGTCGCGGGCCACGTCCACCACCGGGGACAGCACCAGGCTGGCGCCCCGCACCCGGATCTCACGGGCCACCACGCCGTCGACCTCGCGCACCAGGTCGGGGTCCCAGGAACTGGCCTGGGCGATGGCCTGCGGGAAGCTGGTGCCGCCGATGGAGGGATAGCCGTGCAACCCTTCCTCATGGAACAGCACGGGGATGCCCAGGCGGGTCTTCTCCACCGCCCAGTGCTGCACGGCGTTGACCATGGCCACGGTGCCCCGCGCGTCCCGCCAATGCTGCGCCCGGGGGGAGCCGGAGCCCTTCTCGTCATTCGGGCGGGTGAATTCGCCCAGGCCGTTGGGGTAGAGGGCGCTGGCCTTGGCCGGGTCGAAATCCATGGCGGGGGTGAAGATCTGCGCCTTGCGGTCCCAGACGGCGATCAGCTGGGCCACCTTCTCATCCAGGGTCATGCGCCCCAGCAGGTCGTCCACCCGCGCCGCCACCGGGGCCTTGGCGTCCTTGTAGATCGGGGCCGTGTCGGCGCCGGCCCCGCCGGCCGTCAACGCCACCAGGGCGGCACCGGCCAGGATGGCGCCGCGCAGGCGGCGGTTGAGAAGGTTGGTCTTGAGCATGGCGTTTCCCTTTCCCCTTATTCTTGGTCGCGGCGCCGGCCTTATGGGGCGGGTCGCGGTGGGCAAAGTGCCACCGGCCACGCCCGGGCGGCGCCGGTGCATTGGTGTTAGCGATACCATTCGACTTCGTGCCTTGGGGCGGGGCCGGAACCGGTCCCGCCGGGGCTACTCCCTGACTATTCTTTGCTTGGATGACATGGATGTCCGCCCAGGGCGGGCGGTACCTTGAACTTTAGCGCTGTAGGTCGTCGGTGAACAGATCGGGATACCGCGCCGCCAGCTGGGGCAGCGAGGTCAGGATTTCCTGCAGATGCTGGCGCATGGCGCCTTCCGCCTTGTCGGCGTCACGGTCGGCGATGGCGTCGACGATGGCACGGTGCTGGCTGATCAGCAGGGGCATGGGGGTGGCGTCCGGCATGCTGAGGTAACGCACGCGGTCCATCTGCGCCTTGCTTTCCTCCACCACCCGCCAGGCGTATTCACAGCCGACATGCAGGGCCAGGTCGCGGTGGAAGCGTTCGTCCAGTTCCAGGAAGCGGGTCAGGTCGCGGTCGTCGGCGGCCATCTTCTGGGCGCGCAGGCTGTCGCGCAGCAAATCCACGTCGCGGTTCTTCATTTCCGCCACCGCGCGGCGGACGACGGCCAGTTCCACCGCCTCGCGCACGAAGCGGGCGTCGAACACTTGGCGCACCGAAATCTTGACGATGAAAGACCCGCGCTGCGGCCGGATGGACAGCAGCCCGGCCTCGCTCAACTTGATGAAGGCCTCGCGCACCGGCTGGCGGCTGACGCCCAACTGGTCGGCGATGTCCTGTTCGGAAATGGCCTGGCCGGGGCGGAAGCGCATGGCGACGATGGCGCGGCGCAGTTCCCGGAAGACCTGGCGGGCCACGGGTTCGGCGCTGTCGGGCTGAATCCGGTTCAGGACGACACGGTCATTTTCCACGATCACCGACTGTACCCCTCGGTCGTCCGCTGTTCGGGACTGGCGTTCCCACCCCGATCCAGCGTGCGGCATCCGCATGGCGCATTCCATAGCGCAAATGCCCGCACACGAACATCATTGCCTCACCCCTTCATACATACTACCATACTAGATGACAAACAAGCCGCAGATGAGGCGGTCGTAAAAACGGGAGGGGCCGGAATGACGACGAAGTCCATCTTATCGGAACCGGACATATCGAAGGATGCCGTCGCGGGGCGTGCCACCTTGCAGGACGTGGCGCGGCTGGCGGGCGTGTCGCCGGCCACGGTGTCGCGGGTGCTGAACGACCCGGACAAGGTGGCCAACGACACCACGGCGCGGGTGCGCAACGCCATCGTCGCCACCCGGTTCGTGCCCAACGCCATGGCCGTGGGCCTGGCCAACCGCCGCACGCGGGAGACACAGGGGCAGCAGGCGGCCCCGACGCTATCAGCCTCGGGCCTGCCGCCGCGCGGCTTGGCGGCGCTGGAGGCGGCAGCAGCCCCATCGGCGCCGGTGGTGCCGCACAGCGCCCGCCGCGCCGGCCTGGTCGCGGTGCTGACGCGCCAGGGGCCGGCCGATGAAACGGTGGCCGGCCTGGTGGAGGAACTGGCCCAGCACAACGTCACCGCCCTGCTGGCCCATGCCTGCGCCGATGAGGCCAGTCTGCGGCGCGCGGCGGAGGCCGCCTTCGCCCATCACCCCGCCGCATTGGTCCTTGCGGGCCTGCGCGGCGACCCGCATTTGCGCCGCCGCCTGGCCAAGGCGGGGGTGGTCGTGGTGGAAACCGGCGACCTGGCCGACGACCCCATCGACATGGCCGTGGGGTTTTCCCATTTCGCCGCCGGCCACGCCGTGGCGCGGCTGCTGGCCGGCCGGGGCTATCGCCGGCCGTTCCTGATCGTGGAAAAGGAACGCGGCCCCCAAGCTTGGCTGGAGGGGGCCAGGGCCGGGTTCGCCTCGCTGTCCGCCATGGTGCCGGGGCATTTGCCGCACCGCGTGGTGCCGGCCGCGGCAATCCCCATGCCCTGGGCCGGGAGACCCTGGCCGACCTGCTGGATCAGGCCCCGTCCACCACCGACGTGGTGATGTGCAGCAGCGACGCCCTGGCCCAGGGCGTGTTGGCGGAGGCCGCCAGCCGGTCCTTGCGCGTGCCCGACGATCTGGCGGTGTTCGGTTTCGGCGATGCCGATTTCGCCGCCCATACCCATCCCCGCCTCAGTACCGTGCATGTGGACGCGCGCGGCATCGGCCGGCGGGCGGCCCGCCTGCTGCTGGCCCGGCTGGACGGCTGCGGCACCGCCAAGCCCGGCCACCGCACGGTGGATGTCAGCTTTTCCCTGATTTCCCGCGATAGCGCCTGATGCGCACGGCATTTGAACGTGATCGTTCAAATGCCGTCCCTCATGCGCCGGGCGCCGATATCCGTCGGCTTGGGCTTCCTCGCTTTCCAGTCCGCTACGCTCCCCGTAAAGCCCCGGCAGCCGCAGTCGCGGCCTACAGCGGCACGAATCAGAATTTTGTGCCGCTGACATGAGCCCGAAGGCCAAATTGCATGAATGTGCGACGGCCCCGCAAACACCCTCTTGACCTCAACTGGTATGGTAGCATACATGAATGGCAGAACAGGGCGGCGGTGCCGCCCGTGGGAGGAAATCGCAGTGTCACCGACGGCCCGCCGCCCATTCGCCGGCGCCCCGGCCGGGGACTGATCGCAAACGCGGACCAAATGAAACGGGGCCTGCTGCATCGGCGCGGCCCGCCATCCTGCGCGGAGTTGGAAAGCCCATGAAGATCACGGACGCCTACGTCATCGTCACGTGCCCGGCGCGGAATTTCGTCACGCTGAAGATCCGCACCGACGAGGGTGTGTACGGCATCGGTGACGCCACCCTGAACGGGCGCGAACTGGCCGTCGCCTCCTACCTCACCGACCATGTCATCCCCTGCCTGATCGGCCGCGACCCCCGCCAGATCGAGGATATTTGGCAGTATCTGTACAAGGGCGCCTACTGGCGCCGCGGCCCGGTGACCATGTCGGCCATCGCCGCCGTGGACACCGCCCTGTGGGACATCAAGGCCAAGCTGGCCGGCATGCCGCTGTACCAGCTGCTGGGCGGCAAGAGCCGCGAGGGTGTCATGGTCTATGGCCACGCCAACGGCCGCGACGTGCCGGAGGCACTGGACCAGGTGGCCCATTATTTGGACCAGGGCTACCGCGCCATCCGCGTCCAGGCGGGCGTGCCCGGGCAGCAGGGCACCTACGGTGTCGCCAAGGGCATCAATTACGAACCCGCCACCAAGGGCCTGCCGGCGGAGACCGTGTGGTCGACGGAGGCCTATCTGGATTTCGCGCCCACCCTGTTCGCCGCCGCCCGCGACCGCTTCGGCTGGGACGTGCACCTGTTGCACGACGTGCACCACCGCCTGACCCCCATCGAGGCGGCGCGGCTGGGCAAGAGCCTGGAGCCCTACCGCCTGTTCTGGATGGAAGATCCCACGCCGGCTGAAAACCAGGAGGCGTTCCGCCTGATCCGCCAGCACACCACCACGCCCCTGGCGGTGGGGGAGGTGTTCAACAGCATCTGGGACTGCAAAGACCTGATCCAGAACCAGCTGATCGACTACGTCCGCACCACCGTGGTGCATGCCGGCGGCATCACCCACCTGCGCCGCATCGCCGACCTGGCGGCCCTGTACCAGGTGCGCACCGGCAGCCATGGCGCCACCGACCTGTCGCCGGTGTGCATGGGGGCGGCCCTGCACTTCGACCTGTGGGTTCCGAACTTCGGCGTGCAGGAACGCATGGTGCACGAGGCCGTGACCGACAGCGTCTTCCCCCACGCCTACACCTTCACGGACGGCTACATGCACCCGGGCGAGGCGCCCGGCCATGGCGTCGATATCGATGAGGTCGAGGCCGCCAAGTATCCCTACCAGCCGGCCTATCTGCCGGTGGCGCGCCTGACCGACGGGACCTTATGGAACTGGTAAAGCACTGAAGTAACAAAAAAAACACCGCGCGGGGAAAACCCCGCCGGTGGAAACATAGGACGAGGGAGGCGTTCATGGCGTGGCAGTCGGAAACGACGGCCGTTTCAGCGGTGTCATCGCCGGCCGGCATCGGCCGGCGGCGGTGGATCGTCGTCGCCCTGCTGTTCGCCGCCACCGTCATCAATTATGTCGACCGCCAGATGCTGGGGCTGCTGAAGCCCCTGCTGTCCCGGGAATTCGCCTGGTCGGATGTCGATTACGCCCATGTCGTCTTCTGTTTCCAGGCGGCCTACGCCGGCGCCTACCTGGTGTTCGGCCGCGTCATCGACCGGGTGGGCGCCCGCTGGGGGTATGCCCTGACTTTCCTGGTGTGGAACCTGGCCCACATGGCCCACGGCCTGGCGACCGGCCTGACGCAGTTCATCCTGGCGCGCGTGGCCCTGGGCGCAGGGGAGGCCGGCAATTTCCCCGCCGGCCTGAAAAGCGTGACCGAATGGTTCCCCCAGCGCGAACGCGCGCTGGCCATCGGCATCTTCAACGCCGGCGCCAATGTCGGGGCGGTGGTGACGCCGCTGGTGGTGCCGCTGATCGTCACGATGTTCAGCTGGCGCGCGGCCTTCCTGCTGACGGGCCTGGCCAGTTTCGCCTGGCTGGCCGCCTGGCTGGTGTTCTATCGCCGGCCGGAGGAAAGCCGCCGCCTGACGGCCGCCGAACTGGCCCATATCCGCTCCGACACGCCGGACCCCATCTCGGCGCGCGGCGCGGACGCACGCCGGCCCGGCTGGGTCCGCATCCTGGGCTGGCGCCAGACCTGGGCCTATGTGCTGGCCAAGTTCCTGACCGATCCCATCTGGTGGGTCTTCCTGTTCTGGCTGCCGGATTTCCTGGGCCGTCGCTTCGGGCTGGACCTCCAGGGTTTCGGGCCGCCGCTGATCGTCATCTACCTGATGTCGGACGTGGGCAGTGTGGCCGGCGGCTGGCTGTCCTCCCGCCTGATGCGGCGGGGGCGGGGGGCGAATGTCGCCCGCAAGGCGGCGATGCTGGCCGGTGCCCTGTGCGTCATGCCGGTGCTGTCGGCGCCCTGGGTGGGCAGCCTGCCGCTGGCGGTGGCCGTCATCGGGCTGGCGACCGCCGGGCACCAGGGTTTCTCCGCCAACCTCATGACCCTGCCGTCCGACCTGTTCCCCAGAAGTGCCGTCGCCACCCTGGTGGGCATCGGTGGGGCGGCGGGGGCGGTGGGCGGGATGCTGATGGCGAAGTTCACCGGCTGGATCCTGCAAACCACCGGCAGCTACGGCCCCGTCTTCCTGGTGGCGGCCCTGGCCTATCCCCTGGCGCTGCTGGCCTTGCAGGTGCTGAGCCCGCGGCTGAAGCCGGCAGTCCTGGAAGAAGGAAGCGGCTGATAAGACGGTCAAACGCGTGGCGATTAAAGTACTGACCTGATCAGTGTCGGCAATGCGACTGCCGATCGTGACGTATTGCGCGTGATTTTAAAAATAAAACTCAAGATCTATTTGATGATAGATTGCAATTATATATTGACAATCTCGCCATCAATCGGAAATGGTAACGCTACCATTTCGAGAACACGGTTAACGTGCCGACCTAGGGAGAAACGGGACATGGGGTGCCTGAACACGCATACGCTAATACGCGCGGCGTTTGATCGTGGCTGCTCAAACGCCGCCCCTCAGTCGCCGGGCGCCGACATCCGTCGGCTTGGCTCGTCCTCAGTTTCCAGTCCGCTCCGCTCCCCGGAAACTTCCGGCGGACGCGGTCGCGTCCTACAGCGGCACGAGTCAGGCTCTCGTGCCGCTGGTATGGGCACTCGGGCGTGGGGGGCGGTGATCGCCCTGTCGCTGGTGGCGGCAACGCCGGCGCATGCCGCCATGCCCACCCTGGAACACCAGGGCACGGCGGCGCGCCTGGTGGTGGACGGCCGCCCCCTGCTGGTCCTGGGCGGTGAGCTGGGCAACTCCAGCCCATCCAGCCGTGCCTACATGGCCAAGTACTGGCCCAAGCTGAAGGCCATGAACCTGAACACGGTGCTGTCGCCGGTGTCCTGGGAACTGATCGAGCCGAAGGAGGGGGTGTTCGATTTCTCCTCCATCGATGGTTTGCTGGCCGACGCCCGCGCCCAGGACATGCATCTGGTGCTGCTGTGGTTCGGCACCTGGAAGAACAGCATGTCCACCTACGTGCCCGGCTGGGTGAAGCGCGACCAGGCGCGCTTTCCCCGTGCCAGGGCGGCCAACGGCACCAGCGTGGAGATCCTGTCGGCCTTCTCCCCCAACGTCCGGGACGCCGATGCCAAGGCCTACGCCGCCTTGCTGGCCCACCTGAAGGCGGTGGACGGGCGCGGCACCGTGCTGATGGTGCAGGTGGAGAATGAGATCGGTATGCTGCCCACGGCGCGCGACTGGGGCGATGACGCCACCGCCGCCTGGGGCCGGCCGGTGCCCGACGCCCTGCTGCGCTGCTTGGCCGGTGACGGCGCGCAGCCGGAACTGAAGGCCCTGTGGCAGGCGCACGGCGCCCGCACGAACGGCACCTGGGCGCAGGTGTTCGGCGACGCCGACGGGGGCCAAGAGGTGTTCACCGCCTGGTTCTATGCCCAGTACACCGAAGCCGTCACCCGTGCCGGCAAGGCGGCCTATCCGCTGCCCATGTACGCCAACGTGGCGCTGAACCGCACGGGCAAGGCGCCGGGCGAGTATCCGGCGGGCGGGCCGCTACCCCACCTGATCGACGTGTGGAAGGCGGGGGCGCCCAGCCTGGATCTGATCAGCCCCGACATCTATTTCCCCAACTTCAGCGACCTGGCCGGCCGCTACCGCCGAGCCGACAACCCGCTGTTCATCCCGGAAGCCAACAACGTCACCACGGCGGCGGAGGTGCCGGCCAACGGCTTCTACGCCATCGGCAACCTGGACGCCTTCGGCTACTCCCCCTTCTCCATCGAGAATGCGGACGGCAAGTACCAGGCGGCGCTGACGGAGGCCTACGGCGTGTTGCGCCAGCTGACCCCCGCCATCCTGAAGGCCCAGGGGCTGGACCGCATGGCCGGCTTCAAGCCCCGCGTGCTGGAGGACGGCACGGTGCTGGAGGCGCCGGTCAGCCGCACCATCGGCGACTACCGCTTCACCGTGGCCTTCATCGACCCGTGGCTGCCCAAGGCCGACCAGGATGTCTCCGCCCACGGCGGCATGATCATCCAGACCGGGCCGGAGGAATATTTGATCGCCGGGCGCGGCCTGGTCGTCACCTTTGCCGGTGCCGGCGAGGGGCCTGCCTTGGCCGGCATCGACCGGGCGGAGGAGGGCGACTTCAACGCCCAGGGCCAATGGGTGGGGGGCCGCGTGCTCAACGGCGACCAGACCCACCAGGGCCGGCACATCCGCCTGGGCTCGGAGAAATTCCAGATCCAGCGCGTCACGTTCTACCGCTACCGCTGACCCCAGTTCGACATCGACAAACACGCGGCCTCCATCAAACGAGAGGCCAGGGAGGGAAGAGAAATGGTCCGTTCAAGACACTGCAAGACTCTGCTCATGACGACCGCGCTGGTGGGCGCGCTGGCGGGCGTGCCGGCGGCGCGCGCGCAGGTGACGGCCGATCCGGCCGCTGCGACCGATCCCACCGCCATGGATGAGATCGTGGTGACCGGCATCCGCCGCAGCCTGCTGGACGCGACCCAGGCCAAGCGCGACGCCGTGGGCTTCGGCGACAGCATCTTCGCCGAGGACATCGGCAAGCTGCCGGCCACCAACCTGGCCGAAACCCTGAACCGCATCCCCGGCGTCAACCTGAACCGCGACATCGACGGCGAGGGCGTGCAGGTCTCCATCCGCGGCCTGGGCCCCAGCTTCTCCAAGGTGCTGCTGAACAACACCCAGATCGCGGTGGCGTCGGACGGCGGCACCAACGGCGGCAACGCCAACCGCGAGGTCGATCTGGACCTGTTCCCGTCAGAACTGTTCACCCGCCTGGACGTGTCCAAAAGCCCCACGGCCGATCAGCTGGAGGGCGGCATCGCCGGCACGGTGAACCTGCACAGCGCCCGCCCCTTCGACAAGGAAGGCACGCACATCACCCTGATCGGCCAGGGCGAATACACCAATTCCAACGGCGACGTCAGCCCGCGCGGCGCCCTGGTCGCCAGCCACACCTGGGGTGACTTCGGTGTGCTGGTCGGCGTGTCCGGCGTGAAGACCACCACCCGCATCGACGGGTTCGAGACCATCGGCTGGACCGACGGCAATCTGGGCGTCGCCGCCGACAAGGGGGCGGGCAACGGCTTCGTCTATGCCAGCACGGTGCCCAACAACACTGGTTACGGCCTGACGCCCGGCACGCCGGTGGACCTGGCCGCCACCTCCGGCCTCAGCCTGGCGCAGCTGGGCAGCGCGCAGATCCCGCGCCTGGCCCGCAACAGCTATACCTTCGGCGACCGGTCGCGGGTGTCCAGCGTGGTGTCGTTCGAATACCGGCCCAGCGATGAATGGCACTTCGCCGTGGACGGCCTGTGGGCCCAGTCCGACCGCGACTACCAGCGCCTGAACATGAACTGGTACGTGCGCAATTCCGGCCCCGGCACCTCGCCCACCTCCACCGGCGGCATGGTCCCCATCGACCTGACGGTGGACAGCAACAACATCGTGACGCAAGGCACCTTCGCCAATTCCAGCTTCTTCCTGGAAAACGACATCTTCAAGCAGCATACCGAGTTCTACAACATCAACCCCACCCTGACGTGGAAGCCGTCCAAGGATTTCCAGGTCGATGCCCAGGTCAACTACGGCCACAGCACCTTCTTCCGCGAACAGCCGCAGTTCGACTTCCAGACGCCGCAGCAATCCGGCCTGACCGTGTTCTACCAAAGCGGCGGCAACAGCGGCCAGCCCATCATCACCACCAACCGCGACCTGAGCGACCCGGACCTGGGCTGGCAGTGGTACCGCGTCAACGTGCAGAACGTGTACCGCGAGACCACCACCCGCGGCGCCCACATCGACACCCGCTACGGCAGCGACGACGTCAACGTGAAGGTGGGCGGCGCCTACGACATGGCCAGCCGCATCATCCGCGCCTATGACAACAGCGTCGCCTTCCAGACGGCGGTGTGCGGCGCCACCTGCGACGGCACCACCGGCCTGGTGCCCAACTCGCAAGTGGGGCAGTACCTTAGTGCCTTGAACATTAGCGACTTCGGCCACCTGGCCAGCGGCAATGTCGGCTACACCAAGTACATCATGACCAACCTGGCCGCCCTGGAAAAGGCGACCAACTATGACTATTACCGCGACACCGCCCCTGAGACCCGCAGCGCCGTCACCGGCGGTTCGGTCGGCAATATCCGCGAGAAGACCTTCGGCGGCTACGTCGAGGGCAACGCCAAGGACACGCTGCTGGGCCACGACGTGGCCTTCAACGTCGGCCTGCGCTATTTCCACACCGACCAGCTGGTGACCAGCCCGGTGCAGGTGGCCAGCGGCTATATCGAGCAGAGCTTCGACACCGGCTACAGCGACGTGCTGCCGTCCATGAACCTGGTTTACAGCGTCGCCGACGACATCAAGCTGCGCGCCTCCGCCTCCCGCAGCATGACCCGCGCCGACGCCAGCCAGCTGCTGCCCGGCACCACCTTCTCCGACATCTCCGCCCAGGTCGCCAGTGCGGGCAACCCCAACCTGAAGCCCTACACCTCCAACAACATCGACATCGGTGGGGAGTGGTACACGGGCGGCCTGGGGTATGTCGGCGTCGACCTGTTCCGCAAGGACATCGATGGCTTCACCGTGACGACGCAGAGCACTGTGCCCTTCACCGCGCTGGGCATCGCCTTCAGCGACCTGGCGGTCAGCCAGCAACAGGCCCTGATGCTGCGTGGCGGCCCGGATGTCGCCACCGTCACGCTGACCCAGCCGGTCAACCTCAGCAAGCTGCTGTTGCAGGGTGTGGAGATGACCTGGGTGCAGCCGCTGGACTTCGTGTTCGACGGCCTGGGCTTCTCCGCCAACGCCACGCATATCGAGCAAAGCTCCGCCAGCGGCATGTTCGCCACCGGCGTGGCACCGTGGAGCTACAATTTGCAGGGCTATTACGAAGGCCACGGCGTCTCGGTCAGCGTGAACTATGTCTGGACCGACAGCTCCGTCGCCGCCAACGCCCCGCAGAACAACCTCAACTCCGCCCTCATCAGCGACGCGCGCGGCCAGCTGGACCTGTCGCTGGGCTACCAGCTGCCCTTCGCCAACGACATGTTCCGCGTCACGGTCGACGCGCTGAACGTCACCAACGAGCCCATCCGCACCGTCTTCGGCCAGGAAAACGCGCCCTACAGCGTTTACTATCCGGGCATGCAGGTGATCTTCGGCGTGCGGGCCAATTTCTAAGTTCCCTCAATCGCCGGGCGCTGACATCCGTCAGCTTGGCTATCCTCGCTCCGCCCTTCGGTGCTCGCTCCGGCGGCCCCGGTCGGGGCCTACAGCGGCATGAGTTGCCTCATGCCGCTGGCATAAACGTGGTCTCCGCGGTATCCGCTGTCTGCGCCTTAATCCTCCCGCAGGCGGTGGATGTCGTGGGTGACGAAGCCCAGATCGTGATTGGGCGGGTCCAGCCAGCCGGGCTGGGCCAGGGAGCGGCGGATGTCGCGCAGGCCGCTGCCCCAATGCTCCAGCATGGTGGCGGCGCTGAACTCGATGTCCTTGTAGCCCTTCTCGAAGAACTTGTTCTGGTAGATCAGGTGGAACAGGTTGACCTTGGCCGTGGCGGCGATGGCGGCGGCCTGGTCATAGGCCGGGTTGTTCCGCCGGATCTCCTCCGGCAGGGTGTCCAGGAAATCCTTCACGATCTTGGACTGCCGCCTGCGATGGGCGACCATGTCGGTCACCATGCGGGTGCGGCTGGAATACTGGATGTCCTTTATCCGCTCCTCCACATCGGCGAAGTTGGCGGGCAGGCGGCCCTTGGAACTCCACAGATCGACCTGGAAGATCAGCAGATCCTTGTCCGGCTCCTTGCCCAGCAGTTCCACCAGCGGGGTGTTGGAGACGATGCCGCCGTCCCAGTAATACTCCCCGTCGATCTCCACCGCCGGGAAGCCCGGGGGCAGGGCGCCGGACGCGGCGAAATGCTCCGGCCCCAGGCGCATCTGGCGGTTGTCGAAATAGGCGAAGTTGCCGCTGCGCACGTTGACCGCGCCCACCGACACCCGCATGTCGCCGTTGTTGATGCGGTCGAAATCGGCATAGCGGCGCAGGGTTTCGATCAGCGGTTCGGTGCGGTAGTGGCTGACCTCGTCCGGGGTCTTGTGGTCCAGCTCGCTCAACGGGGTGCGGGGACGGGGGGTGAAGAAGCCCTGCTGCCCCTCCATCACCGCGCGGAAGGCCGACCAGCCGCTGGTCCACCCCCGCGCCGCCGCGTCCAGGCCCAGGGCGCTCAGGGCCCAGGCTCCCCCGCCGCCCACGAAGTCCTCGGGCTTGGTGATGGTGTCCCAGAAGGCGTGCAAGGCGGCCACCCGGTCCTTGGGCGGGTTGCCGGCCAGGATGGCGGTGTTGAGCGCGCCGATGGAGATGCCGGCGATCCAGGTGGGCTCCAGCCCCGCCTCGGCCAGCCCCTCATAGACGCCGGCCTGGTAGGACCCCAGCGCCCCGCCGCCCTGAAGCACCAGGGCGATCTCATCATAGGGCGGGGCCTCACGCTTGGCCTTCGCGGAGGTGGCGTTGGTGTCAGTACCGGGCGCGTCACGCCGATCCAGGGGCATGTCCCTCCCTCCATCCAGCCGATGTTTAGCGTCGCCCGCCCATCGGTTCGGCGCGCGACGCTAACAGGAAATGGGCCGGCCGGCTGGGGCTTCAAGGCCTGGGCGGGCGGACAGTGTGCGGTGCGGCACGACCTGTGCTGCTTCGCCGCACGACTGTCCATCCCCCGGGCCCGTCAGTCCCGGCGGTACTGGGTGCGGGCGTGGTCGTTGTAGGGGGCCGGCTGGACGATGGCCTTCAGGCGGGGCAGGCCCAGATCGGCATCCGGTGCCGTGCCGCTGCCCGGATGCTCACCCCACAGCAACGTCACCTCCGTCCCCGGCTGGGCGTATTGCTTGTCCACCAGCGCCAGGCAGGCGACGGTGTCCAGCGGGTTGATGAAGCCGTTGTAGAAGGTCAGGCCGGCCAGGTTTCCGCCCGCCTCCACCCGATAGCGGCAATAATCCAGGATATAGCCGGGGTCCTCGCCGAAGACGCGGCGCACGTCGGCCTTGTCCACCACCAGGGTGACCTTGGCCCGGCGGGTATCCTCCTTGGCCTTTTCCAGGGCCTCGCGTCCGATGAAGTCGTGGTTGAAGGCCACCGACTTGCCGTAGCCCAGCTCGAACGGCGTGCAGTAATAATCCTCGATATGCTCGGAGAAGAAGCTGCCGTGCAGCGGCTTCTGCCCCTCGAAGGAGAACAGGCTGAGGCTGCGGCGGTAGTCCACCAGGTCAGGTGCGGTGTAGATGCCGGGCGTGGGCGTGGGGATCCAGCCGCTTTCGATGCCGTTGGTGTAATAGGCCTTGCCGCCGACATGCAGCATGCCCGACGGCTCACCCGCGCGCAGCAGGGCCGCCTTCACCGCGACCGCCCCGTCCCAGGTGCCGATGAACTCATAACCCGGCTGCCCCGCCATGCCGTGGCGGAAGGCGCGGAAGCTGTGGCCGGCCAGGGTGACGGGCGTGGAGTGGAAGAACTTGGTCTTAGGCAACGGCCCGCCGAACGCCCGCTCCACCACCTCCAGCGCGCGGGGGCCCTGGACCTGGTAGCGGAACAGCACGGGGTTGCCGCTTTTGCGCAAACGGCTGTCGGGGTCCGACGTGATGGCGACGTCGAAGCGGCCGGCCTTGGCGTGATAGGCCACCCAGGTCTGGGACGCTGGCACGCCGCTGAGGGTGTATTTCTGTTCCGCGTCGCGCATCAGCACGCCGTCGGTGACGATGTTGCCCTCGGCCGTCACCGGCACGAACTGCTTGGCCTGGCCGACGACGAAATTCTCGAAATCATTGGCGCTGACATAAGACAGCAGCCGGGTGGCGTCCGGCCCCTCGATGAACAGGTCGGACATGTGGTGCGACAGGTCGGAAATGGCCACACCCTCACGCCACGCCGCCTGTTCCTGGCGCCAGCCCGCGTATTCGGGCTCGATCACCGGCACGGTCCAGGCCGGGGCGTTCGGCTTCCACAACAGCCTGATGGGGGAGCCCGCCTTGTCGATGGCGTCCTGGAGTGTGGGGGCGGTACCGGGTGCAGACATGGAATAGCTCTCCCTAAAGCTGGCTTGGCCGAGCTGGTTTTGTTTATGGCCCTTAACCAATACCCTCGGCCCATCCCGCCCGGTAGCCGGAACGGTGACGACAGCTGTGTTGCAGGATCGGTGACAAAGCCGGCCCCGCGCGTCCGCGCCCTTGCGGCGGGATCGGTGCCGGGATCATTGCCGGGTCCGCACCACATTGTTGCGTGTTTGGGTGCTTATGCATCGCCCCGTCCCGCGCAACAGTGAGGGCGGAGAGGCGAAGGCGGCCCACCGGATCCGTAAACAATCGGGGATCCCAAGGGGGCCGTTCCCATCGCGGACGATCTCTCGACAACGACCAGGCCACGGGAACTTCGGGGGCGAATGCGGGCACGAGCCCGCACCCCCGGGCAGGGCCACGCCTTGCCCGATGGCCGGCGATAACGACTGGGGAGGGTTTTAGTGACGGACGCACCGATAGAGGCCGGCCTGCTGTGCAGCTATTCGCTGGAGGCGACGGTGAAGGACATCCCGGCGCTGGTGGCCGCCGGCGGTGCCATTCCAAGGGGCACGGTGATCTCCATCCCCTATCTGCACGACCAGCCGGCGGAAAGCCGGGTGGCGGCGGCCGTGGCCCTGCGGCGCCTGGGTTATGATCCCATGCCGCACATCGCCGCCCGCCGGGTGCGCTCGGCCGATGAGTTGCGTGCCTTCCTGGCGGCCGTGCGGGATGCCGCCCAGGTGGACCGCGTGCTGGTCATCGCCGGGGATTGTGATGTGGCCGAAGGCCCTTACCCCGACGCCCTGTCGGTCATCCGTGGCGACCTGCTGGCCGGCCACGGTATCCGCACCGTCGGCATCTCCGGCTACCCGGAGGGGCATCCCAAGATCGCCGCACCCGCGCTGGCCCGGGCCATGGCCGACAAGCTGGCGGTGCTGGCCGCCCAGGGCCAGGCGGCGGAGATCGCCACCCAGTTCGCCTTCGACGCCGACCCGGTGGTGACCTGGCTGGAGGATTTGCGTGGGGGCGGGGTGACGGCGCCGGTGCGCCTGGGCGTTCCCGGCCCCGCCAGCGTGAAGACCCTGCTGCGTTTCGCGGCGCTGTGCGGTGTCGGCGCCTCGGCCAAGGTGCTGGCCAAGTACGGCATCTCCCTCACCCAACTGCTGAACAAGGCGGGGCCGGACCGGCTGATGGACACGCTGTCCGCCAGGCTCACCCCGGCGCACGGGGTGGTGCACGCGCATTTCTACCCCTTCGGCGGGGTGGAGCGTACCGCCGCCTGGATCGAGGCCTACGCCGCCAAGGCCGGCCTCAAGCGCGCTTGCTGAAGGATCACGGACATGACCACCGCCTACACCCTCACGATTTCCTGCACCGACCGCCCCGGCCTGGTCTCCATTGTGAGCGGCGCCATCTTCCACAACGGCGGCAACATCATCGACGCCCACCAGTTCAATGACCGGGAGACCGGCCTGTTCTTCATGCGGGTGGTGTTTGAGACGGCGCGTCCCCCGGCAGCATTGCACGCCGCCATCGCCGATATGGCCGGCGCCCAGGGCATGATTTGGCGCATGCGCCCGCGGGATGAGCCGCAACGCGTGCTGCTGCTGGTGTCCAAGTTCGACCATTGCCTGGCCGACCTGCTGTACCGCGCCCGCATTGGGGAGCTGAACATGGTGGTGGCCGGCATCGTCTCCAACCACCCGGCGGAGGCGCTGAAGGTGTCGGACTTCGCCGGCATCCCCTTCCACCATCTGCCCGTGACCCGGGACGACAAGCCGGCGCAGGAGGTGCTGATCAAGGCGGTGGTGGCCGACAGCGGGGCGGACCTGGTGGTGCTGGCGCGCTACATGCAGATCCTGTCGGACGATCTGGCGGCATCCCTGTCCGGCCGCTGCATCAACATCCACCACAGCTTCCTGCCCAGCTTCAAGGGGGCCAAGCCCTATCACCAGGCGCACGCGCGCGGCGTGAAGATGATCGGCGCCACGGCGCACTACGTCACCGCCGACCTGGATGAGGGGCCCATCATCCACCAGGAGGCGGAGGCCGTGACCCACGCCGATTCCGCCGAGGACCTGGTGCGCAAGGGCCGCAACATCGAACAGCGCGTGCTGTCCCGCGCCGTGCGCCTGCACCTGGAACAGCGCGTGCTGCTGAACGGCCGCAAGACGGTGGTGTTCGGCGATTGAGGTCAGGGCTGGGCACGCGGCGATAAATAGTGCGCCGACCGTATGATGAGGGGCCGCCGGCGGGTATCGCGGGCGGCCCGTCTCAGCTTAGGATGGCCGGCAGGGAGGAAGGCGGCCCGGAACACCGGGCCGTAGCCCGCGACCGCGGGCGCCGGAGCGTTTCGGGAAGCGAAGCGGACTGAAACGCGAGGATAAGCCAAGGGCCCGGATGGGCCTGCCGGCGTTTGAAGAATTTAAAAATAAAACAGGATGGGAGGGCGCATGGACCGATTGCTCACGATGGCAAGCTTCGTCAAGGTCGTCCAATACGGCAGCTTCACGGCCGCCAGCAGCGACATCGGCATATCCCGCGCCCTGGTCTCCCGCCACATCGCGGATCTGGAGGGGCGCCTGGGCGTGCGCCTGCTGAACCGCACCACCCGCGCCGTGACGACGACGGAGGCCGGCCAGCAATATTATGAGACCTGCCAGCGCGTGCTGCATGAGGTGCGCAGCGGGGAGGAGGGGGTGAAGAACCTCAACGTCGACGTCCAGGGCAACATCGCCATCATCGCACCCAAATGGGTGGGCTACCTGGAGGTCAGCACCGCCCTGCTGCACTTCGCCAAGCGTTATCCCAAGGTGAACGTGCAACTGACCTTGGGGGGCGTGTCCACCAAGACGCACGACTTCCTGGAACGCGGCTTCGACATCGCGTTCCAGACCAAGACCATCCGCGATTCCATCGTGAAGGTGAAGAAGATCGCGGACATCAGCTACGTCACCGTGGCCTCGCCCGCCTACCTCAAGGGGGCCGGCATCCCCCGCCACCCGCGCGACCTGAAGGACCACCAGTGCCTGATGCAGACGTCGGAACCCATCTGGCGCTTCATGGCCGACAACGAACTGGTCCCCGTCAAGGTCAGCCCCCGCTTTTCCAGCAACAGCTACGCCGTGCTGTGCGTGGGCGCCGTCAACGATCTGGGCGTCGCCATCGTCCCCCGCCGCGTCGCCGCCCAGTTCCTGGAGGAAGGCCAGATCCAGGAAGTGATGACCGACTTCCGCCTGGAAGACCGCCCCCTGTTCGCCGCCTACGCCCCCGGCAGCAACCTGCCCAGGAAGGTGCGGGCGCTGCTGACGTTTCTGGGTGAGTGGTTCAGGAAGCACCCGCTGACATAAGCGCTACTATTGGGGAAGCTAGCCCAGAGAGAGTCGCTAGTCCATTCGAGGGCGCGCCAGCCTCTCGACCCGCATGAAGTGTTGAACGCGTTGAGGTATTTGGCGCAGACGGGCTGTGGTTGGCGGATGTTGCCGGTTCATTTCCCCTTTTGGCAGACAGTTTATTGGTGGTTCCGGCAGTTTGGGCGTCGATTATTATTCCAAACCACCCACGACATTGCGGTTATGATGGACCGGGAACGCGCGGGTTGGGAAGGCAGTCCGAGTGCCGGGGGGCTGGACATTAAGCCGGTGAAGGGCCTTCAGCCAAGGAACGCGGCTTTGACGGCGGCAAGAAGGTGACCGGCCGTAAGCACCACATCGCGGTTGATACCGAAGGGCGCCTGCTGATGGTCAACCTGACCCCGGCCGACATCTCCGATTCCGTTGGCGCCCAACAGATCCTGGATGGCCTGTGCAAGCGTTGGCCCTGGGTGACGCGATGGCGGCGCCTCGTCCGCGATTACGAGAGCCGCATCGATGTGTCCAAGGGCATGATACAATTCGCCATGGCTAGCCTGCTACTTAGGCGGGTTTGCCACCGAACCGAGTTTCCAAACGGACTCTTGCGCGCCGGAAACGTGACGATTCAGCGACAAAAGTGGAGCAAAGAGATTCTGAATCGCGACGTCGTCGAATAATTCATCATACTCTTTGTTCTCAATCGCATTGACATTGGGCGCAAACGTCTCCCCCTCGATATCTATGATCCTTTGCTGAACAGCTCTTTCTGCCCACTCAATTTTATACCTGGGAATCGCTGCTCGAGGGCCCAGAACAGACAAATATTCCATATGATCTTTCAGCATTGATTCAGAATACATATCTGAGACATGTTCCTCTATTTCATCGAATTCGAATAATATAGCTTTATTCATGATTTCTATGACGTTCGAGGGAATGTATTTTTGATTCTTTTCAATCGCGTCGGAGATTTTCTGAAGATCGTCCGTTCCCACGTAGCTGCGTAGTATGTCGATGAGACCGGCCTCCAAGTGTTGCATCATCGCTTCGACAAATGGAAATTCTTTGAAGGAGTCGGGGTCAGACAATTCACGCATAAGTTCGATCATTTGTACACTATCGCGCCAGGCGTCAAATCCACCTGGAGCTGCTGCCGTTAATTCGACCGCGAGATCTGCGAACCGAATTTCACCGCTAGATAACCACCAATCTAAAAGGAGATTAAGACGATCAACGATCCCCATATCTGTTATAATTATAGAGTTAGGTTGATTTGGGTTTTTACTCCACATGCTAATTGTTGGGAATTTTTCGGCTAATGGCAGGAATATGAGCGCAAATTCCCCCAGATCCTGTGTCGAATCTCTATCTTTTCTGGCAAAACTCCAGATGGACTGCGCGTAATTGGCTTTTAGTGCGGCGCGTGCAAACTCTTCCAATAGGTCGTATTCCTCCTCCAAATACTCTTCCAAATAATCACGTACCGATGGATTAATATAGCTGATTGTTCTGTCTCTGATGTTGATGAAACTACCTTCTAGCGTTTTTATAGATTCTTCAAAGTCTTTTGGGCCGCATGAAATACGGTACCGGTCACAAAGTACAACATGCAGCCTATCATAGGCTTGTCGCAGAATATCGCGGTCTACTCCATATTCTGAGCAAAAGAACATGGCATAAAGAAGATGGCGACATTTTTCATCTATGTGCGCTCTAAAAGCATGATTCCATAGTTCAGATGGGTTGTTTAGCATGCGCAGAAAGGCGTTAGCGTAATCTTTTGGCCGGACATATTGAATATGAATTGTGTCTGTCATCCATTCAATGATGCGCGGATTGTAATTTTTATGATCTATAATTTTCGGAATTATTCCACTAAGAATTAGTTCTTCCAGATGTTGCGAGGAGACATTTGAAACAACAAGATGGTTATAGAGAATGCGAGCTCGAATTCGCCGCCCATAGACTCCAACGTCGAGAATATATTTTGCAAATTCAAGCCGCTTGTCGGCTAGATTCTCAGACTGTTGCCGAGCATCTTCAAGAATATAGGCTCGTGTTGTTAGAATGAAACGGGCGTTGGGCGATCTACGCACACGGTTCATGAAGCGTGTAAGTTCGGAGTCTTTTGCGGCGAGCGCATGCTTATCAAGGGCAATCTTTCCAAGAAAATCATCAAAGAGAAATACTTGTCTCTTGCTGTCATGAATAGCTGCAAAACCATCTTCGAGGCTGCGAATTGGTATAAGGTCCCACCCCTGACCAAGATAAGAATAGGCGATCATTTCGCTGAGCGTTGTTTTTCCCACGCCGGGCGGACCAGAAATAATTAGAAGATGATGCTGTTCCAGCCTTCTTGACGCTTCAGAAAAGCTAGGGTTTTGGACGTAAACTTTAACATTTGTCTCGATTTCTTCTTTTGTAATGGCGGCGTAGGTGTGTGACGCAGATCGAACGATCTGATCTAGAATGGCTGCACTAGATAACCAAAGCTTGATGTGAGCCTTCTCGATGTGCACATGTTTGCGAAGCAAAGCCTTTAAATCATCTGGGCTGTATATATCACTCTCCGAAATAAGAGAGGGGCCAATTTCATTTGCCAGGGAACTTTTATTTAGAGGTGTTAGGGGGCGTGAAGTTGCCAGCAAGTAGCGCGAGGGCGAAAGTTTATCGATAGAAGGGCGCTCCTTTCGCATTACAGTTTTCAGCGCAGAGAAAGTCGAGCCCTGCATATGTTTGGCCTGAAGAATAGTTGGCGCATTGGCGTCAGCGGGAGCATGTCGCCCATCGATCCCGCTATCTGGCCCCGCACAAAACGCCTCGAACCGAATGCCAAGCTCTTCACCTAGCAGATCGCGCACAAGGTCTTCAAAATCGGCCCCATTGAGGGAGGAGAAATCTCTGCTCAAGCTGGCTTACTTTCTTATCAAGTTATGAATATGCTTAGAGTCCGTTTGGAAACTCGGTTCAGTGGAAAACCCGCCTAAGTAGCAGGCTGGCCACGGCGAATTGTATCATGCTCTTGGACACATCGATGCGGCTCTCGTAATCGCGGACGAGGCGCCGCCATCGCGTCATCCAGAGCCAACGCTTGCGCAGGCCATCCAGGATCTGTTGGGCGCCAACGGAATCGGAGATGTCGGCCGGGGTCAGGTTGACCATCAGCAGGCGCCCTTCGGTATCAACCGCGATGTGGCGCTTGCGGCCAGTCACCTTCTTGCCGCCATCAAAGCCACGTTCCTTGGCTGAAGGTGCCTTCACCGACTGACTGTCCAACATCCCGGCACTCGGACTGCCTTCCCGACCCGCACGCTCCCGGTCCATCATAACCGCAATGTCGTGGGTGATTTGGAATAACAATCGACGCCCAAACTGCTGGAACCACCAATAAACCGTCTGCCAAGGGAGGAAATGAACCGGCAGCATCCGGCAACCATGATCCGACCGCGCCAAATATCTCAGCGCATTCAATAATTCACGCAATTCGATCTGGCGCGAACAGCCTTTCGACTTCGGCTGGGGCAGCAGCGGTTCTATCAGCAACCATTCCTTATCATTCAGGTTCGACGCATACCGCTTCGTCTTATTTTCCATTTGGGCCATTCGCCCACGGCTCGCCTAGCTCCACATGCCAAGCTTGAATCATGGCACACCTACCCGCAACCTTTTCCAAACGGTCTCTCACGTCAGCGAGTGCTGCTGTCAGGTGCTCTTGCGGCATCATATGCATCCTGGTAGTTGTGACAAATGTAAATCCGCCCCACCGACAGCCGCAGGGGTGTCGACAGATGAAATTTGCCGGAAACTCGGAAAATGGGGGCAGGAGCACTCATTTGGATGAGCGGCTAATTTCCCCCCCCCAAAAAGCCCTTATTGAAAATGCCTCGCAAAATCGTCTTATGATCAGGCCGGTTTTCCGGGGGCGGTTCTGAAGGGGATATGGGTATGAGCGGACGGCATCATCGCAGGCGGCATCGTCACCATAACGGTGGCACGTTCCGGCAGGTTTGGGCCTGGCCGGTGGCGCTGGGGGTGTTGACGGTGTTCGGTTTGCTGTCGGCGCTGCTGGGGGAACACGGGGTGTGGTGGGTGTTGTCCTGGGTCACCCTGGCGGCACCGCTGGTGGTGATCGTGGCCAGCCTGTTGCGCGCCCGTCGCGCCGCCGCCGTGGGGCGGACCTGAGCGGTTGTGTCGGCTCAAGGGGACTGGATCAGCGGGGTGAGGCGGCCGCCGTCGCGGGCGTGCCCCGGCGGCGGGCCAGCCACAGGTAAAGCCCGCTGCCCAGCACGGCGATGGTCACCAGGTCCAAGAGGGCCCACAGGGCCTTCAGCGGCAGGCCGCCGTAGTCGCCGAAATGCAGGGGGCGGGAGATTTCCAGGGCCCGCAGGTACCAGGGCATGGACAGCACGGTCGTCAGTTCGCCGGTGCGGGCGTCGATCAGCATCGGGCTGAACAGCCGGGCGGTCAGGGGCGTCGCGCCCTTGGTCCATACCAGATAGTGGTCGGGCGTGCCCTGGCTGGAGCCGGGGTAGATGGCGCTCATCACCCGCATGTCGGGCAGGGTGCGGGCGGCGGTGGCGTAGGCGGCGTCGATGGAGCTGAGGCCCGTGGTTGGGGTCAGGGCCGATGTCGCCTGGCCGGCGCCGGATGGCGTGCGGGAGGCCACCACCATGGCGCGCACGTCGGTTCGCTGCCAGGTGGCGAACATCGGCGTGGTCAGTTCGTTGATCACGCCGGTGGCGCCCACCACCAGGGCCCAGGCCAGGGTGGTGACGCCCAGCAGGTTGTGCAGGTCCAGCCAGCGGACGCGGGTTGAGCGTCCCGCGCGCACCGTGCCGAAGTCCAGTTTGCGGGTGTAGGGGCCGTAGAGCACGATGCCGGAGATGATGGCGGCCAGGAACAGCAGGGCCATGGCGCCCATGAACAGTTCGCCCTTCAACCCCATGAAGAGATCACGATGCAGGCTGAGCATCAGGCCCAGGAAGGTCTGCTCCTTGGTGGCCAAGGGCTTCTGGTCCTCCACCACCTCCGCCGTGCGGGCGTCGAAGCGCAGCAGGTGGGCGACCCTCGGGTTGGTGTTCACCTGGTCCCAGCCGGGCGCCATCCAGACATAGACCTGGGGTTCGTCATCATCGGTGAAGACGGACATGACGACCTGGCCCGGGTAACGTGCCCGGGCCAGGTCGGTGATGCGGTCCAGGCTGGCCGGCGGGGTGTCCGCCGGCAGCCGGGCATAGGTGTGCGGCGTCAGCCAGTCGGCGATCTCGAACCAGAACACCAGGGGCAGGCCGGTCACGCAGATCAGCAGCAGGAACAGGGTGCAGGCCAGGCTGGTCCAGGTGTGGACCGCCGACCAGCGCCGCACCGCCGTCGACGACAGGCTGGAACGCGGGGACATTCAGGCTCTCACCATTTGGGCCTCACCACCGGTATTTGACGTTGCCCAGCACCAGCCGGCCGGCGCCGTAGGTGCAGAAGCTGCTGGCGATGCAGCCCGAGACGTAGGTGCGGTCGAACAGGTTGCTGGCGGTGGCGGAGAGGGAGAGGCCCTGCAAGGCCGCCATCTGGGGGAAGGCCTGGCCCAGATCATAACGCACGCCCAGATCCACCAGGGTGACGGACGGCACCTGGAAGGTGTTGGTGGTGTCGCCCCACGTCTCCCCGATATAACGCACGCCGCCGCTGAGCTGCATGCCCTGCGACCACAGCCAGGGCATGTCGAACGCTAGCCAACCGGACGCCATGTTCTCCGGGATGCCCGCCGGCACCTTGTTCAGGTTGGTGGTGTTGCTCTTGGTCACGTCCAGGTCGGTGTAGGTGTATGTCGCGATGGCCTGAAGCTCCTCCGTCAGGCTGGCGTGGGCCTCAAGCTCGACACCGCGCGACCGGATCTCCCCCGTCTGCACCTGGAAGGACGTGTGCAGCGGGTCGGTGGTCGCCACGTTCTGCTGGGTCAGGTTGAAAGCCGCCAGGATGACGAAGCTGTTGGAACCCGGCCGCTGGTATTTCACGCCCACCTCATACTGCTGCCCCGTCGTCGGCTTGAAGGCCGACCCGGCATAGGTGGTGCCGGTGCTGGGCTGGAACGAGGTGGAATAGCTGACGTAAGGGGCGAATCCGCTGTCGAACAGATAGACTAGGCCGGTGCGCCAGGTGAAGGCGTCGGCGTCGGTCTTGGTGGTGGTATTGGTCTTCAGGGCCAGGGTGGTGGCGTCGGTGAAATCCTCCCGCACGCCGATCAGGAAGGCCCACTTGTCGAACCGCACCTGGTCCTGGCCGTACAGGCCCGTCTGGGTCAGGTTCATGTGGGTGGAGGTGGCGTAGACGGCGGTCAGCGGCGGGATGGCCTGGCCGTATTGCGGATCGGTGATGCTGAGTTTGGGGGCCGAGCCGCCGAAGAAGACGTGGTCGAATTCCGTCTGTTGCCAGTCCACGCCGAAGGTGGCGGTGTGGGTGAGGGGGCCGGTGGCGAACTTGGCCTGGGCGTGGTTGTCCAGCGTCGCGTTCTCCACCGTGCCGTGGTTGTAATAGGCCTCGCGCGCCAGCATGGTGCCGTTGGTGCCGGCGGCCACCCCGTCCACGCCCACGTACCGCACCGTCTGTTCGTTGGTGAGGTAGCGGAAGTTCTGTTGCACCGACCAGGTGTTGTCGAAGGTGTGCGACAGGGAATAGCCCAGCGACATCTCCGTCTTGGAGAAGCCGTCGAAGCCCGGCTCCCCACCGTCGAAGTCGCGCGGGATGTGGACGCCGGGCAGCACCGTGCCGGCGGCGGGGACGGAGTTGTAGAGGCCGGCCTTGGGGTCGCGCTGGTAATTGCCCAGGATGGTCAGGGTGGTGTCGGCGTCCGGCTTCCAGGTCAGCGACGGGGCGATGGCGATGCGCTGCTCATCCACATGCTGGGTCTGGGTACCGGTGGTGAAGGCGTCGGCCGCCAGGCGGCCCAGCAGGGTGCCGCTGTCGTTCAGCTTGCCGCTCAGATCCACCGCCCCCTGGGCGCGGCCGTAGCTGCCGGTCTGCAGCATGATCTCATGCAGCGGGTCGGCCGTCGGCAGCTTGGTGCCCAGGTTCAGCAGGCCGCCGGGCGACGACTGGCCGTAGAGCACGGAAGCCGGCCCGTGCAGCACTTCCACCCGGTCCAGGGTATAGGCGTCGAAGCTGGTGATGTTGTAGCCGGCGACGGCCACGCCCGGCAGGCGCAGGCCGTTCAGGTACTCCTCGATCTGGAATCCCCGGGCGTAGAGGTATTCCAGGCTGTCGGTGTTGTTGCCGCGCTGCTCCGGCACCATGCCGGAGGTGTAGCGCAGGGCCTGCGCCACGCTCTGGACGTTCTGGTCGTCCATCTGCTGGCGGGTGACGACGGAGATGGCCTGCGGCGTCTCGATCAGGGGCGTGTCGGTCTTGGTACCGGCCGCACTGCGCGTGGCGACGTAGCCGACGCCGGGGCCATAGGCGCTCTGCGCCGCCGTGTCGTCGCCCTGGCCCTCCACCCGCACGGCACCCAGGTGCAGCACGCCGGGGGCGGCGGCACCTTGCGGGGCCGGCTCCAGCGACACGGTGGTGGGGCCGGTGAAGCGATAGGCCAGGCCGGTGCCGGCCAGCAGCTGGGCCAGGCCCTGCGCCGGGGTGTAGGAGCCGTTCAGCGCCGTGCTGCGGAGGCCCTTCACCAGGCTGACGTCGTAGAACACCTGCAGGCCGGCGCGGCTGGTGAAGGTCAGCAGTGCGGCGTTCAGGTCCTGGGCCGGGATGGTGAAGGTCTGCTGGCCGGCCGCCGCTGGGGCGGGGGCCGCCTGCTGGGTGGTCTGTTGCGCCCCGGCCGTGCCAGCGGCCAGCATCGCGGTGGCCAGCAGCGCCAGGCCGCTGACCGTCGCCTTCAGGCGATACCGCCGACCCTGTTCCATGCCCCTCATCACGTCCATCCTTTCACGCCTTGCCGATAGAAATGCGAATACGTTGCATTCGCTCTCTAGCTGGGACGGAAAAGGCGGGGGGAGTCGGTAACGCTTTTTCAGCGATTTTTTTAGGTCGCCGGAAATGCGCGGAAAATTGCCGAAACCCCCCGGAAATTACCGCCGCGAAGACGCCAGAAATCTCAGTAAAGCACCGTCACCAGGGGGGGCAGGGCGGCGGTGCGGGCGTGCAGTTCGCGCGCCACGGTGGCGAGCGTCGCGTCCGGGTCGGTGGTGTCGAACACGCCGCTGACGGTGCGGGCCGCCAGCTCGGCCCCGGCCACCACGATGCGGCCGTGGCGATAGCGGTTGAGTGTCGCCACCACCTCACCCAGCGGCTGGTGGTCGAACACCAGGCGGCCCTGGCGCCAGGCGGTGGCCAGTTCCACGCTGGCCTCCCGCACCGGCTCCAGCCCCATGGCGGAATAGCGCACCGCCTGGCCGGGGGACAGCACCCGTTGGTCGCCCGCGGGCTCCGTCACGGCGACGGTATGTTCCGTCACCGTGACGTCCACCGCGTCGGCCAGCCGGTCCACCATGAACTGGGTGCCCAGCGCCCGGGCGGTGCCGCCGGCGGCCTCCACCACGAAGGGCCGGTGCTCCGCCCCCGCCATGGGCGCGACGGTGAAATAGGCGACGCCGGCCAGCAGGGCCACCCGCCGTTCCCCGTCGCTGTAGCGGGTGGCGATGGCGCTGGCCGGGCCCAATTCCACCACGCTGCCGTCGGCCAGGGTGAGGCTGCGCTGCTGTCCGGGATTGGTGCGCGCATCGGCGGTCAGCAGCAGCAGCGGGTCGCCCAGCCACAGCCGGGCGCCGCCCACCAGCAGCAGCAGGCAGGCGGCCGCGGCGGCCATCTGGCGCCAGAGCGGGCGCCGCGCCTTGGGCGTGGGCCAGGCCGGCACGATGTCGCGGGCGAGCACCCCGGGGGCGGCGCGCAACTGGCCCATCAGGGCCCAGGCGGCCTGCGCCTCATCCAGGGCGGCCCCGTGCGCCGGGTCGCGGTCGCGCCAGCCGTCCAGCGCCCGCCGTTCCGCCAGCGACAGCGGGCCGCCGGCCAGGCGCGCCGCCCAGTCGGCTGCGGCCGTGTCGATCTCGTCCTGGCGTTTGTCCGGCTTGCTCAAGTCTTTGTTCCCAGGGGCTGCGGGCCCCGCTGCAATCATCAATTGTCCCGCCCTGTCGATAATAGGACGGGGAAAGGGTGCCGGTTCGGTAAGGGGGCCGGAAATCTCAATCGGATCGCAGGCGCTGCATCACCTGCTTGATGGCCCTGGCCAGGTGTTTCTGGACCGAACTGTCGGAGATTTCAAGGCGTTGCGCCACCTCGCGATAGGTCAGCCCCTCGATGCGGGTCAGCGCGAAAACCTGGCGCGTGCGCTCCGGCAGGTCCAGCAGGGCGGCCCGGACCCGGTCCAGATCATGGATGCCGGCCGACACCCGGTCCTGGCCCGGCGTCTCATCCGGGATGGCGGCCAGATCCTCCTCCGCCACCGGGGCGGTCTGCTCACGCTGCTGCTGGCGGATGTGGTCCACCGCCAGGTTGTGGGCGGTGCGGTAGAGGTAGGAGCGCTCATGCGTGATGGCCGCATCCGGCCTGCCTTGCCGCTGCTCCGCGAAGCGCAGGAAGGTTTCCTGCGTTAGATCGGCGGCCGTGTCGGCGTTGCGCACCCGCTTGTTGATGTAGCTGTGCAACTCCCGTCGATGGTCCAGGAACAGCCCTTTTAGGTCCTTGCCCGTCACGATGGTCGCGGTCCAGCCGGTTGATGTGCGATTGGTTCTCAATTGTTAACCGGCCCGCCCCCCTGTGACGCAAGCGGGCAGGCCAGGGGCGGACAGCATGCCTGCCCTGCGCCGGTCCGGTGGCCCCCGCGTACGCTTATATGATAATGAGAACTAATATTAACTTTCCTGTTATGAATGAGGCTGCGTCCGGGCCCGGACCTTGAGTGACAGGGTTTGGATGGGACGGGACGTTTGCCGGTTGAGGTGGTCGTCATGAACAAGCCCTTGATGCTCAACGACATTGCGGCATCGCTCGCATGCTGATCCCGTGGCGGAGGGACGGGGGCGGGCTGGAGGGCTGGTCATGAGTTCGGCGCGCCCAAACCGTCTGCGGCCGGTCGGACGGAACGGCGGTGGCGGCCGCCTGTGGGGCACGTCCGCCCTGGTGATGGCCGCCCTGCATGGGGGCGCCCTGGCGCTGGCGGTGTTGTGGCAGGTGACGACGGCGCAAGCGCCATCCCCACCGCCGCCGCCGGTAGCCCTGATGATTGAACTGCCGCCGGCGCCACCGGAAAAGCCCCCGGCGGCGCGGCCTGAACCGCCCAAGCCCCTGGAACGCAAGCCGGTGGACCTGCCCAAGCCGACGCCGGTGAAGAGGGCCGAGGCACCCAAGCCCCGGCCGGCGCCCAAGCCTGCCGCCCCGCCGCCGGCGGCCCCATCGCCGACCCCGGCGGAGGTGCCGCTGGCCCCGGCCATGGCCGCCATCGCGCAGGACATTGCCGCCCCCCAAGCCGCGTCGTCATCGCCCGCCGCCCCGCCGCCCGCACCCTCGGGTGACGCGGCCCCCACCTGGCAGGGCGCGCTGCGGGCGCAGCTGGAACGGTTCAAGCAATACCCGGTAGCGGCGCAGACCCGTCGCCAGCAGGGCATCGCCTACGTGCGTTTCGCCATGGATCGCCAGGGCCGGGTGCTGTGGGTGAAACTGGAGCGCGGCAGCCGGCGTGAGGCGCTGGACCAGGAGGCCGTGGCCCTGGTCACCCGGGCGCAGCCCTTGCCGCCGCCGCCGCCGGAGGTGCCGGGCGACCCGATCGAGATCGTGGCGCCTGTCCAGTTCTTCCTGAAGTGAGGTCGGCTTTATCGCGACGCGGCATTCAAGGGTGTTTGTCAGGTCGGTTGTTCAAATCGAATGAAGACATCATTCAGAATTTCTGAAAAGAAGACCGGGCCCGGCAAGTGAGGTACCGGTACCATCCTAAAATGTCGTTATTTATCAATGGGAATTCTGGTGAGGTCGAGTGGCAGGCATAAGGATGCCCCAATAAAAAGGGGGTGGAATGTTTGGCGGATGGATGTCGCATGGCCGACGCGCGATGCGTGCATCTTGCTCATGTCTTCGCGGCTGCCATATAGTCGTTCGCAGTTGCAGCATAAGCCCTAGCCCCCGGGGCCATTCCCTTGGGGGCCCCTTCCTTGAGGTAGCCATCATGTCCAACGCCATCGTCACCCCCCGCGCCCTTCTGCTCGCCAGTGCTGTCGCTGGCGCCCTGGGCTTCGCCGGCGCCGCCCGCGCCGAAAACCTGACCGCCGACACCGCCCTGAAGACCACCTTCGACGCCGTCGACGTCAACCTGTACTACCACCCCACCGCCGCCGGTTATCAGGTGGTGGTGACCGCTGGTACCCAGGATCCGGCCAGCACCGTCCGTTTCGTCTCCACGCTGATGCCGGACCAGGAAACCCTGGTGTCCGTGCCGCGGGGCGTGGGCCAGCCGGCCCTGGAACTGCACCTGCGCCGCGTGGGTGACAAGATGGAACTGGTGCGTCCGGTTTCGTAAGCGCTTCGCTTCCAAGCGTTTCTTTCCGTGAATTAAAAACCCCCGTGGCCGCCGCCGCGGGGGTTTTTGCTGTCCGGGCTCCACTGGCGACAGGACCGTGTCGTTATAGGCCGCGACTGCGGCCGCCGGAGCTTTCCGGGGAGCGCCAGCGGACTGGAAAGCGAGGATCAGCCAAGCCGCCGGATGCCAGCGCCCGGCGCCTGAGGGCGGGCATTTGATCTGCCAGGATCAAATGCCCCGTATATCAGAAGTCGAACGTGGCCCGCAGGATACCGGCGTGGCTCTGGTACTCGCGGCGCAGTTCGCCGGAGTATTCCAGGCGCAGCGTGATGCCGTCGCCCTTGTCCAGGGTGGCGCCCAGGCCGATGGCCAGGCCATTGGCGTCCGGGCGACCGGTGGTGCTGACAAAGCTGACGCCCGCCAGTTCGCCGGTGGTGGCGATGGGGCCGTTCAGATAGTCGTGCACCCAGGCGACCCGCATGTCGGGCAGCAGGCGCCCCAGGCCGGTGTCGAACTGCCCGGCGATCTTGGCGCCCAGTTCCTGGGTCACGCTGTCGACCTTCAGCGCGCCGACCGCCAGATCGGCCACGCCGCCGTCGTGTTCGCCATAGGCGTGGTTGGTCAGGCGGACCGCCCGCAGGCTGGCCTGCGGCGTCAGGGTCAGGGTGCCGGTCAGTGGCAGGTCATACCCCACCGTGATCTTGCCCATATACTGTTCGCCGCCATAGTTGGCGTTGGCGCGGGTGCCCAGGAAGTCGATCCAGCGGCGCTGGTCATAATGGTTGTAGCCGAAGCTGGCCTGGCCCTCGACCGACAGGCGATGGTCGGCGAAGTCCGGCCGCCAGACGCTGTAGGCCGTCAGCTGATAGCTGGCCGCGCGGGTCTGGCTGCCCGCCGCCGGGCCCTGGCCGGTGGCCGATCCGTTCAGCCAACTGAAGGCCACGCCGGCCATCAGCTGCGGATCGGCGAACCAGTCGGCGCCCACCACCAGGCCGGCGGTGGTGGCACGATAGCCCGCCGCGTCCTGGGTGGTGCCGCGTAAGCTCCCGGCGCCCAGGATTTCACCCCAGATGACCCCGCCCAGCGTGCCGTCGCCGGCCGAGGCGCCCGTGCCCTTGGTGCCATCCATCAGTCCGGCCACCGTCTGCTGGTGCTGGCTGATGGCGTTGGTGGAGGGCGTGATCGACAGGGCCGTCAGTTGCGGTGTCAGCTGGCTGGGCGACAGCTGGCTGATGGCCGTCTGCTGGCCCGCGGCGGACAGCTTGGCCAGGCGGGGCAGCACCTTGTCCTGGAAGGCCTGGGCGGTCGTGCTGGTGCTGGCGGCGATCTGGTCCAGAGCGATGCCCGTGCCCACCGCCGCCCCACCGGCGGCCCGGCCGACGGCAGCGTAGTTGGTGCTGGGCGTGATCGTGCCTCCACCCCCGTTGCCACCCCCGTTGCCGCCGCCGTTCCCGCCCGTGCCGCCGCCGGTGGTGCCGGTGCTGTCGGTGTTCAGCGTCAGGACCAGGTCGGTGGTGCCGTTGGCGGTGATGGTGGAACTGGTCACCGTGTAGCCGGCGGCGGTCAGTGTCAGGTTGCTGGCCGTCAGGTTGCTGCCGGCCGAGACGATGGTGTAGCTGCCGGCGGACAGGGACGTGCCGCTGGCGGCCTTCAGGGTGATGGAACCACCCGTCAGGCTGGCCGACCCGCTGATCACCAGGCTGCCGTAGCTGCTGGTGCTGCTGACCCCGATCACCAGGCCGCCGCCGGTCTGGCTGTAGCTGCCGGTGATGTTGATGGCGCTGTTCACCAGCAGGGTGGCGCCGCTGTTGATGACGCTGTGGCTGCCGACGTTGATGGTGTCGTTCAGCAGCAGCGTGCCGGAGATGAAGCGCAGGTTGGCCAGTTGGCTGGTGATGGTGCCCAGGCCGTTGCCGTAGCCCGTCAGGGTGCCGGGGGCCGCGTCCGTGCCGCCGCTGATCGCCAGGTCGTTGGCCGACAGGTTGGTGATGTTGCCGGCCAGGGTGCCGCTGTTGGCCAGGGTCCCCAGCGCACCCGTGGCCGCGATGTACAGCGCGGTGGGGGAGGACAGGGTGCCGGTGATGGACAGGCTGGTCAGGCTGCCGCCGACATAGTCGTTGGTGGCGACGGCCAGCAGGGTGTTGCCGGAAACGCTGCCCGTCTCCGCCAGGCCGGTGACGCCGCCGCTGATGGTGGCCCCGCCGTAGCTGGACCCAGCACCACCCTGGACCAGGGTGGTGCTGTCGCCCGCCAGGTAGTTGGCGGTGGCGGACAGGCTGGCGTTGACCACGCCGCCGGTGATGCTGGCGGCACCGCTGACGCTCAGCACATGGCCGTTGGCGGCCAGGGTGCCGGCGTTCTGGCTGTAGTTGCCGGTGACGCTGATGTCGCCGGCCAGGGCGAGGGTGGCCCCGGCGTTGGTGACCGTGTGGCTGCCGACGTTGACGGCGTCACCCAGGTTGAGGTCGCCGGACGCGAAGGTCAGGTTGGCGCTGGTGTTGGTAATCGTGCCGCCGGTGAAGACGCCGCCGGTGACCACCAAATCATTGGCGCTGACGTTCACCACGTTGCCGACGATGGTGCCGCTGTTGGCCAACGTGCCCAGCGTGCCGGTCGAGGCGATGTACAGCGCCGTGGCGCCGCCGGCGGTGTTGGCCAGGGTGCCGGTGACGGACAGGGTGTTGAGCGTCCCGCCGATGTAGTCGTTGCCGGCCACGGCCAGCAGGCTGGTGCCGCTGGTCGATCCGGTGGCATCCAGGCCGGTGAGGCCCGAGGTGACTATAGCGCCGGTGTAGCTGGAACCGGCCCCACCGCTGACCAGGGTCGCGCTGTCGCCCACGAAGTAGTTGCCGGTGCCGCTGAGACCGGCGGAGACGGTGCCGCCGGTGATGCTGGCGGTGCCGCTGACACTCAGCAGATGGCCGTTGGCGCCCAGCGTGCCGGCGGTCTGGCTGTAGCTGCCGGTGACGCTGATGTCGCTGGCCAGGACCAGGGTGGCGCCGGTGTTGCTGACGGTATGGCCGCCCACGTCGATGGCGTCGCCCAGGCTGATGGCGCCCGAGGCGAAGGTGAGGTTGGCTTGCGCGTTGGTGATGTTGCCGCCGGTGAACACACCCACCGTGCCGTTGGCACCGCCCGTCACCACCAGATCGTTGGCGCTGCTGTTCAGCACGTTGCCGATGATGGTGCCGGTGTTGGCCAGGGTGCCGACGCTGCCGCTGCTGGTGATGTTCACCGCCGTGACGGCGTTCAGCGTGCCGCTGTTGGTCAGCGTGCCCAGGGTGCCGCTGATGTAGTCGCTGACCAGGGTCAGGACCAGGTCGGTGGTGGCGCCATCCGCCGCCGTCCCCAAGGTGGCGGTGAAGCCGCTGGCCGAAGCGGTGAGGCCTGTCGCCGCCAGGCTGCCGCCGGCCGCGACGATGGTGTAGCTGTCGCCCGCCAGCAGGTTGGCGCCCGCCAGCGCGGTGATCGCCACCGTACCGCCGGTCAGGCTGGCGTCGCCGCTGACCACCAGTTCGCCGGTGACGCCGCTGCCGATGCCGGCCGTCAGGGTGCCGCCGGTCTGGGCATAGTTGCCGATGACGCTGACGATGCTGGTCAGCAGGACGGATGCGCCGCTGTTGACCAGCGTGCCGGTACCCACATTCACCGCGTCATTCAGGGCCACGTTGCCGCTGGCCAGCACGACGTTGGCGCCCGTGCTGGTGATGGCGCCGCCGGTCAGGCTGCCCACCACCGAACCGCCGCCGCCGGTGATGCTGAGGGCGTTGGACGACAGGTTGACGATGTTGCCGCTGATGGTGCCGCTGTTGGCCAGGGTGCCCAGGCTGCCGCTGGCCGCGATGTAGATCGCGGTGGCGGCGGCCAGCGTGCCGGTGTTGGACAGGGCGGCCAGGGCGCCGCCGATATAATCGTTATGCACCATGGCCAGCAGGTCGTTGCCGGACACGCCCAGCGACACGTCCAGGCCGGTCAGCATGCCCTGGACGGCCACGCCGGTGTAGTCGCTGCCGGCGACGCCGGCCACCAGCGTGTCGGTTTCGGCCAGGTAATTGCCGGTGGCGCTGTAAAGGGCCTGCACGGTGCCGCCGGTCAGGCTGGCGCTGCCGCTGACGTACAGGCTGGCGCTGCCGGGGGTCACCGCCAGCGTGCCGCTGGACTGGCTGTAGTTGCCGGTGATGCTGACCATGCTTTGCAGCAGCACCGACGCGCCGGTGTTGACCAGGGTGTGGCTGCCGACGTTGACCGCGTCGTTCAGGGCCAGGTTGCCCGAGGCCAGCACCACGTTGCTGAGGGTGTTGGTGATGGTGCCCTGGCTGCCGGCGGCATAGCCGGTCAGGGTGCCCGTCACGGTGCCGCTGCCGCCCGTGACCGTCAGGTCGGTGGCCGACAGGTTCAGGATGTTGCCGGTGATGGTGCCGGTATTGGCCAGCACGCCCAGGCGCGCCGCGGTGTCGATGTAGATGGCGGTGGGGGCGGTGATCAGGCCGCTGTTGGCCAGGCTGCCGATGGTGCCGGCGTTGTAGACGCCGTAGGTGGCCCCCAGGATGGTGCCGGTGTTCAGCACCGTGGCTATGCTGCCGGTGTTGTACAGGCCGGCGGCGGTGGGGGCGCCGGCATCGATCAGGCCGCCATTGTTGATCAACACCTCGATGGTGCCGGTGTTGTACAGCGCCATCTGGCCGGCCACACGGCCGTCGTTGGTCAGCGTGCCGACGCTGCCGCCGTTGAAGATGCCGGTGATGCTGCCCTGGATCGTGCCGCTGTTGGCCAGCGTGCCGACGGTGCCGTTGTTGGCGACACCCGCCACGGTGCCGGCAAGATTGCCGCTGTTGCTGACGCTGCCGATGCTGCCGCTGCTGCTGACGTAGACGGCGGTGATGGCGGTGATGGTGCCGGTGTTGGCCAGGGTGGCGGTCTGCGCGCCGATGTAGTTGTTGCTGACCGTGGCCACCAGGTCGGTATCGCCGCCGATGGTGACGGTGCTGGCGTTGGCGTTCAGGCCGGTGACGTTCAACCGTGTCGCCACCCCGGTATAGCTGGACCCGCTGCCGCCGACCACCAGGGTGCCCACCACGTCGCCCACCATCAGGTTGACGTTGCCGGGGGTCGCGACGCTGGCGCTGACGGTGCCGCCGGTCAGGCTGGCCGCGCCGCTGACCACCAGCTGGCTGGTGCCCACCGCCAGCAGGCCGGTCGTCTGGCTATAGGCGCCGGTGACGGTCAGGTTGCTGGCCAGCAGCACGGTGGCGCCGCTGTTGACCAGGGTGTGGCCGCTGACGCTGATGGCGTCCTGCAGGGCGATGAGGCCCTGGGCCAGTACCACGTTGCTGGCGGTGCTGGTGATGGTGCCGCCGCTGAAGGTGCCGGCCACCGTGCCGCCGCCGGTGATGGTCAGATCCTGGGCGCCGGCGTTGGTGATGTCGCCGACGATGGTGCCGTCGTTGGCCAGCAGGCCCAGGGTGCCGGTGCTGGCGATATACAGCGCGCCGTTGGTCGCCGTCAGCAGGCCGCTGTTGGCCACTGTGCCCAGGCTGCCGCTGATGGCGATGGCCGAGGCCGTGCCACCCGTCAACGTGCCGCTGTTGCTGACCTGTCCGGCCAGGCCGGCGATGCTGATCAGGCGCGCGCCGGCCAGGATTCCGGCGTTGCCCAGGCTGCCCAGCGTGCCGCCGCCGGCGACCAGGACGGCGGCATCGGTGCCGGCCAGCGTGCCGGTGTTGGCCAGCGAACCCAGACCGCCCCGCACCACCACGGCATCGCCGCTGGCGGCAGTGATGACACCGCTGTTGCTGAGCGTGCCGACCTGGCCGCCGGTGCTGACCACCACGCCGGCGGTGTGGCCGGCGATGAGGGCACCATTGTCCACCGTGCCAGCGATGCCGCCGGCGACGTTCAAGCCAAAGGTTGCCGCCCCGCAGGGTGCCGGTGTTGGCCAGGCTGCCCACGCTGCCCGATGCCGCCAGGTAGAAGGCGGTGGCGCCGCCCAGGGTGCCGGTGTTGGTCAGGCTGCCCAGGGTACCGCCGATGTAGTCATTGGCGATGCTGGCTGCCAGGCCGGTGGCGGTGATGAGGGTGGCCATGGCCAGGCCGGTGACGGTGTTCGCCACCGTCGCCGACAGGTTCAGCCCGCCCGCCGCCGTCACCAGCGTGGTGACGGAGCCGCCGAAGTAGTTGGTGGCCGCGTCATAGGCCGCCAGCAGCGTGCCGCCGGTCAGGTTGGCGCCACCGCTGACCACCAGGCTGGCGCCGGCGCCCAGGGCCAGCACGCCGCCCGTCTGGCTGAAGTTGCCGGTGACATTGACGGTGCCCGACAGGACCAGGGAGGATCCGCTGTTGACCAGGGTATGGCCGGTGACGTTGACCGCGTCGGCCAGCACCAGGTTGCCACTGCCGAAGGCCACGTTGGCCAGGGTGCCGACGATGGTGCCGCCGGCCAGCGTGCCCGTCAGGGTGCCGCCACCGCCATTGATGGTCAGGTCCGTGGCCGCCAGGTTGACGATGTTGCCCTGGATCAGGCCGGTGTTGACGATGCCGCCGAAGCTGCCCGTGGCCTCATTGCGCAGGGCGGTGACGCCCGCCAGGGTGCCGCTGTTGTCCAGCACGCCGATGGTGGCGGCGTTGGACAGGCCGATGGTGCCGCCTTGGATCAGGCCGGTGTTGGCGATGGTGGCGGTGGTGCCGCCGGCGTTGTTGAGGGCGGTGGTGCCGCTGATGGTGCCGCTGTTGGCCAATTGGCCCAGCGTGCCCAGGTTGGCGACGCCGCCCTGAACCAGGCCGTCGTTGCGCAGCAGGGCCAGGACGCCGACGTTGGCGATACCCGCCGTGCCGCCGCCGATCAGGCCGGCATTGTACAGCGTGCCGATGGTGCCGGCGTTGTAGGCGCCGTTGACGCCGCCCAGCAGGGTGCCGGTGTTGGTGAAGCCGCCCAGGCTGCCCGATGCCGCGACGTACAGGGGCAGGGCGGCGCTGATGCTGCCGCTGTTGCTGAGTGTGGCCAGCGTGCCGCCGATGTAGTCGCTGTCGGCCAGGGCCACCAGGGCGTTGCCGACCACCGTGCCGCCGACCGCGAACCCGGTCAGTTCGGTGACGATGGACAGGCCGGTGTAGCTGGACCCGTTCGCACCGCTGACCAGCGTGGCCAGGGCGGAGCCGACGGTGTAGTTGGCCAGGCCGCTGGCGCCGGTGATGGTGGCGACGCCGCCCATCAAGGCCGCGATGCCGGTGACCGACAGCTCGCTGCTGCCCAGCGACAGCAGCAGGCTGCCGCCCGTCTGGCTGTAGTTGCCGCTGACCACCACGGTGCCGCCGATGGTCAGGTTGGCACCGCTGTTCACCACCGTGTGGCTGGCGACGTTGACGGCGTCCGCCAGGACCAGGTCGCCCGCCAGGAAGGTGACGTTCGACAGGGTGTTGACGATGGTGCCGCCGGTCAGGGTGCCGGCCGTGCCGCCGCTGCCGCCGGCGATGTTCAGCGCATTGGCCGTCAGGTTCAGGACATCGCCGGCGATGGTGCCGGTGTTGACCAGGGTGCCCAGGGTGCCGGATGCGGCGATGTAGAGGGCGGTGGCGGCGCTGACCAGGCCGCTGTTGGTCAGGGTGGCGATGCTGCCGCCGACATAGTCGTTGCCGGCGGTCAGCAGCAGGTCGTTGCCGGCGGTGGCGCCGGCGATGGCCAGGCCGGTGACGTTGGAGACCAGGGTGGCGCCGCTGTAGTCGGATGCCGCCCCCGCCGCCACCAGGGTGCCCAGGGTGCCGGCCAGGTAGTTGCCCGTGGTGCTGAGCAAGGCGGTGACGCTGCCGCCGGTGATGCTGGCGGCACCGCTGATCGCCAGGCTGGTGATGCTCAGGCCACCGCTCGCCTGGGTATAGTCGCCGGTGATGCCGGCGCCGTCGGTGAAGGTCAGGTTGGCACCGCTGTTGACCACAATGTTGGCGGCCAGCCGGTCGTCGATCAGCAGGGCGCCACCGGCGAAGACCAGGTTGCCGGCGCTGGCGGCCAGGGTGCCCTGGGTTCCGGCACTGTAGCCGGTGAAGGTGCCCACCGCCGTGCCGCTGCCGCCGGTGATGGAAAGGTCGCCCAGGCTATAGGCGACATCGCCGGCGATGGTGCCGCTGTTGCCGAAGGCCGCCAGGGTGCCGGACAGGGCCAGGATGCTGGTGGCCTGGATCAGCCCGGCATTGTCGATGGTGCCGACGCTGCCGGCGACGGCGATGGTGCCGCTGATCACGCCGCTGTTGGTCAGGGTGTCCAGGCGGGCCACGTTGATGGCCGTGCCGGAGGCCTGGATGGCGCCGCTGTTGGCGATGGTCCCGGTGGTGCCGGCGCTGAGCAGGGCGAAGGTGCCGCCGCGGATGGTGCCGCGGTTGTCGATCAGGGTGAAGGCGCCCTGGTTGTTGATGCCGATGCTGCCGCCAATGCTGCCGCTGTTCACCAGGGTGCCCAGGGTGCCGGCGATGTTCAGCGCGGTGGCGCCGCCGGTGATGGCGCCGGCGTTCAGCAGTGTGTCGACGGTGCCGGCCAGGATGCCGACGGTGCCGCCGTGGACCAGGCCGGCGCTGGTGATGGACAGCAGGCTGATGGAACCGCCGCTGATGCCGTTGGACGTGCCGGTGATGACGCCGCTGTTCACCAGGGTGCCGATGCGGCCCTGGTTGCCGATGGCGGTGCCAAAGCTGCCCGTGCCGGCGATGGTGCCGCTGTTGACCAGTTGCTCGATGGCGCTGGTGTTCCAGCGGACGTTGATGCCGGCACCACCGCCCCCAATCAGGCCGTTGTTGATCAGGGTGCCGATGGTCGGCTCGATCTGGATGGCCTGGTTGCTGCTGGTCACCACGCCGCCGGCGGTGATGGACAGGGTGGCGATGGAGCCGTTCTGTGCAAGGTAGAGGCCGCTGCCGTTGCCGCCGCCAATGCTGCCGATAGACCCGCTGTTCAGCAGCAGGGTGACCAGGCCACCCCCCACATCGACTTCGCCGATGGAACCGGCATTGTCCAGGATGCCGATGGCGCCGTTGCTGGACAGCGCGCTGATCCAGCCGGTGTTGGACAGGCGGCCGATGCCGCCGTTGGCGGCCAGGCCCAGGGCGCTGCCGCTGAGGGTGCCGGCGTTGTCCAGCGTGCCGACGGTGCCGTCCACCGACAGGGCGACGCGGCCGGTGATGGTGCCGGTGTTGGACAGGTTGCCGACGCTGCCGGTGCCGGCGATCTCAACCGCTGTGCTGGCGCCGCTGATTGTGCCGCTGTTGCTGAAGGCGCCGATGGTGCCGTTGTTGAGCAACAGATAGGTCTGGCCGCCGGTGATCAGGCGGCTGTTGCTGAAGGTGCCGATGCGGGCCGCGGCATCCACCAGGATCATGCCGATGGTGCCGTCGTTGGTCAGCGTGCCGATGGTGCCCAGGTTGGTCAGCACATAGCCCGTGCCGGTGACGATGCCGGTATTGGACAGGCTGCCGATGCTGCCGGCTGCCGCCACGTAGATGGCGCTGTTGCCGGTCAGGGTGCCGGTGTTGACCAGGCTGGCCAGGGTGCCGCCGACATAGTCGTTCAGGGCCACGGCGCGCAGCGTGCCGTTGCTGACCGCGTTGCCGATCGCCAGGCCCTGGATGCCACTGGAAAGGGTGGCGCCGCTGTAGTCGGAGGCGGCGCCGCCGATCACCAATGTGCCCAGGGTGCTTTGCAGGTAGTTGGCGGCGGCCGACAGGCCGGTGACCACGATGTCGCCAGTGATGCTGGCGGCCCCGCTGACCACCAGGCTGGTGGCGGTGCCCATCGCCAGGGTGCCGGCGCTTTGGGTGTAGTTGCCGGTGATGCTGACGGTGTCGGCCAGGGTCAGGGTGGCGCCGGCGTTCAGCACCGTGTGGCTGCCGGCATCGATGGCGTCGTTCAGCAGGACGTTGCCGCCGGCGAGCACCAGGTCGCTGGCGGTGTTGGTGATCAGGCCCTGGGTGCCGGCATCATGGCCCGTGAAGGTGCCAGTCAGGGTGCCGGCACCGCCCTGGATGGTCAGGTCGCGGGACGACAGGTTCAGGACGTCGCCGGCGATGGTGCCGCTGTTGGCCAGCAGGCCCAGGGTGCCGTTGCCGGCGATGGACAGGGCGGCGGCGGTGCCGCTGATCAGCCCGGCATTGGCCAAGGTGCCGATCAGCCCCAGGTCGGCGATGTCGATGGCTGTGTTGCCGCTGATCAGGCCGTTGTTCAGGACGGTGCTGATGGTGCCACCCACGCCCTGGGTGCTGGTGTTGCGGAGGCCGAAATCGCTGCCGCTGACGGTGCCGCTGTTGGCCAGGCTGCTGATGCTGCCGACGTTGTAGAGGCCGGTGTTGGCGGCGCTGATGAGGCCGCTGTTGGACAGGGTGCCGATCAGGCCGTCGTTGCGCACGCCGACGGAGGCGCCGATGGCGCTGAACGTGCCGCCGGCCTGGGTGATGGTGCCCCCGGCCGCGTTGGTGAACTGGCCGATGCTGCCGGTATTGTACAGGCCGGCATACTGGCCGGTCAGGGTGCCGCTGTTGGCCAGGCTGCCGATGCCGCCGATGGTGGCGATGTAGACGGCCGTGCGGCTGGACACCGCGATGGTATTGTCCAGCAGGGCCAACGTGCCGCCGACATAGTCGTTGGTCGCCATCGCCAGCAGGTCATTGCCGGTGATGGTGCTGTAGACGTTCAGCCCATCCAGGCCGGACGCCAGGACGGTGGCGCCGCCGGTCAGGGTGCCGTCGGCATGGACCAGGGTGCCGAAGGCGGCACCGGCCAGGTAGATGCCGTTGGCGTCCAGGGCCGCCATGGCCACCGTGCCGCCCGCCAGGCTGGCGTCGCCGGTGACGCGCAGGGACGAGGTGCCGGCCGTCACCGCCAGCACGCCGCCGCTCTGGCTGTAGTCACCGGTGATCGTGAGGTTGCTGACCAGCGTCACGGTGGCGCCGCTGTTGACCAGGGTATGGCCGCTGACATTGACCGCGTCGTTCAGCAGCAGGTCACCACCCCCCAGCACGACGTTGGCGAGGGTGCTGGTGATGGTGCCGGCGGTCAGGGTGCCGCCCGTGCCGGTGATGGACAGATCCCGGGCGCTGGCGTTGATGAGGTTGCCGGCGATGGTGCCGCTGTTGGACAGGGCGCCCAGGGTGCCGGTTGCCGCGATGTACAGGGCGGTGGCGGCCGACAGCAGGCCGCCGATGGACAGGGTGCCGTAGCTGCCGCCGATGTAGTCGCTGGCGGCCAGGACCACCAGTTGGTTGCCGACGGTGGTGCCGTCGCCCAGGGCCAAATGGCCGTCCAGCGCCGTGGTGTTGGTGATGGTCAGGCCGGCGCTGTCGGTCAGGCCGCCGTCGGCCTGGACCAGCACGATGCCGGAGCCGTCACCCACCACGTAGTTGGCGGCGGCGTTGCCCGCCACCGTGGCCTTGACGGTGCCGGCCAGGGTGGCGGCCCCCGTGACGGACAGCTGGGCGCCACCGCCCAACACCAGGGATCCTGCGGCGGATTGGCTGTAATCGCCGGCGACGTTGATGATGGTGTTCAGCGCGACAGTGGCGCCGGTATTCGACACCGTGTGGCCGGTAGCGTCGATGTCGTCGTTCAGCAGCAGGTTGCCGCTGGCGAACACCAGGTTGCTCAGCGTGTTGGAGATATAGCCCTTGTTGGCCAGGGTGGTGCCGGTGAAGGTGCCGACCGTGCCCCCGGTGCCGCCCTGGATGGTCAGGTCGCCGGCGCTGCTGTCGTTCTGGCCGCCGTTCAGGATGTTGCCAGCCATGACGCCGCTGTTGACCAGCGTGCCCAGCACGGCGCCGTTGTTGGCATTATAGGCGTTGGCGCCGCTGATGGTGCCGCTGTTGATCAGTGTGCCGATGCTGGCGCCAAAGACGTTCAGCACCGCGTTGGCGGCTGAGGCGATGGTGCCGGTGTTCACCAGCAGGCCGACGCTGGCGAGATACTGGTTGTTCTGGATGGCGGCCCCGCTGGCGTTGGAGATGACGCCGGTGTTCAGCAGGGTGCCGATGGTGCTGTAGTCGTTAAGGATGCCGATACCGCGGCTGGCCACGGTGATCAGCCCGCTGTTGGACAGGGTGCCGATGGTGCTGTACGAGGCGACCACCGGATAGCTGCTGCCGCCCACACCGGTGATGGTGCCGCTGTTGGCTACCACGCTGCTGCGGGCGTAGTTCAGGCGGATGCCGGTGTTGGCGGTGATCACGCCGCTGTTGGTGATGGTGTCGATGACGGCGCCGCCGATGCCGCCGCTCCGCGCGCTGATGCCGTAGCGGCCGGTCAGCAGGCCGCTGTTGGCGATCTGGCCGATGGTGCCCTTGGTGAGGATGGCCGCACCGGTGCCGCCGTCGATGGTGGCCAGCGTCTGGTTTTCCAGCAGGCCGATGATGCCCGCATTGGTGATGGGCTGGTTGCCGCTGATCAGGCCGGCGTTGACGAAGGTGCCCAGCGTGCCGGTGGTGCCGACATACAGGGCGTTGGTGCTGCTGAGCGTGCCCGTGTTGGTCAGGCTGGCCCAGGTGCCGCCGATGTAGTTGCCGGTGGCGGCCAGCAGCAGGCTGTCGCCCGACACGATGCCGGCCACGCCGTTGATATCGGCGCCCACCACGGTGGCGTCGCTGTAGTCGGACCCGGTGCCGCCACCCACCAGGGTGGCGACGATGGTTCCGGCCAGATAGTTGCCGATGGCGGACAGGGTGCCGACCACCACGCTGCCACTGACGCTGGCGGTGCCGCTGACCAGCAGCGCGCTGGTGCCGCGCAGGTCCAGCGCGCCGGCGGACTGGCTGTAATCACCGGTGACACTGACCAGGGTGGTGAGGGTGAGGGCGCCGCCGTTGTTGACCAGGGTGTGGTCGCCGACGTTCACCGCGTCGGCCAGGGCCAGGCTGCCGCCCAGCACGACGTTGGCCAGGGTGCCGGTGATGGTGCCGCCGGTCAGGGTGCCACCCGTGCCGGTGATGGACAGGTCCCGGGCGCTGGCGTTGATGAGGTTGCCGGCGATGGTGCCGCTGTTGGACAGGGCGCCCAGGGTGCCGGTTGCCGCGATGTACAGGGCGGTGGCGGCCGACAGCAGGCCGCCGATGGACAGGGTGCCGTAGCTGCCGCCGATGTAGTCGCTGGCGGCCAGGACCACCAGCTGGTTGCCGACGGTGGCGCCGTCGCCCAGGGCCAAGTGGCCGTCCAGCGCCGTGGTGTTGGCGATGGTCAGGCTGGCACTGTCGGTCAGGCCGCCGTCGGCCTGGACCAGCACGATGCTGGAGCCGTCACCCACCACGTAGTTGGCGGTGGCGTTGCCCGCGACCGTGGCGGTGACGGTGCCGGCCAGGGTGGCGGCCCCCGTGACGGACAGCTGGGCGCCGCTGCCCAGCGCCAGGGATCCTGCGGCGGACTGGCTGTAATCGCCGGTGACGTTGATGATGGTGTTCAGCAAGAGGGTGGCGCCGGTATTCGACACCGTGTGGCCGCTGGCGTCGATGTCGTCGTTCAGCAGCAGGTTGCCGCTGGCGAACACCAGGTTGCTCAGCGTGTTGGAGATATAGCCCTTGTTGGCCAGGGTGGTGCCGGTGAAGGTGCCGACCGTGCCCCCGGTGCCGCCCTGGATGGTCAGGTCGCCGGCGCTGCTGTCGTTCTGGCCGCCGTTCAGGATGTTGCCAGCCATGACGCCGCTGTTGACCAGCGTGCCCAGCACGGCGCCGTTGTTGGCATTATAGGCGTTGGCGCCGCTGATGGTGCCGCTGTTGATCAGTGTGCCGATGCTGGCGCCAAAGACGTTCAGCACCGCGTTGGCGGCTGAGGCGATGGTGCCGGTGTTCACCAGCAGGCCGACGCTGGCGAGATACTGGTTGTTCTGGATGGCGGCCCCGCTGGCGTTGGAGATGACGCCGGTGTTCAGCAGGGTGCCGATGGTGCTGTAGTCGTTAAGGATGCCGATACCGCGGCTGGCCACGGTGATCAGCCCGCTGTTGGACAGGGTGCCGATGGTGCTGTACGAGGCGACCACCGGATAGCTGCTGCCGCCCACGCCGGTGATGGTGCCGCTGTTGGCTACCACGCTGCCGTGGGCGTAGTTCAGGCGGATGCCGGTGTTGGCGGTGATCACGCCGCTGTTGGTGATGGTGTCGATGACGGCGCCGCCGCTGCCGCCGCTCCGCGCACTGATGCCGTAGCGGCCGGTCAGCAGACCGCTGTTGGCGATCTGGCCGATGCTGCCGCTGCTGAAGATGGCCGCACCCGTGCCGCCGTCGATGGTGGCCAGCGTCCGGTTTTCCAGCAGGCCGATGGAACCGGCATTGATGACCTGGGTGCTGGCGCCGGCGTTGCTGAAGGTGCCCAGCGTGCCAATGGTGGCGACATACAGGCCCAGGGTGCCGGACAGGGTGCCGGTGTTGGCCAGGCTACCGTAGCTGCCACCGATGTAGTTGCCGGTGGCGGCCAGCAGCAGGCCGTTGTTGGCCACCACGCTGCCCATGCCGGCGATGCCGCTGCCGGTCACCAGCACATCGACATAGCTGGACCCCGCGCCGCCGGCCACCAGGGTGGCGTAGGTGGTGCCGGCCAGGTAGTTGCCCGTCTGCGACAGGGCGGCGACGGCGACCGTGCCGCTGCTGATGCTGGCGGCCCCGCTGACCACCAGTTCCGCCCCGCTGGCCAAGGCCAAGGTACCGCCCGCCTGGGCATAGTTGCCGGTAGCGGTGACGACGGTGGCCAGGGCCAGGGCGCCGGCGTTGACCAGGGTGTGGCTGCCCAGGCTGACGGTGTCGTTCAGCAGCAGGTTGCCGCTCAGCACCAGGTTGGACAGGGTGTTGGTGATGGTGCCCTGGTTGCTCAGCGACTGGCCGGTCAGGGTGCCGCCGGTGATGCTGAGGTCAACGGCGGACAGGTTGACGATGTTGCCGGCGATGGTGCCGGTGTTCACCAGGCTGCCCAGGCTGCCGGTTGCCGCGATGTAGAGGGCGGTGGCGCCGGTAAGCAGGCCGGTGTTGGCGATGCTGTCCAGGCTGGCGCCGACATAATCGGTGGTGGCCAGGGCCAGCAACTGGCTGCTGGTGGTGCCGTCGATGATCTGCAGATGGCCGTCCAGGGCGGCCCCACCGGTGAAGGTGGCGTCGTAGGTCAGGCCGCCGGTGGCGCTGACCAGCGTGCCCACGGCATCGCCCACCAGGTAATTGGCGGCGGCGTTGCCGGCCACGCTGGCCTGCACCTGGCCGCCGATGCTGGCGGCACCGGTGACGGCCAGCTGGGCGACCGGGCCCAGCACCAGGGTGCCGGCCGAGGACTGGCTGTAGGCGCCGGTGAGGTTGATCAGGGTGCCCAGGGTGAGGGCGGCACCCAGGTTGCTGACGGTCTGGCCGGTGGCCTTGATGTCGTCGTTCAGGGCCAAGGCGCCGCCGGCGAACACCAGGCTGCTCAGGGTGTTGGTGATCGTGCCTTTACTGGTCAGGTCGGTGCCGGTGAAGGTGCCGACCGTCCCGCCGCTGCCGCCCACGATGGTCAGGTCGCTGGACGGGGAGCCGTATTGGCCGTTGACGACGTTGCCGGCGACAACACCGCTGTTGACCAGGGTGCCGATGCCGCCGCTGTTCAGGATCAGGGCGCTGGGGCCGACGATGGTGCCGCTGTTGACCAGGGTGCCGATGGTGCCGCCGGTGCCGACATATATGCCGGTGCCGGAGCCGAAGGCGCTGTCGGTGACGCTGATGGTGCCGCTGTTGAGGAAAGCGCCGACAGTGGCGGCGTTGACGACGACCGCGGCACCCAGGGCGTTCAGCGTGATCTGGCCGCTGTTGGCGATGGTGTCGATGGTGCTGTTGTAGGCGTTGAGGAGGTAGCTGCCGAACGCGTCGCCTGACAGCGTGCCGCTGTTGGTCACCAGAGCGCTGTGGGCGGAATAGAGGCGGATGGCGCTGATGGCGCTGATCAGGCCGGCGTTGCTGACCGTGCCGATGGTGCCGCCGTTGCTGTCGATGCCCACGCGGCCGGTGATGGTGCCGTCGCTGTTGTTGTCGATGCGGCCGATGGACCCGCCGTAGTTCTCGATGGCGGCGACGCTGGTGTAACCGTTGCTGCCAACACCGATGGCGATCACGCCGTCGTTGGTCAGGGTGTCGATGCGGCCGGTGTTGTAGATGGCGGCGGTGTAGTTGTGGCCGCTGGGGTCGGACGTGACGGTGATGGTGCCGCCGGCCAGGTTGACCAGCGTGCCGATGGAGCCCGCGTTGATGACCGGGCGGAAGGTGCCGCTGATGCTGCCGCTGTTGCTGAAGGCGGCCAGGGTGCCGGTGCTGGCCACGTACAGGCCGTAGGCGCCGGTCAGGCTGCCGGTGTTGGCCAAGCTGCCGTAAGTGCCGCCGATATAGTCGCCGGTCGCGGCCACCACCAGGCTGTCACCAAGGGTGATGCCGGCCAGGGCCAGGCCCGTGACCGCGTTCTGGGCGGTGACGGTCAGGCCCGCGTAGCTGGACCCCGCCCCACCGGCCACCGCGGTGCCCAGCGCCGTGCCGGCCACGTAGTTGGCGGTGGACGACAGGGTATAGGGGGTCGCGATGGTGGCGCCGTTGAGGGTGGCGGCCCCGCTGACCACCAATTCCGCGTCGCTGGCCAGGGCCAGGGTGCCGCCTATCTGGCCATAGTTGCCGACGACGCTGACGATGGTGGCCAGGGTCAGGTTGGCGCCGCTGGCGTCCAGGGTATGGCTGCCGATGCTGACCGTGTCGTTCAGCAACAGGTTGCCGCTCAGCGCCACGTCGGCGTTGGTGCTGGTGATGGTGCCCTGGTTGGTCAGCGACAGGCCGGTCAGGGTGCCGATGGTGGTGCCGGTGCCGCCGGCGATATTGAGGAGGTTGACGCCGGCGTTGACGATGTTGCCCGCGATGGTGCCGGTGTTGGCCAGCGTGCCCAGGCGGCCGGTGCTGGCGACATACAGCGCGGTGGCGCCGGACAGCAGGCCGGTGTTGGCGATGCTGTTCAGGATGGTGCCGACATAATCGGTGGTGGCCAGCGCCAGCAGCTGGCTGCTGGTGGTGACGCCGCTGACCTGCAGATGGCCGCCCAGGGCGCCGTCGCTGACGAAGGTGCCGTCCAGGGTCAGGCCGCCATTGGCCTGCACCAGCGTGCCGACCGTGGCGCCCACCAGGTAGTTGGCGGTGGCGGTGCCGGCAATGCTGGCCTGCACCTGGCCGCCGATGCTGGCGGCACCGGTGACGGACAGCCGGGCGACCGAGCCCAGCACCAGGGTCCCCGCCGACTGGGCGTAGGCCCCGGTGACGGTGATGGTGTTGGACAGGCTGAGGTTGGCGCCGGTGTTCCACACCGTGTGGCCGGTGGCCAGGACATTGTCGTTCAGCAGCAAGCTGCCGCCGGTGAACACCAGGTCGCTCGCCTGGTTGTCGATCACGCCCCGGGCCGTCAGGTTCTGGCCGGTCAGGGTGCCGATGGTGCCGTTGGCGCCGCCCGCGATGCTGAGGTCGCCCAACCCGCCATTGTAGAGGGTGCCGGCGATGATGCCGCTGTTGATCAGCGTGCCGATGCTGCTGCCGCTGCCGTTGTAGATGGCGTTGACGCCGCTAATGGTGCCGCTGTTGACCAGGGTGCCGATGGTGGCGCTGGACGCGTTGTAGAGGGCGATGGCGGTGGAGGTGATCAGGCCGCTGTTGTTGAGCGTGCCGATGGTGCCGGAGTCCGTGTTGGCGACGGCATAGGCGAAGGCGCTGGCGGACGCGCCGGTGACCTGGATGGTGCCGCTGTTGCTGACGCTGCCGATGGAACCGCCGTAGTTGCGCAGGGCCTGGGCGGACCCGGTCACCGCGATCAGGCCGCTGTTGGCAAGCTGACCGATGGTGCTGTGGTCCACGTAGACGGCGGTCCAGGCGCCCGTCAGGGTGCCGCCGCCCTGGTTGTTCAGCAGCGTGACCTGCGCGCCGCTGCCCAGGTAGACGGCGCGCCCGCCGCTGATGGTGCCGCTGTTGGCTATCGTCCCGATGGTGCCGCCCACGTCCACGACGCCCGCGCCGTAGGGGAAGCCGATGGTGCCGCTGTTGGTGAAGGTGCCCAGGGTGCCGGTGCTGGCGACATACAGGCCGGTGGTGCCGGATAGGGCGCCGGTGTTAGCCAGGCTGCCGTAGGTGCCGCCGATATAGTTGCCGGCGGCGGCGACCAGCAGGTCGCCACCCGAGACCGTGCCGGTGACGGCCAGGCCTGAGATGCCGCCCAGATTGTAGACGACCAGATCGGTGTAGCTGGAATTGGCGCCGCCGGCGACGGCGGTGCCCAGCACCGTGCCGACCACATAGTTGGCGGTGGACGACAGGGCGTAGTTGGTGGTGATGGTGACGTTGCTGACGCTGGCCGACCCGCTGACCACCAGTTCCGCGGCACTGTCGAGGTTCAGGGCGCCACCCGCCTGGGCGTAATGGCCGCCGACATTGACGATGGTGGTGAGGGACAGGGTGGCGCCGTCGGCGACCAGTGTGCCGCCGCCCAGGTTCACGGTGTCGTTCAGCAGCAGGTTGCCGCTCAGCACCAGGTCGGACAGGGTGTTGGTGATGGTGCCCTGGTTGGTCAGGGACTGGCCGGTCAGGGTGCCGCCGGTGATGCTGAGGTCATGGGCGGACAGGTTGACGATGTCGCCAGCGACGATGCCGGTGTTGACCAGGCTGCCCAGGTTGCCCGTGCTGGCGATGTACAGGGCGGTGGGGCCGGTCAGCAGGCCGGTGTTGGCGATGCTGTCCAGGGCGGCGCCGACATAGTCGGTGCTGGCCAGGGCCAGCAACTGGCTGCTTGTGGTGCCGTCGGTCAATGCCAAGTGGCCGTCCAGGGCGCTGCCGCTGATCAGGGTGCCGTCGTAGGTCAGGCCGCCGCCGGCGGTGACCAGCGTGCCAACGGCGTCGCCCACGACGTAGTTGGCGGCGGCGTTGGCCGTCACGCTGGCCTGCACCTGGCCGCTGATGCGGGCCGCACCGGTGACGGACAGCTGGGCGACGGGGCCCAGCACCAAGGTGCCGGCGGACTGGTCATAGCTGCCGGTGAGGTTGATCAGGGTGCCCAGGGTCAGGGCGGCGCCCAGGTTGCTGACGGTCTGGCCGGCGGCCTGGATGTCGTCGTTCAGCAACAGGCCGCCGCTGGCGAACACCAGGTTACTCAAATGGTTGTCGATGGTGCCCTTGGCCGTCAGGTCGGTGCCGGTGAAGGTGCCGACCGTGCCCCCGGTGCCGCCCTGGATGGTCAGGTCGCCGGCGCTGCTGTCGTTCTGGCCGCCGTTCAGGATGTTGCCAGCCATGACGCCGCTGTTGACCAGCGTGCCCAGCACGGCGCCGTTGTTGGCATTATAGGCGTTGGCGCCGCTGATGGTGCCGCTGTTGATCAGTGTGCCGATGCTGGCGCCAAAGACGTTCAGCACCGCGTTGGCGGCCGAGGTGATGGTGCCGGTGTTCACCAGTAGCCCCAAGCTGGCGAGGTACTGGTTGTTCTGGATGGCGGCACCGCTGGCGTTGGAGATGACGCCGGTGTTCAGCAGGGTGCCGATGGTGCTGTAGTCGTTAAGGATGCCGATACCGCGGCTGGCCACGGTGATCAGCCCGCTGTTGGACAGGGTGCCGATGGTGCTGTACGAGGCGACCACCGGATAACTGCTGCCGCCCACGCCGGTGATGGTGCCGCTGTTGGCTACCACGCTGCTGCGGGCGTAGTTCAGGCGGATGCCGGTATTGGCGGTGATCACGCCGCTGTTGGTGATGGTGTCGATGACGGCGCCGCCGCTGCCGCCGCTCCGCGCACTGATGCCGTAGCGGCCGGTCAGCAGGCCGCTGTTGGCGATCTGGCCGATGGTGCCCTTGGTGAGGATGGCCGCACCGGTGCCGCCGTCGATGGTGGCCAGCGTCTGGTTTTCCAGCAGGCCGATGGATCCGGCGTTGACGACCTGGGTGCTGAGGCCGGCGTTGCTGAACGTGCCCAGCGTGCCGGTGGTACCCACATACAGGCCCAGGGTGCCCGACAGGGTGCCGGTGTTGGCCAGGCTGCCGTAACTGCCGCCGATGTAGTCATTGGTGGCCTCCAGCACCAGGTTGCCGCCCGCATTGACACCGCCGAAGCCGACACCGGTCAGGGCGGCGCTGTTGGTGACGGTCAGGTCGGTGTAGCTGGAATCCGCGTTGCCGGCGACGATGGTGCCCACCGCCGCACCCACCAGGTAGTTGGCGGTGGCCGACAGGGTGTATGTCGCGGCGATGCTGGCGTTGCTGATGCTGGCGGCCCCGCTGACCACCAGTTCGGCCCCGCTGTCCAGGACCAGGGCGCCGCCCGCCTGGGCATAGTTGCCGCTGACATTGACGATGCTGGCCAGGCGCAGGGACACGCCATCGGCGACCAGGGTGTGGCCGCCCAGGCTGACGCTGTCGTTCAGCGCCAGATTGCCGGCCAGCACCAGGTTGGACAGGGTGTTGGCGATGGTGCCCTGGTTGGTCAGGCTCTGGCCCGTCAGGGTCCCGAAGGTGCTACCCGTGCCGCCGGAAATGCTGAGGTCGTTGGCGCTGAGGTTGACGATGTTGCCGGCGATGGTGCCGGTATTGGCCAACGCGCCCAGGCTGCCGGTGCTGGCGATGTAGAGGGCGGTGGGGCCGGTCAGCAGGCCGCCGACGGTGATGGTGCCGTAGCCGGCGCCGACATAGTCGGTGGTGGCCAGCGCCAGCAGCTGGCTGCCGGTGGTGCCGGTGGTCAGCTGCAGCACGCCGTCCAGGGCCGCACCGGTGGTCAGGGTGCCGCCGTAGGTCAGGCCGCCGTCGGCCTGCACCACGGTGCCCACCGCGTCGCCGACGATGTAGTTGGCGGCGGCGTTGCCCGCGATGGTGGCCAGCACCTGGCCCGCGACGGTGGCGGCACCGGTGATGGACAGCTGCGCGCCGCTGCCGACCACCAGGGTGCCTGCCGACGACTGGATATAGGCGCCGGCGACCTGGATGCTGTTGGCCAGGGTCAGGGCGGTGGCGCTGTTGCTGACGGTGTGGCCGGTGGCGTCGATGTCGTCGTTCAGCAACAGATCGCCGGACAGGAAGGTCAGCTCGCTCACGCGGTTGGTGATCAGGCCCTTGGTCGTCAGGTCGGTGCCGGTGAAGGTGCCCACCGCACCAAGGGTGCCGCCCAGGATGACCAGGTCACCGGCGCTGGTGTCGCCGTTGGTGATGCTGCCAGCGATGATGCCGCTGTTGACGATGGTGCCCAGCGAGGCGCCGCCATAGACGTAGATGGCGCGGTTGGCGCTGATGGTGCCGCTGTTGACCAGAGTGCCCAGGGTGCCGCCGGTGCCGTAAGCGATGATGGCGAAGCCCAGGGCGCTGATGGTCCCACTGTTGACCAGGGTGCCGATGGTCGACCGGGCGCCATAGATGGCTGTACCCGTCTGGCTCAGCGTCATCAGGCCGGCGTTGACGATGGTGTCGATGCCGGCATCGACCGCCCCGATCACGTTGCCGCCGTCGGCATTGTTCATGACGCCGGTGCCGGTGTTGTTGATCAGCGTGACGTGCGCGCTGGCGATGTAGACGCTGGCGCCGGCGACACCGCCGGTGATGGTGCCGCTGTTGCTGATGGTGCCGATGGTGCCCTGGACGCCGCTGCCGTTGCTGTAGGCATAGATGCCCCGGCCGCCGGCGATGCTGCCGCTGTTGTCGATCAGGCCGATGGAACCGCCGGCGACATAGATGGCGTCGATGAAGAAGTCGTTGGCCACACGGATCAGGCCGGCGTTGGTGATGGTGCCGACGTTGCCGCCCTGGCCCACGAAGATGGCGGCGGTGTTGTTGGCGGCATTGCCGGCAAGGGTGGAGGTGATGGTGCCGCCGGCCAGGTTCTCCAGTACGTCGACGGTGCCGGTGATGTTGACCGGGCGATAGTCGCCGGCGATCACGCCGCTGTTGCTGAACGTGCCCAGGCTGCCGGTGACGATCAGGTTGGTGTTGGCGGTCAGCGTGCCGGTGTTGGCCAGGCTGCCCAGGGTGCCGCCGATGTAGTCGCCGATGGCGGCCAGCACCAGGCCGTTGTTGGTCACGGTGCTGATCATGTTGGCGATGTTGATGCCGCCCACCGCCACGTTGGTGTAGCTGGACCCCGTGCCGCCCGACACCAGGGTGCGGTAGATGGTGCCGGCGATGTAGTTGCCGGTGGTGGACAGGGCCGCCACGCTGACATTGGCGCTGGCGATGCTGGCCGCCCCGCTGACCGCCAGTTCGCCGCTGGCGCCCAGGGCCAGGCTGCCGCCCGTCTGCGCGTAGGTGCCGGTGACGCCGACCAAGGTGGTCAGCGTCAGGGCGGCCCCACTGCCGACCAGCGTGCCCGTGCCGACATTGACAGCGTCGTTCAGCAGCAGGTTGCCCGACAGCACCACGTTGGCCAGTGTGCTGGTGATGGTGCCCTGGCTGGCCAGGGTCTGCCCCGTCAGGGTGCCGACCGTGCCGCCGCTGCCGCCCAGGATGCTGAGGGCGTTGGCGGACAGGTTGACGATGTCGCCCGCGATGGTGCCGCTGTTGGCCAGCACGCCCAGGCTGCCGGATCCTGCGATGTACAGCGCGGTGGGGGCGGACAGCAGGGTGCCGCTGCCGACGGTGATGGTGTCGTAGCCGGCGCCGATATAGTCGCTGGCCGGCAGGATCAGCAACTGGCTGGCGGTCAGGGTGCTGTCGCCCAGCAACAGGTGGCCGTCCAGCCCCAGGGTGTTGGCCAGCGTCAGGTCGGCGGTGTCGCTCAGGCCGCCGTCGGCCTGCACCAGGGTGATGGCGGATCCGTCGCCCACCACGTAGTTGGCGGTGGCGATGCCACCCACCGTCGCCTGGATGCCGCCGGCCAGGGTGGCGCCACCGGTGACGGACAGCTGCGCGCCGGCGCCCAGCACCAGGGTGCCGGCCGACTGGGTGTAGTCGCCGGTGATGGAGATGAGGCTGGCCAGGGTGATGTCGGCGCCGGTGTTGAGCACCGTGCGGCCGCTGGCGTTGACGCGGTCGTTCAGCACCAGGTCGCCGCCGGCGAACACCAGGTTGCCCAGCGTGCTGGTGATGGTGCCCTGGTTGCCGGCGGTGTAGCCGGTGAAGGTGCCCACCGTGCCGCCGGTGCCGCCCAGGATGGTCAGGTCGCTGCCGTCGGCCTGGTTGTTGAGAAAATTGCCCGCCACCAGGCCGCTGTTCACCAGGGCGCCGATGGTGCCGTAGTTGGTAATGGCGGTCGTGCGGCCGCTGACGGTGCCGCTGTTGAGCAGCGTGCCGATGGTAGCGGCATAGCCGGCGTAGTTGTAGTTGAAGATGCCGGCGTTGCCGCTGATGGTGCCGCTGTTGTCCAGGACGGTGATGGTGCCGCCCAGGTTCTGAATGCCGTCATTGCCGCCATAGTTGTTGATGGACGCGGCGATCAGACCGGCGTTGGCCAGGGTGCCGATGGTGCCGAAGACGTTGTAGATGGCCGCAGCCAGGCCGTTGTAGCCGTTCTGGCCCGTGACGGTCAGGGTGCCGGTGGACTGGTTCTCCAGTATGCCGATGATGCCGTAGTTCTGGATGCCCTGGTAGGCGCCGCCGAGCACGCCGGCGTTGGACAGGGTGCCGATATAGACGTTGCTGCCGTTCTGGATGCCGTTCTTCTGGGCGCTGAAGATGCTGCCCCCGGCCTCGTTCACCAGGGTGCCGATGCTGCCGCCGGTGTTGATGGCCAGCAGCGTGCCGGTGATCAGGCCGGCGTTGTCCAGCAGGCCGATGCTGCCCCCTGACATCCACAGGCCACCGTAGCCGCCGGCCATGGTGCCGTCGGTGGTGTTCAGCACCGTGCCGATGGTGCCGGCCGCCAGGTACACACCGGCATAGCCGCCGCCCGTGATCGTGCCGCTGTTCAGCAACAGGCCCACGGTCTGGCCGTAGTTGTTGATGGACACGGCGACGTTGGCACTGCTGATCAGGCCGCTGTTGTCCAGCGTGCCCACCGCACCGACGATGCTGACGCTGGGGCCCGTGGTGGCGGCGATGGTGCCGGTGTTGGCGAAGCTGCCCAGGCTGCCGGCGTAGGCGACGTACAGGCCATAGGCGCCGGAAAGCGTGCCGCTGTTGGTCAGGCTGCCGTAGCTGGCGCCGATGTAATAGCTGGTGACCTCCGCCACCAGGTTGCCGTCCACGCCCACGGCGGCGGTGGACACACCGGCCAGGCCGCCGTTGTTGGCCAGGGTCAGGCCGGTGTAGCTGCTGCCGGATCCCGCCGTCACCAGGGTGCCCAGCACCGTGCCGGCCAGGTAGTTGGCGGTGTAGGTCAGGGCGATGGAGCTGGCGATGCTGGCGCCGCTGATGCTGGCGTCGCCGCTGACCACCAGTTCAGCCCCGTGGGCCACATTCAGCCCGCCACCCGTCTGGGCATAGTTGCCGGTGACGCTGATGATGGTGTTGAGCGACAGGTTGACGCCGTTGTTGACCAGCGTGCCGGCGCCGACGTTCACCACGTCGTTCAGCAACAGGCTGCCGCCGGACAGCACGACGTTGGCCAGCGTGCTGGCCAGGGTGCCGCCCGTCAGGGTGCCGGTGGCGACGGTGCCGCCCAGGATGGTCAGGACGTTGGCGGCGGAATTGGTGATGTCGCCATTGATGAGGCCGCTGTTGCTCAGTGCGCCCAGGGTGCCGTTGAGGATCAGGCCGTTGGCGATGACGGCGCCGGTGGCGTTCACCAGGGTGCCCAGGCTGCCCGCCGCACCCACATAGACCTGGCTGATCGATCCGCTGTTGGTCACCGTGTCCAGCGTGCCGCCGATATAGTCGCCGGTGGCGACGGCCAGCAGGTCGGTGCCCGTCAGCGTGGTGCTGATCAGGCCGGCCCCCGCCAGGGTGTACGATGTCGTGTCGATGTTCAGCCCGCCGGCCGCCGACACCAGGGTGCCGTAGACGGACCCCGCCAGGTAGTTGCCCAGGGTGGACAGGGTGGCGGTCACCCCCACGCCCGACAGGCTGCCCACCCCGCTGACCACCAGGCCGCCGGTGACCACCGTGCCGCCACCCAAATTCAGGGCCCCACCGGTCTGGGTATAGTCGCCGCTGACGGTGACGATGGTGTTCAGCGCCAGGGTGGCGCCGTTGTTCAGCACCGCGTGGCCGGTGACCACCAGATTGTCGTTCAGCATCAGGGCGCCGCCCGCGAACACCAGGTTGCCGGTGGTGTTCAGGATGGTGCCCATGTCGGTCAGGTTGGTGCCGGTGAAGGTGCCCAGCGTGCCGTTGTCCCCGCCCCGGATGGTCAGGTCCGTGCCGTTCTGGTTGACGATGCTGCCCTGCATCAGGCCGCTGTTCACCAGGGTGCCGAAGGTGCCGGAATTGTAGAAGGCGGTGCGGCCGATGATGGTGCCGCTGTTGACCAGCGTGCCCAGGACGCCGCCGCCCCAGTTCTTGATGGCGGTGTAGGCGGTGGTGATGGTGCCGCTGTTGTCGAACAATCCGACGGTGCCATGGCCCCCACCATAGCCGTCGTTGGCCAGGATGCCGCCGCCGCCGCCGTTGAACACGCCGCTGTTGCTGACGGTGCCGATGGTGCCGTTGTAGTTCAGGGCGAAGACGCCGTTCTGGATCGACACCAGGCCGCTGTTGGCGATGCTGCCGATCGTGCTGTTGACGGCATAGACGACGTAGCTGTTGTAGCTGTTGGTGGCCGCGACCAGGGTGCCGCTGTTGCTGATCTGCCCGATGGTGGCGTAGCTCAGGCGGATGGCGGTGCCCGTCTGGTAGGTGGCGCCCACCACCATGGTGCCGCTGTTGGCGATGCTGCCGATGGCGGCCAGCGCACCGGTGGTGCCGATGGCGGCGATGAGGTAGAGGCCGCTGAGGGTGCCGCTGTTGGCCAGGGTGCCGATGGTGCCGCTGTTGTAGATGGCGGCGGAGCTGTAATGGCCCGTCACGCTGCCCAGGGCGCCGATGCTGCCGCCGGCCAGATTCTCCAGCACGCCGATGCTGCCAGCGTTGATGACGGCGTGGGTGCCGCTGACGATGCCGGTGTTGCTGAAGGTGTCCAGGGTGCCGCCGGCGCCCACGTCCAGGCCATAATTGCCGGCGATCAGGCCGGCGTTGGTCAGGGTGCCGATGCCGCCGTCGTTGCGGATGGCCATCGAGGAGTTGCCGCCCGACACGGTGATGGTGCCGCCGGCCAAGTTTTCCAGGGTGCCGATGGTACCCAGGTTGAGGATGCCCTGGACGGTGCCGGTGATAAGGCCGCTGTTGACCAGGGTGTTGAGGACGATGGTGTTGGCAACGCCAACCTGGGACCCGACGATGGTGCCGCCGGCCAGGTTTTCCAGAAGGCCGACGGTGCCGCTGATGTATAGGGCGGCGCCGATATCGATGGCGTGATAGTTGCTTTGGATCAGGCCGCTGTTGGTCAGCGTGGTGATGCCGCCATAAACGTGGATGGCGGTGCCGCTGCTCGCGATGGTGCCCCCGGCCTGGTTCTCCAGCAGGCCGATGGTGCCATCGGTCTCAACCCCCAAACCACTACCGCCGAGGAATCCGCTGTTGCTGAGCGTGCTGATGGTGGCGGCGGTGCCGTTGTTGGACGTGGGGCCGACCACTATGATGCCATAGTAGCCGTTGATGCTGCCGCCGGCCTGGTTCACCAGTTGGCCGATGGTCCCGCGGGCCACGATGCCGACACCGTAGGTGCCGCTGTTGTGGATGGTGCCGCTGTTGTTCAGCGTGCCGATGGTGCCGCTGGCGTAGAAGCCGCTGCTGCCGGTGATGAGGATCCGGCCGGCGTTGTCCAGGGTGCCGACGGTGCCCAGCAGGGTGACGCCGCCCACCTCGCTGATGGTGCCGGTGGTCTCATTCCGGAAGCTGCCCAGGCTGCCTGTCGCGGCCACGTACAGGCCGGTGATGCTGCCGGTGTTGGTCACGCTGCCCAGCGTGCCGCCGATATAGTCGTTGGTGGCGACGGCCAGCAGGTTGGACCCGTCCGTCCCCTGTCCCACGCCCAGGCTGGTGAGGCCGCTGGCCAGGTTGGCGGTGATGCCGCTGTAGTTGCCGCTGCCGGCGGCGATCAGCGTGGTCACGGTGTCACCCGCCACGTAATTGCCCTGCGCCGACAGGTTGCCCATGAAGGCGGAGACGGTGCCGCCGGTGACCGTGGCGCTGCCGCTGATCACCAGTTCGCCGCTGCCGCCCAGGGCCAGTTCGCCGGCCGACTGGCTGTAATTGCCGGTGACGTTGACCACGGTGGACAGGGTGACGGCCGCACCGCTGTTCACCAGCGTGCCGGTGCCCACGATCACGGCGTCGTTCAGCAACAGGTTGCCGCCGGTCAGCACCACGTTGGCCAGCGTGCTGGTGATGGTGCCCTGGCCGCTTTGGCCCGTCAGGGTGCCGATGGTGGCACCACCGCCGCCCAGGATGGTCAGGCCCCGCGCGCCGTCGTTGATGACGTTGCCCGCGATGGTGCCGCTGTTGGCCAGGGCGCCCAGGGTGCCGGCGATGTAGAGCGCGGTGGCGGCCGACAGCAGGGTGCCGTCGCCGTTGGTGATGGTCCCAAAGCTGCCGCCGATATAGTCGCTGGCGGGCAGGGCCAGCAGTTGGCTGGACGTGGTGGTGCCGGTGCCGCTGAGCGCCAGGCGGCCGCCCAGGGCGATGCTGTTGGTGATGGTCAGCGTGGCGGTGTCGGCCAGGCCGCCGTCGGCCTGCACCAGGGTAATGCCGGATCCGTCGCCCACCACGTAGTTGGCGGTGGTGATGCCCTCCGCCGTGGCGGTCACCTGGCCGGCCAGGCTGGCGGCCCCGCTGACCGACAGTTGGGCCCCGGCGGCCAGCACCAGCGTGCCGGATGAGGACTGGCTGTAGTTGCCGGTGACGCTGATCAGGGTGTTCAGCGCCAGGGTGGCGGCGGTGTTGACCACGGTGTGGCTGCCGCCGGCGTCGATGTCGTCGTTCAGGACCAGGGCGCCGGACAGGAAATAGACGTCGCTCAACTGGTTAGTGATCAGCCCCTTGGACACCAGGTCCACGCCGGTGAACGTGCCCACCGTGCCGCCGCTGCCGCCCACGATGGTCAGGTCGGCAGCACTGCTGTCGGCGGTGAAGTAGATGTTGCCATAGGCGCCGTCGCTGTCGCCGTTCACCACGCCGCCGGCGACCACCCCGGTGTTGACCAGGGTGCCGATGGTGGCGTTGCCGAAGGACAGGATGGCGTTGGCGCCGCGGATCGTGCCGCTGTTGACCAGGGTGCCGATGGTCGCGCTGTCGTTGTTGAGCAGGGCGGCGCCATAGACGCTGCCGCCGGCCAGGCCGCTGCCGGTCAGGGTGCCGCTGTTCACCACCGTGGCGATGGTGGCGGAGTTCTTGTTCTCGATGCCGTAGCCATATCCGCTGGCGATGGTGCCGCTGTTGGCCAGGGTGCCGATCGACCCGTACTGGTTCAGGATGCCGGTGGCGGTCGCCCCGCCGAAGCCCATCATGGTGCCGCTGTTGGTGATGGCGGTGATGGTGGTGTGGTTGAACGTCATGGCGGCGCCGAAATAGCCGTCGACGGCCACCAGACCGTCATTGGCCACCGTGCCGATGGTGCTGTTGAGGACGCTGAATACCGCGCCGATGTCGGTTATCTGCAGGGTGCCGGTGTTGCTGATCAGGCCGACGCTGCCGTGGTTGATGGAGAGGGCGACGCTGTCGCCGCTGATCAGGCCGGCATTGGCCAGGGTGCCCAGGGTGCCGTTAATGAGGACCGCGGCACCCGCCGTGGGGGCCACGGCGCCGGTGCTGGCGTTGGTGAAGGTGCCCAGGCTGCCGGTGCCGGTGATGGTCAGGCCGGTATTGCCCGCGACCGTGCCGCTGTTGGTGACGGCACCCAGGGTGCCGCCGATGTAATAGCCGGTGGCCGCCACCACCAAATTGTTGCCGCTGCTGGTGCCCACCAGGCCCTGGACGCCCATGCCGGTGACCACCAGGCCGTCATAGCTGGACGCGGAACTGCTGGCGACCAGGGTGCGGTAGATGCTGCCCGCCAGGTAATTGGCGAGCGTGCTGAAGCTGCCGGTCAGCACCGTGCCGCCGGTCAGGCTGACGCGGTCGTAGGCCACCAGTTCGGTGCCGCTGGTGATGACCAGGGTGCCGGCGGTCTGGGAAATGGCGCTGATGGCGGTAAGGGTGCCGCCCAGCGTGATGTTGGCGCCGGTGTTGTAGACGGTGTGGCTGGCGGCATAGATGTTGTCGTTCAGCAGCAGGTTGCCGGACGCGAACGTGATGTCACTGATGTTGCTGATGCCGCCGATCTGGCCGTTCAGGCCGGTGAACGTGCCCACCGTGCCGTTGGCGCCACCACTGATGGTCAGGATGTTCTGATAGCCGGCGCCGGTGATGCTGCCGATGATGACGCCGCTGTTCACCAGGCCGCCCAGCTGGCCGTAGTTGCAGATGGCGCAGGCGGTGGCCGTGCTGGTGCTGACGATGGTGCCGTCGTTGATGATCTGGCTGATGGTGCCGCCGCTGCCGTCGCTGCGGATGTAGACGGCGATCCTGCCGGCCAGGGTGCCGCCGGCCTGGTTCACCAGCGTGCCGATGCTGCCGTAATCATCCAGGCCATAGTTGGCGGAAATGGTGCCGGCGTTGACCAGCGTGCCGATGGTGCCGTTGTTGCCGATGCCGCTGGACAGGGTGCCGGTGGCGTCGTTGACGAAGGTGCCCAGGGTGCCGGTGGTGGCGACCGACAGCCGGTTGGCCAGCGTGCCGCTGTTGGTCAGGCTGCCCAGGCTGCCGCCGATATAGTCGCTGGTGGCGACCAGCAGCAGGTTGTTGCCCGACACCGTGCCGGCCACGCCGCCCAGGTTCGCATAAGTGGTGATGCTGTAGCTGGACGCCGCGCCGGCGGCCACCAGGGTGGCATAGACGCTGCCCGCGATGTAATTGCCCAGGGTGGACAGGGTGGCGACCACGTCGCCGCCGGTGATGCTGGCCGACCCCGACACCACCAGGCCGCCGGTGCGGGCATCGATATTCAGTTCCCCCGCCGTCTGGCTGTAATTGCCGGTGACGCTGACGATGGTGCTCAGCGTCACGGCGGCACCGCTGTTCACCAGGGTGTTGCCGCCCACGTTCACGGCGTCGTTCAGCAGCAGGTTGCCGCTGGCCAGCGTGATGTCGGCGCCGCTGGTCATCACGCCCTGGGTGGTGCCGTCCACGCCGATGAAGGTGCCGGTGGCGCCGCCGGTGCCGCCGTAGATGGTGACGGCGGTGTCACCACCCAGATAGACGTTGCCACTGATCAGGCCGCTGTTGACCAGTGTGATCAGGGTGCTGCCGGCCGCCACCTCCAGTGCTGCGTAGCTGCCCTCGATGGTGCCGGTGTTCAGCAGCGTGCCCAGGGTGGCCAGGGTGCTCTGCGACGTGCTGCCGCCGACATAGGCGCCGCGCTGGCCGCCGCTGATGGTGCCGGCGTTGAGCAGGTTGGTGTGGCTGCCGGTCAGGAACTGCACGCCGGTCTGGCCGCTGGGAACGATGATGGTGCCGGTGTTGGTGATGGTGATGTTGTCGCTGCCGGACATCCGGAAGCCGCCGGTCGTCTGGCCCGAGAAGTAGGCGTCGTTCGCTTGCGCCTTGGGGGCGGCCAGGGCGGTGGCCATGGCCAAGGCGGAGGCGCCGGCGCGCAGCAGGGTGCGGTTCCGCTTCTTCAGGTCGCCCTTCAACAGGCCCGAACGCGCGTCCAGCAGCATCTTCCCCATGACCCCGATCCCCCATCCTGAACCCGGTCCTGCAACCTGGACCGGGTGTCCAGCCATCCCTGACGGCTGCCCACACGCCTCGACACGCGCCGAACCCTTGCCCGGACGCACCTAACCATTCGGGTAACATTATCATTGGTCGTTTGCATCAACATAATAGACTCATAGTCGTCTGGTATAGCTTTGGCCTTAACACTCATAGTCATTTTGAGCACTTCTCACTTATATAATTAACTCGTTAACCTGAATTTCGCTCTATGGTGTGCCGTATTTTGCGAAGTCTTCTTTATGTAATGCACACAGATAAAGATAGTGTGTAGCAATCTATGGCCAATTTTTCAGAGATATACTTATAAGATTGGCCGTGGGTTTATTTAGGTAAAACGCAATGGAAGCGACCTGTTGCGGATTTCATCGCCGCCGGGCCGGAAAAAGACCTGCAACCGCAAGGCGGTTTTGCTGGGCGATGCCGCACCGCGGCACGGCCACCGCCAGGCGGACAATCTTATTTTCCGGGGTTGGCATGCGCGGCCGCCGGGGCGGGGCCGGCGAACCGGAAAATGGACCGGGCCGTGCTATCGGCCGCAGCCCTTTTCCCGGGGGACTCCACCGGCGGATGATGGGTTGGCAGGTCATTGCCGCCTTGAAAGACTGCTGGCACGCCCCATATCACCATCCACATGGATGGTATGTAGATGGTGATGAGATGGCGGATAACGTGCGTGCCCTGGGCCCCAAGATGCCCGACAGCGAGAAGATCACCATCAATCTGGGCTTCGTGGACCTTGGCCATATCGACCTGCTGGTCCAGGAAGGGTTTTACTCCAACCGCACCGACTTCATCCGCACCGCCATCCGCAACCAGATCGAACGTCACGGCGACGCGGTGCGGCAGGCGGTGACACGCAAGAGTGTCGATCTCGGCCTGCGCTACATCAGCCGCCGGGACCTGGAGGCGGCGCTGGACGCGGGCGAGAGGCTGGATATCCGCGTGCTGGGGCTGGCCAGCATCGGCCTGGACGTCACGCCCGAACTGGCCCGCGCCGCCATCGCCGCGCTGACCGTGCTGGGTGGCCTGCACGCCAGCGCCGCCGTCAAGGCGGCCCTCGCCGACCGGATCCGATAGGCCGGTCCCGCCTCACCAACCTCTTTTTCCGGAACCAGGGAAAGCGCCGACATGAAATTCAAACCTCTTGAAGGCATGGCCCAGGCGGCCCGTCTCACCGGTGCCGGCAAGCTGGCCGAGGCGACGGCCCTCATCCAGCAGATGCTGCACGGCGGCAAGGCGGCACCAACGCCGGCCGCCGACCCCACCGTCATCGACGGCACCTTCACCGTCGTGGACCCCGAATCTCCGCCAGCACCCCCGCACGCATCCCCGTTCGTGTCCCCGTTCCCGGCGGGCCGTACCGGTCTGGGCGAGACCTTGCGCCGTCTGGCGGCCCGTGCCGTGCCGGGCGGCCTGGCCGATGGCGCGTTCCGGCCGGCCCCGCCGCCGGTGCCGGAGGGGGCGTCCTTCACCACCGCGTCCTACAGCGGGGCGGCGGGGACGCGGGCCTATAAGCTTTACGTGCCCGCCCGTCGCAGCAGCGGCCGGCCGCTGCCCCTGATCGTCATGCTGCACGGCTGCACCCAGTCGCCCGACGACTTTGCCGCCGGGACCCGGATGAACCAGGCGGCGGAGGAGCACGGCTTCCTCGTCGCCTATCCGGAACAGCCCAATTCCGCCAACCCCAACAAATGCTGGAACTGGTTCAATCCGCAGGACCAGCGCCGTGACGGGGGCGAACCGGCGCTGATCGCCGGCATCACCCGCCGCGTCATGGAAGAACATTCGGTGGACCCGGCCCGAATCTATGTCGCCGGCCTGTCGGCGGGCGGTGCCGCCGCCGTCATCATGGGCGCCGCCTATCCCGACCTCTATGCCGCGGTGGGCGCGCATTCCGGCCTGCCCCTGGGGGCGGCGCGCGACGTGCCCTCCGCCTTCGCCGCCATGCGCAAGGGGGCGGCGGGGCAGGGCGGGGGCGGGGTCCCGACCATCATCTTCCACGGCGACCAGGACGCCACCGTCCACCCCGGCAATGGCGACGCGATCGCCGCCCAGGCCGTGGCATCCGCCCCCGGACTGCGGTCAAGCACGCGGCGCGGACAGGCGCCCGGCGGGCCGGCCTACACCCGCACCGTCCACGTCGATGCAGCCGGCCGGGCGGTGTGTGAGCACTGGACCCTCCACGGCGCCGGCCACGCCTGGGCCGGGGGCAGCCCGTCGGGCTCCTACACCGATCCGTCGGGGCCCGACGCGACGCGTGAGATGGTGCGCTTTTTCCTGGAACATCAGCGCGCCGGGGCGGGGTGAGGGGGCGGGGCGCCGATTCCCAGAAGCACCGTGCGCGTCAACGTTTCCACCAGATCGCCCGGCCAGGCGCGATCCGGATCCGCCAGCAGGAACAGCGAATGGAGGAACAACGGGCCGGCGACGACCATGGCGGCCACGTCCGTCGGAATGTCGGACACCTCTTTGCGGGCCCGGGCGCGCCCGATCACGGTTCGGATCTGCTCGATGCGCGGGGCCAGCAACTGCGTCCGGTAGATGGCGAGCAGGTCGGGGTGGTCGCTGATCTCCCCCATCGTGCGCATCAGGAACCTCGCCCTGGCCCTTGCCCCCTCTGAATGGATGGTGGCGGCGAACAGGGCGCGGATATCGGCTTCCAGGCTGCCATGGTCTTCGGGAACGCCGCTTTCACTCAACAGCCGCAGGGCATCGGCGGCGGCCTCGAGTTTCGACGGCCATCGCCGATAGAGGGAGACTTTGCTGACATCCGCGCGGTTGGCGATGGATTCCATGCTCATCGCGTGAAAGCCTTTCGTGACGAACTCATCCCGGGCCGCCTCGACCAGCGCCTTGTCGACCGAAGCACTGCGCGGCCGCCCCCGGGGCGGTTTCGAAGGTTCGTTGCTCATCGGCGGATCGCCATGCCCGTCAGAATCCCCTCCGCTTCCTTTCGCGCGTCGCCGCCTTGGATATGGTGGGCGAACACGGTGGCGACATTGTCGCCGATATCATGTGCAGGCAGTTCATCCGGGTGGTTTACCGCCGTGTCGAGCCAGCCGAAGACCAGGGCCTGCATGGCGGCAAGCGCGCCGACCTGGCAATGGGTCGCCGCCCAGCCCTCATCGAAGCCGAAGAGTTGCAGTGAAACCGGGCCGGGAAGCCCGGCGATGAACCGCAGCGCGCTCAGGGCCACCGTCTCATCGCTCTGTGCCGCCTCCGCCTCGCCATAGAGGACCAGCATGGGGCAAGCGATGCGTGGCGCCAGTTCGCCGACATGATAGGGCCTCCATGCATCGATGATGGCATGGGGTTTTGTGACCCCCAGCATCCAGCGGAAATGATTGGCCATGCCGTGAAGCTGCGGGCTCAGTTTCTCCAGTCCGGAAAAAACCGCGTCGAATATCCCGACGGGCGCCTTTTGCAGCACGCGCGGCCAGACGGCATGCCAGGCCTCGTAAACATCGACGACCAGGCCCTGACAGACACACGCCCGTATCCGCCCCTCGAAGGCCACGGCGCGCGCCGCCAGCAAGGAACCAAGCGAGGGACCGAATAGGGCGATCCGCTTACGGTCGACGCCGTCTCGGCCGGTGAGGTAGTCGATGGCGGCCTTCACCGGGACCTCGTAATCGGGCCGCAGATACAGCCCCGGGTTCAACTGAAGCGCGCTCCACTGGCCCGGCCCCTCCAGCACCAGGCAATTCCAGCCCCGCGCCGCCGCGGCGAACCCCAGCCAATGGGTCATCTCCTCACCGGTGGAATCGCCGCCGTTGAGGACCAGCAAGGTGGGATGCGGTGCCGCTTGATCGCCCTCGGCGGGGATGAAGTATGCCGGCAGGCGGGCATCGCCGAACGGGATGGACAGGGTTTCGATGGGCCGGGGGAAAAGCGCTGCGGCCTGGTGGAAGCAGTGGCGGCTGAGCGTCAGATAATCCGTGAGGCGCTTGTCGGTATGGGGCAACGAAAATAGGGCGCAGCGATAGTAGTTGCTTGCCCGAAGATAGGCCTGGCGGCCGGTGACCGCTTGCCCCGAGCGGATCGCCGCTTCCGCCGCCTG